>JBPPMD010000207.1:0-2213 GCA_051305875.1 Desulfuromonadales bacterium | reverse complement strand
ACGGCTTTTATCCGTCGACGGATCAGGGGCTCAAGGCCCTGGTCGAAAAACCGGAAACCGGGAGAATACCGGCCAAATATTCGGTCGACGGCTACCTGAAAAAGACACCACTCGACCCGTGGGGCAATAATTATGTCTACCTGTCACCGGGGTTGCATAGTAATAATTTCGACCTGATCAGTTACGGTGCCGATGGTCAACCCGGAGGAGAGGGTTTCGATGCTGACATCAACAGCTGGGAGCTCGATTGACAGCCCTCCTCTCAGCTGCGGCCAGCCCGCACTCTCTTAGTCTGAAATGGCCATTATGAGCTGTGAATTGCAACCTGAAAGTTTTACCCGGCGCACAGGCAGAGCCGGTTTCACGCTTGTTGAAATTGTTGTAGTGATGGTGCTGATCAGCCTGTTCATGGTGCTCAGTGTGCCTTTGTTCAGCAATGTCGGCACCAGCAGCCTCGGCACTTCGGCAAGGCGGCTCAGCGGCACCATCAAATATATGTTCAACGAATCCGCCATGTCCGGGCTCGAATATCGCTTGATTTACGATCTGGACCAGGGGACCTACCAGGCACAGATACTGGAAGTCGATGGTGAGCTGATCGATGCGCCGGACCAGGGCCGGCAAGCAGCGTTAAAAGGCGATGTCCGTTTCAAGGATTTGCATCTGCCGGGACGCGGCAAGTTTAATGCGGGACAGGTGACGACCCGTCTACACCCGAGCGGCTGGGTGGAAGAAACGGTCATCCATCTCGAGGACGGGGCCGGCGAAATGTTGACCCTGAGGGTCATGCCATTGACCGGAACCACCGAAGTATTCGATGGCTACCGTGAATTTTGAGCCGATGCAGACATGGCAGAACTGGTAATGCAGCAGGCCTTTGGCCCGACAAAATCCAAGCGCAGTGGTTTTACGCTGCTGGAAATCATGATTGCGCTGGCCATCGTCAGCATCGCCATGGTGTCCCTGCTGTCGCTGGCCAATCGTTCGATCGAGGTTCATGATCGTCTGCAGCGGATTACCTCCGCGACTTTGCTGGCTCAGCAGAAGATGGCCGAAACCGAAGTGAATGCCAGGCAAGGGACTCTGCAGAGTGCTGAAATGCAGGGTGAGTTCAGCGGTCCCTACGCAGCATATCGCTGGCAGATTTCCTATGCCGATACGCCGTTGCCGTCGGTACAGATGGTGACCGTAACCGTTCTCTGGGGAGACGAAGAGCGCAATGAGCTGGTCGATCTCACGTCATTCATTTTCTAGCTCTGAGCAAGGCTTCACCCTGGTCGAGGTGCTGGTTGCGATCAGTATCCTGGCCATTTTGCTGACCTCTGTTTATGGCATCTTCACCTCGGTCAGTTTAACCCGGGAGCGACTGGATGCCGACAGCGCCGAGTATCACCGGGCGCGGGTCCTTTTCGATCGCCTGGGCCGTGAACTGCGCGGCACCTATTTTCAGCCGCGTGACCCTGATCTGGTGTTTAGCGGTAGTTCGGTTGACGATGACGCGCTTGAACTGGAGCTGTCTACAACAGCAGTGTCGCCGTTGAGCCAGACCGGATCGGGTATCGCCAGGGTCCGTTACCAGCTCATCGAAGATCAGGAAGCTACGGACGGCGGACTGGTGCTGATGCGCAGCGAGCACCCTGTCCATGAGCAGACTGATGAAGAGGCTGCGGGCATGATGCGTCTGGTGCCGGGGGTCGAGTCGCTGAGGCTGCGTTTTTATGCCAACGGGCTGTGGCAGGAGACATGGGACGGGCGGATTTCCGGTCTGCCGGAACTGGTTGAAATTTCGCTGCGGCTGCGCACGGGAGAAAAGGAACCGGCCCATTTCATCTCGGCCTTCGAAGTTCCTGATGCGGAGGTCCTATGAAAGACCGACGAGGAAACCGGGGGATGGCTCTCCTGCTGGTGCTGGTGGTCGTCGCTCTGTTAACGTCACTTTTGACGGACCTGGCTTTCTCAACCATGGTCGACATGCGCCTCACCGAGACGTTCCGCGACAGCACCAGGGCATACTATCTGGCCAAGGGCGGCATCAACGCCGGTCGCATGATTCTCCAGGAGGATCGCAACAAGTACGATTCGCTGGATGAAGTC
This sequence comes from Desulfuromonadales bacterium, assembly GCA_051305875.1. GTDB lineage: Bacteria > Desulfobacterota > Desulfuromonadia > Desulfuromonadales > BM103 > M0040. Next base: position 119 of record JBPPMD010000207.1, on the reverse strand, counting down.
TGGAGCAAGGGTGTGATCAACTACCCGGTCGGCGAAGGAAACGTCACCATTCTCATCGAGGATCAGGATGGCAAACTGGCCATCAACGGCCTGGTTCAGGGGAATAGCCCGCAGGCCAT
>JBPPMD010000196.1:0-14058 GCA_051305875.1 Desulfuromonadales bacterium | reverse complement strand
GCCTCCGCACAAATCCTTGCTTTCCTTGACTTTGCGAAAAATTACTCATTTCCAGATCGAAAACTGTGCTTGTGTTGTCCAGAATTTCCGGATGGACACTAACTAGAGAAAGGACCTGATATCAATGCGCCATAGAAAATCCGGTAAGCGGCTGGGCCGCAACACCAGTCACCGTAAAGCCATGATGCGTAACATGGTGACTTCATTTTTTAATTGTGAAAAAATCACCACAACCGATGCTCGCGCCAAGGAACTGCGTAAACTGGTAGAGAAGTTGATCACTCTGGCACGACGCGGTGATCTTCACTCGCGCCGTTTGGCACTGCAGTTTGTGCGAGATACGAAAACAGTTGCCAAGCTGTTTGAAACTATTGCACCGCGTTACAACGATCGCCCTGGTGGTTATACAAGGATCATCAAGCTGGGACATCGAGCCGGTGATAATGCTTCTCTCTCAATGATCGAACTGGTCGAAGAGGAGTTTACTGCAAAGCCGAAGCAGAAAAAGGCACCTGCTAAACGCACAGTGAAGACTGTTGAGCCTGCACCTGCTGAAGAAGTCACTGTTGAAGAAACCCCTGCTGAAGAAGCGCTGGTCGAAGAAAAGTAGCTTCTCAGGGCAGCAAGCATATAAAGAAGGGCGGGATACCACATCCCGCCCTTCTTTTGTTCTACTACCGATGTTTTGTGAAAACTTACTCGCTCTGATTTTTTTTCACTTCAAGCATCTTGATTTCAAAAGTCAGGTCTTTGTCAGCCAGAGGATGGTTTGCATCCAGGGTTACCCTTTCTTCAGTAATCTCCCTGACCATAACATATAAGACACTGCCGTCATGTTTGGTGATCTGCAGTTGCCCGCCAACCTGAAGTTCCACATCATTGTCGATGATGCTGCGGTCGACCTGCTCCAGCAATTCCGGTTTGCTGATGCCATAAGCCTTTTCGCAAGGGATCGTAACCGTTTTGCTCTCGCCTTGATACATGCCCTCAACAGCATCTTCAAAACCGGCAATGACTTCCTGGCGTCCAATAATGAAATGCAGGGGGCGGTCCTCCGGGGACTGGTCAAAAATAGTGTTGTCGTTAAGGCGTCCGATGTAATGGACCTTCACAGTATCCTGTTTTGCTGCTCGTATCATGTTCTCTCCTGATTATTAGTTTACAGGGTTATTTAGTGGTACAATTAACCTCATATGCATATCAAGTAGGTTGTTTTCGGTCAATCATTTATTGGCCGGCTCACCTTCGCTTCTCTTGCCATTTCCTAACCTTCATGCTACTTTGGCGCGGTTAATCCCATAAGGAAATGGTATGTATTCCCCATCTCGTGATGAGTTTTTAAATTTAGCCAGCCAAGGCAATCTGATTCCAGTCTACCGTGAAATTCTCGCTGACATGGAAACCCCTGTTTCTGCATTCTGTAAGATCGATGATCTGCAAAGTGCATTTCTGCTGGAAAGTATTGCCGGTGGCGAGAAATGGGCGCGTTATTCCTTTCTCGGGGTTGGTTCCGGACGTGCGTTCAGGTGTCGTGATAACTTTTATGAGATTTTAGAAAATGGTAAGTCGGTTGAGTCCGGCACGACAATCGACCCTCTGGTTGCATTAAAAGCCTTTCTGTCGCCATATCATCCGGTAGCTCTTCCGGACCTGCCCCGTTTTTTTGGGGGTGCGGTCGGTTATCTCGGCTACGACATGGTTCGTCACATTGAAGATCTGCCAGAGCTCAATAAAGCAGAAATTGGTACTTATGACAGCTGGTTCCTGATCACTGAAACACTGTTGATCTTTGATAACATGCAACAAAAGATCAAGGTCATAAGTAATGTTCATTTGCGTGATGGTGATGATCACGCTTCTTTATATGACAAGGCAATAAAACGTATAGACGGGATGGTTGCTCAATTGCGCAGACCTTTACCGGAGCGTTCAGCTTGTGTCTGGGCTTCAAATACAACAGCAAAGGAGCTGCAATCCAACTTCAGCCGCTCTGATTTCGAATCAGCCGTAGAACGTTGCAAGGATTACGTCCGGTCTGGTGATGTTATTCAGGTGGTTCTTTCGCAGAGATTTTCAGGCGACCTCGACGCAGACCCTTTTGATGTCTACCGTGCCTTGCGAACCATCAACCCGTCACCCTATATGTTCTACCTGCAGTTCAACGAAACCCGCGTCATTGGTGCTTCTCCAGAAGTACTTGTGCGCAAGGAGGGGAGCCATGTTGAGGTTCGCCCGATTGCCGGGACGCGGCCGCGTGGAGCGACTTTCGAGGAAGATCAGTATCTCGAGCAGGAATTGCTGGCCGACCCGAAAGAGCGGGCTGAACATATTATGCTCGTCGATCTCGGCCGCAATGACCTCGGCCGGGTGTGTGCCACCGGCTCTGTTCAGGTTGATGAATTGATGGTGATTGAGCGTTACTCGCATGTCATGCACATCGTCTCCAACGTCAGTGGTCAACTGCTGCCTGGTTATGACGCGCTGGATGTCTTCTCGGCGACCTTCCCGGCAGGGACCTTGAGCGGTGCACCGAAGATTCGGGCCATGGAGATTATCGAAGAACTTGAACCGGTTCGCCGTGAAATCTATGGTGGTGCCGTCGGCTATATCTCTTTTGACGGCAATATGGACCTGGCTATTGCCATCAGGACTTTGGTTGCCCACCAGAATCGGATTCACCTTCAGGCCGGTGCCGGTATCGTTGCCGATTCGGATCCTGCTGCCGAGTATGAGGAAACTGTCAATAAGGCGATGGGTGTCAAGCTTGCCATAGAACTCGCACGTCAGGGACTGGACTGAAATGCTGTTGATGATCGACAACTATGACTCATTTACTTATAACCTCGTGCAATACCTGCGTGAGTTGGGCGAAGAGGTCGTTGTTTACCGTAACGACAAGATTACACTGGCTGAAATCGAAAAGCTTAATCCTGAAAGACTGGTGATCTCTCCGGGTCCGTGTACGCCGAATGAAGCAGGCATTTCAGTGCCGGCCATCAAACACTTTTCCGGGCTGCTGCCGATCCTTGGCGTCTGCCTCGGTCACCAGTCAATCGGCCAGGCTAACGGCGGCCGTATCGTGCGAGCCGAACGTTTGATGCACGGCAAGACCAGTCCGGTTTTTCACGACGGGTGCGAACTTTTTGCCGGGCTCCCCGACCCCTTTGATGCAACCCGCTACCACTCACTGTTAATCGAGCGGGTGTCAATGCCTGAATGCCTCGAGGTGACTGCCTGGACCACAGAAGGTGAGATCATGGGCCTGCGCCATCGAGAACTGCCGGTCTGGGGAGTTCAGTTTCACCCCGAATCGATCCTGACAGTAAACGGCATGGATGTGTTGCGTAACTTCCTGGAAATGACGACTTAAGCTGGACGCAGAACTTTGGCGAGTGAGATATGAGCTCTGTCCTGTTGCTTAAATGGAGTAGCGAATGATCAAGGCTGCGATTGGCAAGGTTGTGCTTCATCATGATCTGGCTGAGTCCGAGATGATTGATGTGATGAACCAGATTATGGGTGGGGAGGCGACTCCGGCCCAGGTCGGAGCGTTCATAACCGCTTTACGCATGAAGGGTGAGACAATTGAAGAGATTGTCGGTGCTGCCCGCGTCATGCGCGATCATGCCACGCCAATCCGGGTGGGCAAGGTCCTTGATATTGATCGTGATGAGATCAACATTGATCGGGAAACGATCCTGGATACATGCGGAACAGGTGGGAGCGGCACGAAAAGCTTCAACATCTCAACTATTGTTGCTCTCGTTGTTTCTGCCTGTGGTGTCAAGGTTGCCAAGCACGGTAATCGCAGCATCTCTTCTGCATGCGGCAGTGCCGATGTGTTGGAAGCGTTGGGTGTCAACCTGAACGTGACACCGCAGCAGGTTGAGTCGTGCATTAACGAGATCGGCGTTGGTTTCCTGTTTGCGCCAGCTCTGCACGGTGCCATGAAACATGCAATCGGGCCGCGCCGGGAAATCGGCATTCGGACGATATTCAATATTCTCGGCCCTTTGACGAACCCTGCCGGTGCGGATCGACAAGTACTCGGCGTCTATGCCGAAAACCTGGTGGAAGTGCTGGCCCGGGTCCTGGTCAAGCTCGGCTGTCGGCGGGGATTTGTCGTTCATGGCTTGGATGGCATGGATGAGGTGACCCTGACCGGTCCGACGCGTATTGGTGAAATTTGTGATGGGGCAGTAACTCTCTTCACGATCGAGCCCGAAGATTTTGGCTTGTCCCGATGTACTCTCGCTGATCTCCAGGGCGGAGATGCCTCAACGAATGCCATAATCGTCAGAGATGTCCTGACTGGCAACCCCGGGCCGAAAAGGGAGGTCGTCTTGTTGAATGCCGCCTATGCACTGGTCGCTTCCGGGATAGCCAGAGATGTCGAAGCCGGCCTCGAAAAAGCCCGTGCTGCTATTGATGACGGACTGGCCCTGGCTAAACTGGAAGGTCTGGTAGCTCTGACGAATGCCTGAGCTGAACCTCGCTTGCTATTTTCACCTTTATCCGGACAGTGCTTATGATTCTTGATAAAATTGCCGAACATAAACGGCGGGAAGTTGCTTTAGCCAAGAGACGCCGCTCTCTCACGTCATTACAGCGTGGCGTTGACGACCTTGATGACCAACCGAGAGGTTTTTTGCGGGCTCTGCGAGCAACGGCAGACTCTGGGTGGACAGCAGTCATTGCAGAAGTCAAAAAAGGGTCTCCCAGCAAAGGAGTCATTCGCGCAGCCTTCGACCCCCTGGCGATTGCAGGAATCTACCAGGATAATGGTGCCACCTGTTTGTCGGTACTAACTGACGAACGCTTTTTCATGGGGCATTTGCTGTACCTCAGCAAAATCAGGGAAGTTGTCAACCTGCCGTTGCTGCGCAAAGATTTTATCTGTGATCCTTATCAGATTTACGAAGCACGGGTCGCCGGTGCCGACGCTATACTGTTGATTGCCGCCATGCTTGATGCCGTACAGTTGGAAGAGTACAATGCACTGGCAACCGAGCTTCACCTCGACGTATTGCTGGAAGTCCATGACGAATCGGAGCTGGAGACAGCGCTGACAACTGGATGCGAGCTGATTGGTATCAACAATCGCAACCTGCAGACATTCGAGACCGACCTGGCCACGACGGAACGATTGTTGCCGATGATTCCAGCAGGTCATTTTGTCGTCGCAGAGAGTGGTATCGTCTGCCGCGCTGATATTCTGCGACTGCAGCATGCTGGTGCACAGGGATTCCTGGTTGGAGAATCGCTTATGCGTGAAGATAATATCGGTGCCAAGCTTCGCGAGCTGCAGGTAGATATCGGCTGATTTTCAGTTATTTTATTCAATTACTATTAACTCAAGGAGATGTCTCATGCAGACCAAGATTCTTCTCAGTGAAGACCAACTTCCCAGGCAGTGGTATAATATCATTCCGGATATGCCCGGGCACATGGCGCCGGTGATTCACCCTGTAACGATGCAGCCGGTGACCCCGGATGATCTTCTGCCGCTTTTTCCCATGAGTCTCATTGAGCAGGAGGTTTCTCAGGAGCGCTGGATCGATATTCCGGAAGAGGTCAGGGAAATTTACAAGTTATGGCGCCCCTCGCCCATGTTTCGGGCGCACAAACTCGAAAAGGCCCTCGGAACTCCGGCAAAGATTTATTACAAGTATGAAGGCGTGTCCCCGGCCGGATCTCATAAGCCGAATACCGCAGTACCGCAGGCGTACTACAACAAAATTGCCGGCACCAAGCGGATTGCTTCAGAAACCGGTGCAGGGCAGTGGGGTTCATCCATAGCTATGGCTTGCCAGCTTTTCGGCCTGGAGTGCACGGTTTACATGGTCAAGGTCTCTTACGGTCAGAAGCCTTATCGAAAAAGCATGATGCAGCTGTGGGGCGCAGAGGTTTTTCCTTCACCCTCAGACCGGACCAGTGCCGGTCGGGCTATCCGCGCCAAAGATCCCGACAACCAGGGCTCTCTGGGTATCGCCATCAGCGAAGCGGTTGAAGATGCGGCTTCCCACGAGGATACCCGCTACTCTCTCGGCAGTGTGCTGAACCATGTCTGTATGCATCAGACGATCATCGGCCTCGAAGCCAAGGAGCAGCTCAAGATTGCCGGCGACTACCCTGATGTGGTTATCGGCTGTCATGGTGGTGGTTCCAATTTTGCCGGGATTGCCTTCCCCTTCGTTTCGGACAAGGCAAACGGCAAGGAGGTTCGCCTCTTGGCGGTAGAACCTGCCAGTTGTCCTACTCTGACCAAGGGCATTTACGCCTTTGATTACGGTGATACGGCAAAGATGGCACCTATTTCACGGATGTACACCCTTGGTCATGATTTCATGCCCCCTGGCATTCATGCCGGTGGGCTGCGCTACCATGGCGCCTCTCCACTGGTGTCGCAGCTTGTGCATGAAGGGATTGTTGAAACCAGAGCGGTGCCACAGATTGCCTGTTTCGAAGCGGCCGTATTGTTTGCTCGTACTGAGTCGATTATTCCCGCCCCCGAATCGTCCCACGCCATCCGTGGTGCGATTGACGAGGCCCTGCTGGCCAAAGAGGAAGGTAAGGAGAGAGTTATTCTCTTCAACCTGTCCGGCCATGGGCATGTCGACATGGCCGCTTACGATGCCTATCTCAACAACGAGTTGCAAGATTATGAGTACCCGGAAGACGCGATCAAAGAATCACTGTCTCATTTGCCCAAGGTTGGCTGATCAATGATCAGTTACAGTGTGCCGCGGGTGAAGATCTGCGGCATTACTGATCTCGAGGATGCGCGTCACGCGTCGGTTTGCGGTGCGGACGCCCTCGGGTTCGTTTTTTATCCCGGCAGCCCCCGGTTCATCGATCCGGATCGGGCAAGGTGGATTATCGCTGACTTGCCCCCGCTGGTGACGACAGTTGGTCTGTTTGTAAATGAAGCTCCTGCCCGGATTCGCGAGATAGTCGATTTTTGCGGGCTGGATACGGTACAATTACACGGAGATGAGCAACCTGACCAGTGCAGCTATCCTCCCTGCCGGGTGATCAAGGCCGTGCGCCTGAAGAAACAGATATCGCACAGTGAAGCATGCGATGCGTATCAGGTCTCTGCCCTGTTGCTCGATGCCTACGTGCCGGATCAGTTCGGAGGTACCGGTCATCGTTGCGACTGGTCACAGGCCGCACTTATTGCTGCACAGCATCGGGTCATTCTGGCTGGCGGGCTCAATCCGGAGAATGTTGCAGAGGCCGTGCGCCAGGTTCGTCCCTACGGGGTTGATGTCTCGAGTGGGGTTGAAAGCAAGCCTGGTCGAAAAGACCCGGAAAAGGTGGCACGGTTTATCCGTGCGGCCAAGGAGGCATTTTAAGTGAGCTACCAACAGCCTGATCTTCTCGGACATTTCGGCCAATATGGTGGCCGCTATGTTGCTGAGACCCTGATGCCGGCACTGCTGGAACTGGAGGAGAGCTACAATCAGTCTCAGGTCGATCCCTCTTTCCAGTCAGAGTTTAAAAATTATCTCAAAGACTACGTCGGTCGGCCAAGCCCGCTTTATTTCGCCCGGAGATTAACAGAGCACCTGGAAGGTGCCAGGATTTACCTGAAACGTGAGGATTTGAATCATACCGGCGCCCACAAGGTCAACAATACTGTCGGGCAGGTTCTCCTGGCGCGTCGTATGGGCAAACGCAAGGTGATTGCTGAAACCGGTGCCGGACAACATGGTGTTGCAACAGCGACTGTTGCTGCACTCTTCGATATGGAATGCGACATTTTTATGGGGACCGAGGATATCAGGCGCCAGTCTCTGAATGTCTTTCGCATGAAACTGCTCGGTGCCCGTGTCCACGAAGTCACCAGCGGCACCGCAACACTGAAGGATGCCATGAATGAAGCCCTGCGCTACTGGGTCAGTCATGTACGTGACACCTTTTATGTGATTGGCACGGTGGCCGGACCGCACCCTTATCCGCAGATGGTTCGCGATTTCCAGTCTGTTATCGGTCTAGAATCCAAAGAACAGATACTTGAAGCGGAAGGGCGCCTGCCCGATGTTGCCGTAGCCTGCATCGGCGGCGGCTCTAACGCCATGGGCCTCTTTTATCCGTTCATTAATGATTCATCAGTGCGCCTGATCGGGGTCGAGGCGGCCGGGCTCGGTGTGGCAACCGGCAAGCATGCAGCCAGCATCTCTGCCGGTCGAGTCGGCGTTCTGCATGGTAACAAAACGTACCTTTTGCAAAACGAAGATGGCCAGATCCAACATGCCCACTCGATTTCAGCCGGGCTGGACTACCCTGGTGTCGGACCTGAACATGCTCTTCTCAACGATCTCGGCCGTGCAGAATATGTTTCAGTCACCGATGATGAGGCCCTTGCGGCTTTCCGGATGTTGACGGAAATGGAAGGGATTATCCCTGCCCTGGAAAGTGCCCATGCTGTTGCCCATCTTCTCAAACTTGCTCCGGAGTTTTCCCCGGATGCAGTGATCGTCGTTTGTCTTTCCGGTCGCGGCGATAAAGATATTCACACCGTTGCCGAAGCAATGGGTGTAGAACTCTAAACAAGGGACACGGTACTCGGAATAAGAACGTGGAAAGAATACGCTTTCAACGTTTACATCCCTGGACTGTCGTCATTCTGCATGAAATTTACTGAACTCGACCTCCCCTCGGAAGTTATGCGAGGCATTGAGCGGGTTGGCTTTGTTGACCTGACTCCAGTCCAGGAAGAAGCCATTCCTCTGGCACTGCAAGGGCATGACGTTGCTGCACAGGCCCAGACCGGCACGGGTAAAACGGCAGCGTTTCTTATCGCCCTGTTTACCCGGCTGCAGAAAAACACATCAGCATCGTCTCGTGGCCCGCGGGCCCTGGTGCTGGCTCCGACCCGTGAACTGGTGGTGCAGATCTGTGCCGACGCCATCGCTTTGGGCGTCTGCTGTCCCTTCAAAGTGCAGGCTATCTTCGGCGGCGTTGACTATGAAAAACAGCGACGCGCCTTGCAGGATGGCGTCGATATTATTGTCGCCACACCAGGACGACTGATCGATTATGCCAAGCAGAATGTATTCACTCTGCAACATGTTGAATCCCTGGTCATCGATGAGGCGGATAGAATGTTCGATATGGGGTTTATTCGCGACCTGCGATATATCCTGCGTAAACTGCCGCCTTTTGAGAAACGCCAGACGATGCTCTTTTCGGCCACCCTGTCACAACGTGTCATGGAGTTGGCCTACGAGTTTATGAATCTCGCTGAGAAAGTGCGTATTGAACCTGGACAAGTGACGGCCGAACGCGTAGAGCAGATTGTTTACCATGTCTCACGGCGGGAAAAGTTTCCCCTCCTGCTCGGCTTGCTTCAGAAAGAATTGGAGCCGGTCAGGGTCCTGGTTTTTGCAAACACCAAAAGGGAGTGTGAACATCTCTCCGGACGTCTGCAGCTGAACAATTTCAAGGTGGCCGTTCTGTCCGGGGATATCCCCCAGAATCGTCGACTGCGTATCCTCGATGATTTCAAGGCTGGAAAACTGAATTTTCTGGTGGCCACCGACGTTGCTTCGCGCGGTCTGCATATTGAGGGCGTAACCCACGTGATCAATTATGATCTGCCTCAGGATGCGGATGATTATGTCCATCGTATCGGCAGGACAGCGCGAGCGGGTGCAGGCGGCAAGTCGATCAGCTTTGCTGATGAAGACCTGGCCTATTTCCTCCCTGACATCGAGGAGTATATTGGCCAGAAAATTCCGAGCACTGTCCCGCGCGACGAAGACCTTTGTCATGATTACAAACGTGGCGTGCCCCACAAAAAACCGCATGCGCCGGAAAAAAGAAGTGGTGGAGGCAAGTCATTGCCATCACGGCGCAGGCGTCCCGGCGGCAAGCCGAGCCCGAAGAGGTAACAATAGCGTGCCCGGAATTTGTCTTGATGGTCTTGGCTGTTGTACAAAGTGTGCACGACTGACTGCCTTTATGGCCCGACTTGCGCCAGCCAAGGGGCGTCTGCGTGCCGATTATCGCAATGCCCCGGTCAACGGTTTCGGTGATCTGCAAGCACGCGTATGCCTGGTCGGTTTGGCTCCTGGCGCCCATGGCGCAAATCGGACCGGCCGACCCTTTACCGGAGATGGTGCAGGCAATTTCATGTACCCGCTGTTGCATCGTGCAGGATTTTCCAACCAGGCGGAAGCCTTGTCTGCATACGATGGCTTGACATTGCGAGATCTTTATATTACCAACGCGGTCAAATGCCTGCCTCCTGAAAATCGCCCGAGCGCCGACGAGTTTGCCGAGTGCCGGTCATATCTCGAAGCAGAATTGTCAGATTTGAAGCGGCTTCGTGTGATCATTGCCCTCGGGCATGGTGCTCACAACAGCCTGCTGCGGCTCTTCCAGGCCCAGGGATTGATTAAGCGCCTGTCTGATATTCCTTTCAGCCATGCGAGCAGTTTTCTGCTGCCCAATGGACTCTGGTTGGTCGGTTGCTACCATACCAGCCGTTATAATGTTCAGACTGGCCGAATGAATGACAAGATGTTTCTCGACCTGCTCGAATTAGTCAAATCATTGGTACAGGAAGAAAACGATTGATAGCAATCGTTCTGTGCCGATAAAATTTATTACTTCGGAGAGTTAAAACTCCATGTCAACTATTACCGCTACCCTGAACGCTCTGAAAGAGCGTGGCGCGAAAGCTCTCATCACCTTTATTACGGCAGGTGATCCGGATCTGGCAACCAGCGAACAGATCATTCATACGCTTATTGAATCCGGCGTTGACCTGATTGAGCTCGGCTTCCCCTTCTCCGACCCAATGGCAGATGGCCCAACGATTCAGCTCGCTTCGGAGCGAGCGTTGGAGTCCGGAACGACGCTGCGCGGAGTGCTCGATATGGTTTCAAGAGTTCGTCAGCACAGCAACGTGCCGATTGTATTGATGGGTTATTACAATCCGGTATTCTGCTATGGGCCTGAACGCTTCGCCCGCGAGGCGGCAACTGCCGGCGTCGACGGTTTGCTGCTGGTTGATCTGCCTCCTGAAGAGGCGGAGGAATTGCATCCGTTTCTCATAAATGCCGGAATCGACCTGATTACACTGCTGGCTCCGACGACTGGCGCGCAACGTAGTATCCAGCTTGCTGCAGGTGGTGAAGGATTCCTCTACTACGTCTCCATGACCGGTGTAACCGGCAGTCAGCAGGTAGACGCAGAGGCTATTTCTGCTGCTGTCACTGAACTCAAAAAACAGAGTCCGGTCCCCGTGGCTGTTGGATTTGGAGTCTCTACTCCGGAAGATGCCAAGGCCGTCGCCAGGATTGCTGACGCTGTTGTTGTAGGCAGTGCACTGGTCAAGCTGATCGCCGAATTCAGTGGCTCACCGGCTCTGCTGGACGAAGTCAGAACATTTGTTCGACAACTTAAGGCGGCGATCTGATTCAACTTTTGTCGTCAAACTAGCCAGGTCGTTCGACAAACAGGACGTACTGGAAGTGCCTGTCAAACTATTTTATATGGAGCCCCGATATCTTGAAATGATCAGTGCGGAACTGGCATCCTGTCAGAAGCGCTGTCGGGTATTGAACGGCAACGAACGGTTCGCTTTCTCACACTGAAACCGTCTGAATCGCGAGGTAAATCATGGCCTGGTTTAAAAAATCAAAGGCACCAATTGCGCTGGTGGAAACCAAGAATGTTCAAATGCCTGCTGGACTCTGGACAAAGTGTAAAAACTGTGAAGAGATCATCTATTCCAAAGAGATTGAACGTAATCTGAATGTCTGTCCAAAATGTGACTATCATTTTCGCATCAGCGCAAAGGAAAGGATTGCACTCGTTATTGACGAAGGGACCTTCGTAGAGATTGATGCCGATATGTCATCAGTGGATTTTTTGAAGTTTAAAGACACAAAAAAATATAGCGATCGGATCAAGGCGGCTGTTAAGAAGAATGATGGCGGCGATGCTGTTGTTACCGGTTCCGGTATGATGAACGCCCAGGAAGTTGTTGTTGCTGTTTTTGATTTCAGTTTCCTCGGTGGCAGTATGGGGTCGGTCGTCGGTGAAAAAGTGACGCGGGCAATCGAACTGGGCCTTGAGAAAAAGGCGCCGGTTATGATTTTCTCTTCCTCGGGGGGGGCGCGCATGCAGGAGAGTATCCTTTCACTGATGCAGATGGCCAAAAGCAGTGCTGCTTTGGCCAAGCTCAAAAAAGCCGGAATACCGTTTATCTCAGTACTCACCGATCCGACTACCGGTGGCGTGACTGCCAGTTTCGCCATGCTTGGCGATCTTAATGTTGCTGAGCCGAAGGCCCTTATCGGGTTTGCCGGCCCCCGTGTTATCGAGCAGACCATCCGCCAGAAACTTCCGGAAGGATTTCAGCGTTCCGAATATCTCCTGGAACATGGCATGGTCGATATGATTGTCTCTCGCCAGGAAATGAAAGCAAAGCTCTCGCAGGCCCTGCGCATATTTACCAAGCAATAGACAGTGGATTACTCGGCAAGTCTCGATTACCTTTATGGACTGCAGCGCTTCGGCGTCAAGCTTGGCTTGCAGAATATGCGGGAGCTGAAAGCCCGCCTGCCGCTTCTTCAGGACCCTTTGCCCTGTGTTCATGTTGCCGGAACCAACGGCAAAGGTTCGGTCAGTGTCTTACTGGCTGAAATGCTCAGGCATTCCGGGCTGCGAGTAGGACTTTACACCTCGCCTCATCTGCACTGCTTCACTGAACGCATTCGAATTAATGGTGTGCCGATAGGTCGTAATGAGATAGCACTGTGCGCCGAGAAAATACGTCAGGCTGCCGGGGATATCCCGGTGACCTTTTTCGAGGCGACGACTGCGATAGCCCTGCTTGCTTTCAAAGAGCACCAGGTTGATATCGCTGTTATTGAAACGGGCCTCGGCGGGCGCCTTGATGCCACCAATATCGTTGAACCGCGCCTTTGTTTAATTACCCCGATCAGCATGGATCACAATGAACATTTAGGAGAAAGTCTTGCCTCGATCGCAACGGAAAAGGCCGGTATTATAAAGTCCGGCGTACCGGTCGTGATCGGCAAGCAGGATCAGGCAGCGGTCGAAGTCATTCTCTCTGCGGCCCTTGAGAATGGTGCGGCTGTTTGTCTTGCTGATCGCGATTTTCACTGGCAGGGCAACCATCATGATTTATCGGTTGCTGTCGACGATGCGCGCCTCGATGGCTTAACCTGTGCTTTAGCCGGGGAACACCAGCTGGACAACCTCGCCCAGGCTGTTGCCGGGGCCATGCAATTGCGTAAGCAGGGCTTTGCGATAAGTGATGCAGCCATACGTATTGCCGGAGAGACAGCTGTCTGGCCCGGACGGTTGGAATGGTGCGGCAACTCACGACAGATTCTGCTGGATGCCTCGCATAATCTTGCAGGGATTTCCTGCCTGGCCAATTATCTTGCTGAACAGCAGGTGCGCCGGATTCATCTGGTGACCGGGCTGAGTGGTGAGCGCGACCCGGCAAAGATCTTGATGCCGTTGGCAAAGTATGCTGCCGCAGTTTATGCTGTCCCGGTCTCTTTCGGGGCATCTGTCTCGACAAGACAAGTCGTTGCCTGGGCTGAGAAGCAAACATTGCCGGTCTCTGAGTATGTAACAGCTGCTGAAGGTTTCGCTGCAGCACTGAAAAATGCCAGCCACAGTGAACCGGTTGTCGTGTGTGGTTCTCTTTATCTGGTAGCAGAACTGCGACAGGATTTACTGGTGGGGGAGGCTGCGGCAGATTATGAAGCGGCCGGCTTCTTTGATTGTTCATGACGGATATCATGATGCAAAGTTTATCTGTGAGGGCCATGCTCTCTGTGATGTTTATTGTTGCTCTGATTTTATTGGGGCCTTTGAATGTGCCTGCCGTTGCCCAGCAAGGGACCACGGTCGATGGAACTGGATTGGCTTCTCCTTTTGCAATGGCAGAGGAAACGCTTCCTGTTGTTGTCGGAAAGGAAAGCAGCAGCGCCCCATCGTCAACCACTTCGCCGGAAGTAGGTCGGCAGGCACCGGTCTCCCTTGTCGCAGATTACCTTGAGT
>JBPPMD010000152.1:0-4258 GCA_051305875.1 Desulfuromonadales bacterium | reverse complement strand
AAGGTGATGCGGAAACCCTGCTCGGGGGTAAAGAAGGATGACAGGGGTACCACGCAGATCCCGGTTGAACCCAGCAGGTAATAGACAAAGCGCTTGTCGGCAGAGACCCCCGGTTGATTGACCAGGTTTTCGACCAGTTCGCGAACTTCCGGAATTTCGATCGGCAGGGTCTGACGGTTGTCGAGCTTCTCATTCTGGAACGCAACGCTCATATAGAAGGCGCCGTTGGTCCGGTTGACTTTAACGCCCGGAACTTTTTTGAGGATATCGTAGGCGATATTGGAGAATTTCTCATAACGGCTTATGCGTTCTGCAAGCCAGGCCGGATACTCGGGATGGCTGAGAATGGGCGGAATCGCTTTTTGCGGCAGAGTCGTTGAGCAGACTTCGACCATTTTTGAATCGACAATGCTCTGGATGTAGCGGCTGAACATCGGGTCCTTGTCAGCGTTGTAGACCTCAATCCAGCCACAGCGAGATCCGGGCCAGGGCAGCTCCTTGCTGATGCCCTTCATCGAAATGGCCGGGACATCACCGATCAGGTCGGAAATCGGTTTGGTCGCCTGGCCGTTGTATACCAGGTTCTGATAAATTTCATCGGCGATAATGAAGAGATCATACTCTTTGGCAATCGCCACCATCTCTGTGAGGATACGTTCCGGCCAGACGGCTCCAGTAGGATTGTCAGGATTGATGATCAAGATGCCCGAGATGGTGGGATTGTACTTGATCGACAGGCGTAGATCGTCGAGGTCGGGATACCAGCTGTTGGCTGGGTCAAGACGGTAGCAGACGGGCTTCTGGCCGGCATGGGCGGCTTCACCGGAAGAATGGGTGGAGTAGGTTGGCGACGGACCGATCACACGTGCTTCTCGCCGCAGCAAGCCGTAAACTTTCTGGATTGCATCGCCCAGCCCGTTGAAAAAGATGATATCGTTCGCCGTGATCTGCGCCTTGCCGCGTCGATTGGTCATCTCGGCGAGAAACTGGCGTGTTTCAAGAACTCCCTTGGTCGCACAATATCCGTAGCTGCAGTCTTTCATGGCCAGGTCGGCGACGATTTGCTTCATCCATTGGGGGATCACTTCACCCTTGGCAATCGGGTCGCCGATGTTCTCCATGTTGGTGTCGATACCGAGAGCTCTGAGCTTTTCGGCAATGTCCACGATAGCCCGAATCTCGTAAGTCAGTTCGCCGGCACCGATATGAACAATGTTGTTGCGCATAATTTTCTCCCGGTCTAAGTAAAAAGGCCATGAGCGCTTGCCCATGGCCTTGATCGTAGTAAAAGAATCAATCAGTTTTCAAGGCAATGGACAAGTTCCTGGCAGGCGGCCGCCGTAGCTGCCGCGCTGTTAGCTCGGGCTGTCTGTGCCGCTGCGATGTTTGCTGTCGCTTTGAACATGAAACGTTCCATTGCGTAAAAAAGAGTTCTCGTCTGTTATCACAGGCAACATGATAAGTCAATGTTTTGTTGACAACATGTTTTGTTGACAACACGATGTGTTGCCAGGCTGCGAATCTCTATGCGTCGGAGTCCGGCTCAACGTCACTGAAGAACCTCTTGATTACCTGCATAAGTTCAGCTTGCGGCAAGGTTGATACCGGCACATCGGGCAACGAATTGAGAAAAAGACGGCCATAGCCGCGCCTGACGACCCGGCTGTCGAGAATCAGGACGACTCCCCGGTCTGTGCGATGACGAATCAGGCGGCCGAAGCCCTGTCTGAAGCGAATCACGGCCTGGGGAACCGTGTAATCCATGAACGGATCACCTCCTGCTCTGCTGATGGCCTCGGCACGCGCTTCGAGTACCGGCTCCGTGGGGACTTTGAAGGGCAGCCGGGCAATGATGACCTGCTCCAATGACCGCCCCGGGACATCAACGCCTTCCCAGAATGAATCAGTGGCAAACAGGATGCTGGTTGGATCCTGACTGAATCTCTTCAATAGCTCGTGGCGGGTTGTTTCGCCCTGGCGAAGGACCTGATAGCCGCGGGCTGATAGTGCCGGTGATAGCTCGCTGTGAATGCGACGCAACAGGCTGTAGGCGGTAAACAGTACAAAACTGCGGCCGTCAGCAGCAAGCAGTGCCTGCTCGGTCAGGTCGCGGACAGCTTCGGCATATCCGGGACGGCCGGGTTCCGGAATATCCGTAGGCACTGCAAGCAAGGCCTGTCGCTTGAAATCGAAGGGTGAGGCAAGCAGAAGTTCAGTGAGGCGGCCTGAGTCCAGATCGTTGAGTCCGATTCGTTGACGCAGATAATCGAAACGGCCAGCCACGGTCAAGGTGGCGCTGGTCAACACGACAGTCTGCATGCGCTCCATCAATGTCTCGCGCAAGAGTGGTGCAACCACCAGTGGTGCCGTGCAGAGACGGGTGATAATCCCTTCGCCGCGACCGATACGCCCTCGAGTGATTTCAAACCATGCACATGACCCGGAGGGATTGGCAACAAAGACTTGCAAGTGTTCGGCTAAGGCCAGGAGCCGCATGCTGATGCCGGCCAGGTCAGTACAGAGTGACCGCGTCGCATCGACCGCATCGTCAGGCAGGTTGCGTAATGCTTTCAGAAGCTCCCGCAAGGCCTCACCTGATTCCCGGGTCGCCCGGGACAGGCCGCGAAGTGTGCCCTCGGTCTTTTTCCAGGCAGGCTTTTCAAGGAAGCTCGGTATCAGTCGTTGACGGATCTCTTCTCCGGCACGAACATCGGTACCAAGCGCTTTAGATAAATCCAGGCCGGTCTGCTCAAGTTGAGTGATGGAGCTGTCAAGCAACTCCTGATGCTGGCTTATGAGCGTTTCAATGCGTTCATGCAATTCCCGGTAAAGAGTGTCCTGGCTGTCGTCAAGAGATTGTCCGAGTTGAACGAGCAGGCGCGGCAACAAGCCGCGTTGTGGTTTGCGCGGGTGGCGCAGCCGGTTGAGGGTACGGGCAAAGGCAAACCGGGTGACCTGGGTGCTGAAGTAGCGTGTCGCGACTTCCTCCAGATGATGCGCCTCGTCGATAACCAGCCGGGAAAATGGCGGCAACACCGCCAGTGCGGAATAGTTGTCCGTTTGTTGACGCAAAGACAGATCTGCCAGGAGCAGGGCGTGATTCACGACCAGGATGTCGGCGCGAGCGGCACGCCGCCGGGCCTGATGAAAGAAACAGTTGCTAAAGTACGGACATTGGCTGCGACTGCATTGATCCGCTTCGCAGCAGACCTCGTCCCAGAGGGTGCCATGAGGAAGAAAAGAGAGATCCTCGCGCGAGCCATCTCCGGTTTCTTCCGCCCATGCGCGCAATGCCTTCAACTCGCCGACATGCTCTGTGTCAAAAAGCCCGGGTTCAGCCGCGGCCGTCTCCAGCCGACGTTTACAAAGATAGTTGGAGCGGCCCTTGACCAGCTCAACCTTAAACTCGAGACCTGTGGCCCGCTGCAGGAAGGGCAGGTCTTTACGGATCAGCTGCTCCTGCAGATTAATCGTGTTGGTTGAGACGACCAGTCGCTCACGGCTGGCGAGAGCCCAGAGGATGGCCGGGACCAGGTAGGCGAGGCTCTTGCCGGTGCCGGTGCCAGCCTCGATCAGGGCTATGTTGTGGTGATTGAGCGCTTCAGTGACCGCGAATGCCATGCGCAGCTGCTCCGGGCGGTCTTCAAATCCCGGCAGGTTCTGACAGATTTTCCCACCTGAGCCCAGAAGTGCTGTGACTTGTTCGTATCCTACCGTTGTGTTTTGCGCCGGCTTAAACGCTTCGACCACCCGGTAGATTTTGTTGACCTGATTGTCGACGATATAGAAACCTACGTCGAGGGAGCCGAGATTTCCGGCTATGGCCAGGTCTGCTTCGGAAGGCTCGAGGTGTCCGCTTGGATGGTTATGTATAATAACATCGCCGGGACGACAGGCCTGCAGGATTGCGGGAACGGCCTGGCGGTTGCCGCGGGCGAGAACCTCCAGATCGACCACTAGCTGTTCTGCATCGGTATGGCCGATGCAGAACACTTCGTTGCCGCCGGATGCGAGAATTTCCTGGCGCAGCTTTGCCTGGGATTTTGTTGAGAGGAATTTATCCATGATGGGGAGGCATTATAGTGATGCCGGGCCATTCTGGAAAGCCTTTCCGGCCTCATGCTCTGGATATGTTATCAATGCTGATATTTGTTCTATAGTTCACGCGCAGGTTGTTAGGCCACCAAGACTCTAAGGCACCAGGAAAAGCCAAGAAAGTCGCAACTGGTAAATCTTATTGTTACGATCAACGGTTTTC
>JBPPMD010000282.1:0-7411 GCA_051305875.1 Desulfuromonadales bacterium | reverse complement strand
GCGACCTTCTCCTCGGAGGAGCTCCATGAAGGCTCGCCGGTAACCGCTGTGCAGATTGGTGATCCGATCACCCAGCGGCGCATGTTCGACTTCCTGATCATCGCCCGTGATCGCGGCCTCTACAATGCGATTACCGACAACGGTGCCGGTGGCTTGTCTTCGTCGGTCGGTGAAATGTCTGAAGATACGGGCGGCTTCGAAATGCATCTCGATCGTGCCCCGCTGAAGTACAGCGGTCTGCAACCCTGGGAGATCCTGATCTCGGAAGCCCAGGAGCGCATGACCCTGGCGGTCCCTGCCGAAAAACTCGAAGAATTCTCAACCCTGGCAGATGAGATGGGTGTGGAAGTCACCGATCTCGGCCAGTTTACCGACTCCGGTTATTTCCACTGTCTCTATAACGGCCAAACCGCCACCTATCTGCCGATGGAGTTTATCCACGATGGTGTGCCGCAGATGCTGATCGCGGCCCGCTGGACGCCACCGGCGCTCCAGGAACCGGATTTCGCCCAACCCCTCGATATGGATGCCACGCTGCGGCATCTGCTCGGCCGGCTCGATGTCTGTTCCAAGGAATCGGTTGTCCGCCGTTACGATCACGAAGTTCAGGCCGGAACCGTCATCAAGCCGCTGGTCGGTGTAGCCAATGATGGTCCTTCGGATGCCGCAGTGCTGCGGCCGCTCTTCGACTCCTTCGAAGGGGTGGTGGTCGCGCACGGCATCTGCCCGGGGTACAGCGACATCGACACCTATCACATGATGGCCAACGCCATCGACGAAGGCCTGCGCAACTATGTGGCCGTGGGTGGCAATATCGAGCACGTGGCCGGCCTCGATAACTTCTGCTGGTGTGACCCTGTGGCTAGCGAAAAGACCCCGGACGGCGAATACAAGGCGGCGCAGCTGGTGAGAGCCAATCAGGCTCTCTACAACTACTGCCTGGCTTTCGGTGTGCCGCTGATTTCCGGCAAGGATTCGATGAAGAATGACTACATGATCGGCGACACCAAGATTTCCATCCCGCCGACCGTGCTGTTCTCGGTGATTGGCAAGATTGACGACCTGCGCAAAGCCGTCAGCATGGATGCCAAGGCGCCCGGCGATCTGGTTTACCTGCTCGGCCAGACCCGCAATGAGCTTGGCGGCTCTGAATACTACGCGATGCATAACAAGATCGGCTGCAATGTGCCGCAGGTTGATGCGGAAACCGCCATGCTGCGCTACCGCACAATCAATGCGGCCCAGGCAGAAGGCCTACTGGCCTCCTGCCACGACCTGTCTGACGGCGGTTTGGGCGTCGCTCTGGCGGAAACTGCCTTTGCCGGTGGATTCGGCCTGCATGTCGACCTCAACAATGTTCCGGTCGATGCTATCATGCGTGAAGACAAACTTCTTTACAGCGAATCGGCCAGCCGTCTGCTGGTGACGGTCAAGCCGGACAGTCAGAATCGCTTTGAGGCGCTTTTTACCGGACAGGTGTTTGCCTGTATCGGCCAGGTCGCCAATGATGAATACCTGAAGATCATTGGCTTGAAGGGTGAAACCCTGGTGCACAGCACTATCGGCGATCTCAAGGAAGCGTGGCAGAGCCCGCTACGGGAGATGTGATTATGGCGAAACAAGTACGGGCGGTTGTCATCTCCGGCAACGGCACCAACTGTGAGCGTGAAGTGGCCAATGCGTGCCGTCTGGCCGGTGCCGAGGTCGTCGATATTCTGCACGTCGCAGAACTGCTTGCCGGTCATGTCCGGCTCGACGACTATCACTTCCTCAACCTGGCGGGTGGCTTTCTTGATGGCGATGACCTCGGCAGCGCCAAGGCTGGCGCGAATCGCCTGATTCACGCTGCGGTCAAGGGCAGCGAAGAGACCCTGAGTGACCAGCTGCAGCGTTTTATCGCTGACGGCAAACTGATTATGGGCGTCTGCAACGGTTTCCAGTTGATGACCAAGATGGGCTTGCTGCCAGCTCTAGGCGGTGATTATAAAAAACAGTCGGCAACGCTGACTTTTAATGATGGCGGTCGCTTTGAGGACCGCTGGTGTTATCTCAAGGTCGACCCGGAGTCTCCCTGTGTCTTTACCCGGGGGCTGGGCGGTATTTACTTGCCGGTTCGACATGGAGAGGGCAAATTTGTTGTTGAGAGTGAGCATGTGCTGCGGGAGATGGAATTAAAACATCTGGCCGTGGTAAGATACTCTGATTCGGAGTACAAGTCTCCGGTTATGGAGTATCCTCTGAATCCTAATGGCTCCATTGCCGCCATCGCCGGAGTCTGTGACGAGTCTGGAAGGCTTTTTGGCTTGATGCCGCACCCGGAGGCTTATGTCCATCGGACGCATCACCCGCGCTGGACCCGGGAGCCTGATTTGCCGGAAGAGGGGATGGGGTTGTTGTTGTATATTAACGCAGTAAAGTATGTTCGTGAGAATCTGCTTTAAGGATCCGAGCGCAACACACGAAAAGAGTGACAACACATTAACGGCTGATTTTATCAGCTATGGAGATTATAAACATCATGTTCGATAAGTTTCAGGACGAATGCGGTGTCTTCGGTATTTTTGGTCATCCGGAGGCCGCTAATCTGACCTATCTGGGCCTTTACGCCCTTCAGCACCGAGGTCAGGAAAGCTGCGGGATTGTTTCTGCAGATGGTCAGAACCTGCGTGCCTATCGGGGCATGGGGCTGGTTTCCGATGTCTTCAGGCGCGATTCGATTTTCGATGAGCTGCCTGGTCGCAACGCTATCGGCCATGTCCGCTACTCAACGGCAGGCAGCAGCGATCTCAAAAATGTTCAACCGATCATGGTTGATTATGCTCGCGGCAGCATCGCAGTGGCTCACAACGGCAATTTGGTGAACGCCCAGGAAATCCGTAATGGTCTGGAACATACCGGTTCAATCTTTTCGACAACCTCTGATACCGAAGTCCTGATCCATCTTCTGGCAAAATCGCAGAGCGACTCACTTGCGGATCGTATTGCTGAGTCCCTGATGGCGGTCAAAGGCGCTTACAGCATTGTTTTCCTTACAGAAACGCGCATGGTCGCCGTGCGTGACCCGAACGGCTTCCGGCCCCTGGCACTCGGTAAACTCAACGAAGGATTTGTCGTCGCCTCGGAAACCTGTGCCTTCGATCTGATCGAAGCCGAGTTCATACGCGAGATTGAGCCGGGCGAAATGATCGTGATCGACAAGCATGGTATGAAATCCTACAAACCGTTCAAGGAAACCAAGCCCTCACCCTGTATTTTCGAATTCATCTACTTTGCCCGGCCGGACAGCACCATCTTTGGCGAACAGGTTTACAAGGTCCGCAAGGAACTTGGCCGTCAGCTGGCCAGGGAACACAAAGTCGAGGCCGATGTTGTCATTGCTGTGCCAGATTCCGGGGTTCCGGCTTCCATTGGATATGCGGAAGAGTCGGGGATCCCTTTTGAATTGGGTCTGATCCGGAATCATTATGTCGGACGCACCTTTATCGAGCCGCAACAGTCAATTCGCCACTTCGGCGTCAAGATCAAACTCAATCCGGTGCGTGACGTGATCGAAGGAAAACGTGTTGTCGTGGTAGATGACTCTCTGGTGCGCGGCACCACCGCACGCAAGATCGTCAAGATGATACGCAACGCCGGTGCCCGTGAGGTGCACGTGCGCATCTCCAGCCCACCGACCAGCTTCCCCTGCTACTACGGTATTGACACCCCGTCGCGCAAGGAGCTGATATCTTCGTCGCATACCATCGAGGAAATCAGCCGCTACATTACCTCGGATACGCTCGGTTACCTGAGTCGGGAAGGCATGCTTGCCGCCGCCGGCGCTCCCGGTGGTGTAGCCACCGGCTGTTATTGCGATGCGTGTTTCAGTGGTGACTATCCGGTCAAATTTCCGCGGTTGAAAGCTGACAGCCAGTTGGGGCTTTTTTAGTATCCGTGACGCCAAACGAGAAAAGACGATGGTTGTTTGTAACTATTCAGCTCCCTTACTCAACGGCACAGCATGTGGGCTGCAGCTGTTGCTTGCTGGAAGTTAAGTGACAACGTTGGACGCAGGCAATGGCTGCAGACCACATGCACTCGCTAACATGTAGAATAGTTACAGATGTTTAAAACGGTGGCCTTGAATAATATTTCAGGAGAGAAAGATGACGGAACAGGAACGCGATGAATTGATGCAGATTGTGCGCGAGCTGTCTTACGAAGAACGTGAAGTCACTCTGGCTTCAGGGCGTAAAAGCAACTTTTATTTCGACGGCAAACAGACCGCTCTGCATGCCAGGGGGGGCTTTTTGGTCGGTAAGGCTTTCTGGGACATCGTGAAGACTTTTGTCGGTCCAATTCATGGTGTTGGTGGCCTGACCATGGGCGCTGACCCGATAGCCACTGCAACCTCAATCGCTGCCAATCTTGAAGGTCAGCCGGTCCATGCCTTCATTATTCGCAAGGAACCGAAGGGCCACGGCACCGGGCAATGGCTGGAAGGGCGCAAGAACCTGCCGTCTGGATCGCGGGTCGTGATTGTCGAGGACGTCACCACCACCGGCGGCTCATCGATGAAAGCAGTCGAGCGTGCTCAGCAGGAAGGCTTGCATGTTTTGGGTATCATCACCCTGGTTGATCGCGAAGAGGGTGCTCGCGAAAATATCGAAGGGCAGGGACAAGTGCTTAAGTCAGTCTTTACCCGTACGGAAGTCGTCGGTTAGGAGTCTCATCAACCGTCTCCTGGATTATCTGATATGATTGAGTTTCCTGAACAGGGGTGCGCTAATGCACCCCTGTTTGTTATTATTAAGTTAATAACGATCAGGAGGTTGCAGAATGACTCGCATAACAAAAAACATCTGTTTGGGTATGGCGTGTTTTTCAGCTCTTGTTATCTCGGGATGTGTTCAAACATCAATGATGTATCGAGGTAAACAGGCTTCCCCTGAGCATGTCGTGGCATTACAGAAGGGTGGGCTCATTGCAGGCACATGGGAAACCTTTGACATCATAATTCAATATGAATATATTGAAGATGGAGCTGTTCTTGAAATCAAGGGACAAACCGCTCTTGGTGATTCCTATCAAAGTATTTATACGCGGCTCAACTTCCTGGATACATACCTTCTTTTTCTGGATCAGGATGCGCGTGTTTTGCTAACAGCAGACCTTGGCAGTAGCTTTAACTACGCCATAGATAACTATTTTAGATTTTCAAAACCATTCTCACGATCATTCAGGCTTCCATCTGGAACGGCAAGCTTTACATTCGGATATCGTGGTGAAGTTTGTGAGGGGGGACCGAGACAATGTATCTTTTTTCACCAGTTTCCCTGGCATTGATGATAAATCAACGGACTTATAACCAATGAGTGTCCATCCGGAAACTACGATGCACAGGAGATGGTCGGCGGTTCCGGATGAGTTGAAGTATGCGAATTCCTTGTTATGTTGAAAGAGTGAATTTTGGCCCCATTAATAAAAAAGGAGGCAATAATGGGATTATTCAGCAAAAAACCGAACTACCCCGAGCTTGCTGCGGACAACCCTGCCGCTGAACAGATTCAAGAGGTTGAGCAACCTTTAAAGGAGCTGATGGGGCAGGTCTCCGATCCACTCGAAGTGGTTCCGGCCGATGATTGCGCTTATGTGTTCATCGGCAAACCGCCGAAGAAGTTCGGTGTCGCCAAGATTGAAGAAGGCAAGGTGCAGAGCTTTGTTGTGGCAGCGAAAGAGAAAGGACTCGATGCGTTGACGATTCAGAAACTGAACGAGCAATTTCGTGATGCTTATACTCACAACATGGACGCGCAGCGCTACAAGACCAGCGTGGCCGGAAAGGAAATTGTGGTAACACCTTCTGCACAACTGGGACAGGAAGTCAGGCAGATAATGAACAGTATGTAACTTAAGATGTTAAAAAATCAGGGGCTAATGCCGGGATTGAAACCAGTTTGTTCTGTGTTTCTCCCGGTTTTTTTTGTAAGTTGTTTTGATGCTGAAGTGATTTTGCCACCACTTGATGAGACGATGACGCCGATGAGGGGAAAGTGCCAGCCGACATGCAAGTCAATCAATATTTTTCTGCGGATTACCAGCAAGCCCGTCGGGCCTTTTTAGACGCAGCACTGGCTGCGGGTGGCAATGTTGAAAGTTTCCTGAACCCGGCTTCAGAGCAGGGCGGCGAACAACTTTTTACGGATATCGCTGTGCTCGGGCCAGTGGACGCAGAAAACAGACTGGTACTGATGTCCGGAACCCATGGTGTTGAAGGTTTCGGTGGCTCAGGAGTCCAGGTTGGACTTCTGCGTGAAGACATTTCCGGGAGATTGCAGCCGAACACCGGTCTCGTCATGATTCATGCCGTCAACCCTTACGGGTTCGCCAATTTGAGGCGCTTCAACGAAGACAATGTTGATCTCAATCGAAACTTTGTCGATCATTGCCAATCTTACCCTGAGAACCAGGAATATGATCAACTGGCAGATATCATTGCCCCTCGAACATTGTCCGCTTATACAGACGTCTCTTCGGCATTGTCTATTTTATGGTATCGGCTGCGGTATGGCAGCGCCCGTTTGCAGCACGCCGTGACGCACGGCCAGTATACGCATCCTCAGGGACTTTTTTATGGCGGTCGTTTCGCTACCTGGTCAAACCGGAGACTCCATGAGATCGCCGAACGCTACCTTGCCGGAGCAGCTCGTGTCGTCGTCATCGATTTACATACCGGGCTCGGCCCATATGCATACGGAGAGGTGATCCTGAACGATCCGGAGGATGCTCCTGCTTACCAGCGGGCCGTCACATGGTGGGGCGAGGAGCGTGTTAAATCAACCATAAAGGGAGAATCCGTTTCAGCTCACCTGTCCGGGACAGTCAAGATGGCTTTTTCCAGGATGTTGCCTGATGCAGAAGTGACGGCTGTCGGTCTTGAGTTCGGAACCTTGCCGCCCATGGATGTATTTAAGGCGATAAGAGCGGAGAACTGGCTGTACCACCATGGCGGCCCGAACCATGCCGATGCGATAAGGATCAAACAACAACTTTTGCGGGCATTTTATCCTGACGATGAACTCTGGAAATACAAAGTATGGGAGCAGGGGCGATTGGTCGTAGAGCAGGCGCTGGCCAACCTTTAACATTTAACCTGGATACTGCAACTGCTCGCGAAAAAGTCTGTTTGATACCCTCTGTTCAGTTTTCATCGGGGATTTTGAAAATCACATGCACCCCATTCTGTTTTTCAAGCTCAGCACAGTTGACGGACTCGGTATCACCGATGACTCCGATGATAGTGCGATTGGCGCCGGTTGACTGGTGAAAGTCAAAGTCGTTGTCGACCAGATATTGCTTCACTTGGCGCAGCTGCTCTTCGCTGGCCCCTTTCTTCATGACACTCAACATCTGTAGAGACCTTTCGTACGAA
>JBPPMD010000130.1:0-2696 GCA_051305875.1 Desulfuromonadales bacterium | reverse complement strand
CCAAGGCCGGCGATGTGCAGGATTTCCAGGCGTGCGCCCTCGGCCATGGTGCCCCTGCTGCAGACCTCAAAGGCAAACTCGACGGCATCGGCGAGCACGCCGGAGAGCGCGCCGATCTCCACGGTGATACTTCGAATGACCTCAGCCTTCTCGCGGTGGGCGTGTTCTATGGCGAGGTCAACGATACTCTGGGTCAGACTGAGTTCGTGCAAAAGGGACCGCTCCTGACAAAACAATCCGGGAGGCCCGGACTGTGTCTACACTATAGTGGCTGTTGATTGTAAAAATCAAGAATTCAGCGGTCAACCGACACTTCCCAGGCTGGCCAGGGAAACCATCATGCCTGTATTGATGACATCGGCACTGCCATGGACCATCAGGGCGTTGCTGTCGCTGCAGGAGAAGCCGGCCGCAGCCAGGAGTAGCCGGATAGGGGAAGAGGAGAGAATGTCGACGACGATTTCCACATCGGCGTCCGCCGTGGCAAGGATCTGATGCAGCAGCTGCCGGTTGGCGCGCGGACAGCCGGATTGGGAATACCACGGTCCGATAATCTGCAGGCCGGGCTCTTGCTGGAACAGCGCGACGCTGTCTTCGACGGCAAAGACCCGGCCCTGGTCGAACAGCGCCCCGAGCAAGGACGCGCGCGTCTCTCCCCAGGCCGCCTGGTCACAGGCCGACAGCAGATCTTTTGCCGCAGGCGCCGTCTGCATGGCAAAGCCGCTGCCGGACCTGCTGTCGGAGACCCAGCGTTCGATGGTGTCGACAACCTTGAAATTCGATTTTGCGTAGATTGGCTGACCCAGCAGCGATGCGGTCAACCAGACCGATCGCATGCCCTGGGCCTGCAGCGCCGAGAGTGCCGCCACGAACAACCGGGAGCCATAGCCATGCCCGCGCAGCTGCTGCGGTACGATCAGGTTGCCGATCCAGCCGCTGCGCTCATGGGCGACCGAGGTCACCAGGCCGCAGAAGCTGCGGTCCACTGCCAAGACCCGGGCGCAATGCTGCCATGGCCCTGCAAAGAGCTGGCGCTCGATCTCCGGGATCCGCCAACCCTCGGCACCGGCCAGGGCGAAAAATTGGTCCCAGTCGGTATTCTCGGCGATCCTGATTATCTGCATGAGGCTCCTCGTGGCATCGGTCGTACTAGGCCACCATGCGCCGGTCAAGACAGAGGCGCACGAGTTCGTGATCGGTCAATAACTGTTTGCTGCTCTGGGCCGCATGTCTGACCAGATCAAGCAGCCGGTCGGCTTCGATACCGCCCAGCTTGATGCCGAGATGCTCGAGCCGGTCCTGGATGGCGTGGCGCCCGGAATGCTTGCCGATCACCATGTGCCTGGTCAAACCGACCTCGGCCGGATCGTAGCCCTCATAATTGCCTGGAAACTTGAGGACACCATCAGCGTGCAGTCCGGACTCGTGCGAAAAGACCTTTTCGCCAACCACCGCTTTCCACTCCGGGACCGGTCGACAACTGGCCTTGCTCACCAGCTTTGACAGCTCTACGAAACGACTTGTGTCGATCTGCAGATCAATGCCGCAGGCGTGTTTCAGAGCCATGACAACCTCCTCGAGGGCAGCGTTGCCTGCTCTCTCACCGAGGCCGTTGACCGTCGTGTTGACGAACCTGGCGCCGGCGCGGATTCCGGCGATGGCGTTGGCCGTCGCCATGCCGAGATCATTGTGGGTGTGCACCTCGAGGTCGAGGTCGACGCGGCTCGCCAGGTAGCGGATTTTGTCATAAGTCGTGAAGGGGTCGAGTATGCCAAGGGTGTCGCAAAAACGGAAGCGGTCGGCGCCCAGGCCGCGGGCGATCTCAATCAGCTCGGCGAGAAAATCGAGGTCGGCGCGACTGGCATCCTCGCCGCCGACGGAGACGTACAGGTCATGATCCTTGGCAAAACCAAGCGCCACCTTGAGCTGTTCCTTGACCCAGTCACGGCTCTTGCGCAGCTTGTGCTCGATATGGATGTCTGAAACCGAGAGGGAGATGTCGACCGCGTGCACACCGCTGTCGATGGATGCCTGGATATCGGCGATCACGGCCCGGTTCCAGGTGATCAGCCGGGCATTCAGCCCCAGGTCGACCAGCGCCTTGACCGATGCCTGCTCCTCCCTGCCCATCGCCGGGATGCCGCACTCCAGTTCACCGACGCCGACCTCGTCGAGCATCTTTGCGATGCGTTTCTTCTCGTCGAGGCTGAAGACGACGCCAGCCGTCTGTTCGCCGTCGCGCAGGGTGGTGTCGTCGATGATGATCTGTGCGTTGCCAGGTTCAGACATATTGCACCTCGTTTTGACTTAAAAAAGCCCTGGACCTTCTTAGAAGGTTCAGGGCTTCATTGCCAGGAACCGGCAGCTTTGCCGGTAATATTCACTTTGGTTAAAGCAAAGAGCATGCCTCCAGAGCAAAGACTCTTTGAAATCGATATGAAAACCTGGAGTAACGCAGAGACGCAGAGGCCGCAGAGGAAAACATGCCACGATAAGCTGCCTGTTTTCTCCAGCGGCAGCGTCCCAATGCCTCCGCGTTAAACAATATGCACAAAAAAAAAGGCACGTGACCAGGTCTGTGTCTGCTTCCGGAGCTTCTAATTTTAGACAAATCTCGGCAAGGTGCCGTCTTTGCAGGAAATCCGGATCATGGCAGGACTCTTGCTATAACCAAGGGCAGAACATCTCCCCACTTT
>JBPPMD010000101.1:0-6969 GCA_051305875.1 Desulfuromonadales bacterium | reverse complement strand
TCCAATTCATGCCATCCTCATTCCGTCACTATGCTGTCGATGCCGACGGCGACGGCCGCATCGATGTCTGGAATTCGGTTCCCGATGCGCTGGCTTCGGCGGCCAATTACCTTGCCAAAGCCCGATGGCAGAGCGACCAGACCTGGGGACGGCCGGTCAAGCTACCGGAACAGTTCGATTATTCTCTGGCCGGGTTGGAGACCCAGCTGTTGCTGTCTCGCTGGCAGCAGCTCGGGGTGCGACGCAGTAACGGCCAGTCGTTACCCCGCCGTGATCTCCAGGCCTCGCTGATCGTCCCCGACGGCCCGGGCGGGCCCGCCTACCTGACCTACAGCAATTTTCGATCGCTACGCAGGTGGAATCGTTCCAACGCTTTCGCTGTTGCGGTAGGGACCCTCGCCGATAGCTATGCAGTTAAAAAATAATCTGGCAACCAGCCCTTTCAAGAGATGCCCGGGCGTGCTATTTTAACGTCCCTTTGCCTTGCTGCACGACCTGTCAGTCAAGGTCGCTTTGTGCTCTCCAGTGATTACGGATATAAACATGATCGAAGTGAATGACCTGGTGTTCGAATACCCGGGAGTCAGGGCGCTGAATAGTGTCTCCTTCAGGATCGAGTCCGGCAGCATCACGGCTCTGGTTGGGCCGAACGGCGCCGGCAAAACCACCCTGCTGCGTTGCATGGCCGCCCTTGACGTACCATTGTACGGAGAGGTGTACATCGATGGAGAAAATATTCACGAAGATCCCCGCGCCTGCCATCGTAAGCTCGGCTATCTCTCCGATTTCTTCGGCCTCTACGATGAACTGACGGTTCGTCAGTGCCTGCTGCATGCTGCAGCCTCCCGCGGCATCCCGGATGGCATGCAGGCCCGGGCGACTGAACTGGCAGCGACACGTCTGGGCATAGCCGGGCGAATTGAAATGAAGGCTGGTACACTGTCGCGTGGGTTGCGGCAACGTCTTGCCATCGCCCAGGCGGTAGTCCACGAACCGCAGATTCTGATTCTCGATGAACCGGCATCGGGACTCGATCCCGAAGCGCGACATAGCCTGGCTGAACTGTTTCTGACTTTACGCGAACAGGGCATGACCCTGGTGGTCTCTTCACATATTCTCTCTGAGCTCGACGAATATTCCACAGATATGCTGGTTTTACGCGACGGCCGTATACTTTCACACGACCCGATCAAGCAGAAGCGGGTTTCGGATGTCCGTCTGCAGCTTTCGCTGGCAGTGCCTTACGACGGCTTGCAAAAACTGCTCTCCGGTTTGCCATACGTCTCTGCCGTCGAGGGCGATGACGCATCGGCCAAACTCTCTTTCAGCGGAGATGAAACGGCCCGATATCATCTGTTGAAAAGTCTTCTCGACCAGGGCCTGCCGGTTTGTGTCTTTGCTGAGCAACAACGCATCATGCAGTCTACCTACCTGGAGTCGGTGCGCCGCCAGGACTGCCAGGATGGTTTGTTATGAATATCAATCCCGAATTCCGCAGGAATCTCTGGATGGAGTTGACGCCCTACCGGTTGATCGGCATGCCAATGATCCTGGGGGTCCTGCTGTTTCTCGCTTATCTTCTTGATGGCAGGCATTACGGTGCGAGCGTAGCCAGAATGGCGCTGATCCTGTTCGGCCTGTTGGCCTTCCTGTGGGGAACACGACTCGCTTCTGAAGCTCTTATCGCAGAGATCCGTGATCATACCTGGGATAACCAGCGGATGTCGGTGATCGGTTCCTGGTCGATGACCTGGGGCAAACTGCTCGGCAGTACCATCTATCCCTGGTACGGCGCGCTACTCTGCATGCTGGTCTATTTGACCTCCAGGCCATCGATTAGCCTGTCGGTGATCGAGACGGCCGTGCTGATGGTCGGTAGCGGGCTGCTCGGCCAGGCAATCGGCCTGCTCTCCAGCCTGCAGGCAATCAGGAAGAGCCAACGTTATGGGCGATTTCAAACCACGGCCTTCCTGGTGCTGGGCGCCGGTTGCGCAGTTTCGTTGCTCAACTGGCCGTTCACTGAATCAGCAAAGGTCTTCTGGTATGGGCAGGTTTACCCTGAAGATCGCTTCATTCTGATCAGCCTGCTCGTGTCCCTCGGTTGGGCGATATTCGCGATCTATCGGCTGATCCGGGTCGAGCTGCAATTAAAGAGCCTGCCCTGGGCGTGGGGATTGTTCGTGCTGTTCCTGGCGGGTTACGTCGCCGGTTTTCTCGGCGATGGCAGTTGGGTGACCGGTCAGAGTCTTGCTCAGCAACGGCTGCTGAGCGCCTTCCTGATCACCCTGATGCTGACCTATGGCACGGCTTTCAGCGAGCGCAAGGACCCGGTGGCATTGCGGCGATTGTTGCAGTATCTTGGCAAGCGTCAATGGTTCCGGGCCATGCAGATCTTGCCCCTCTGGTTGACCACGCTGCCTTTTGTTCTGCTGGTTTGTGCAGCCCTGGTTGCCGTGGATTTAATCTTCGGGTTGAATGCGGGCATGCAGATCGCGGTTCCCGCTATGGCCATGGTGCTCTTTTTGCTGCGTGATTTCGGGATCTTACTGTTTTTGAATCTCGGCCGGATTCCGAAACGTGCCGACATGCTGACGATCGTTTTTCTGGTCCTGCTTTACGGTGTCATTCCGACGATCCTGGCTGCTCTTGGCTTTGATCGTCTTGCCGGGTTGTTCTGGCCCTCACCAGGTGTGCCTGCCGAAATCGTCCTGTCGTCTGCGTTGTTCCAGGCCGTTGTCATGCTCTGGTTGATGACGCGCCGTTGGCACAAGAGTCATCAGTATTATTGACTACATGCGCAGGCAGGAGCTTCTTCCCCTGGATAGCCCGGAAAAAGCTGAACGATAGTCAGAAAAACTTAACCTCCTTCTAATTGACAGCCATGGGGCAATCAGCTAAGGTCCCGCATAAGTCCTTGTCTGTTCATCTCTTTTTACAACAGGACGTTCTTTTTCTCAGCCCGATCCGCTGCAAGCGGTTTACTTATATATAAGGATCTTGATCGATGTCTTTTGAATCTCTTGGCCTGTGCGACGAACTGTTGAGCGCGATTGCTGCTCAAGGCTATACTACACCGACCCCAATCCAGACCCAGGCGATCCCGGTGGTTTTTGAGGGGTGCGACCTGTTGGCGGGGGCTCAGACCGGCACCGGCAAGACTGCAGCCTTTGCCCTGCCGATTGTGCAGATGCTGAGTGAAACGGTCCTCCCTGCAAAACGCAGAAGCCCGCGCGCGCTGGTTCTGGTGCCGACCCGCGAGCTGGCTGCCCAGGTCAGCGGACAGATGCAGAACTACGGTCGGCGCCTGTCGCTGCGCTCCACCATGATCTACGGCGGGGTGAACATCCAGGCGCAGATCGAACGGTTGCACCGTGGTGTCGATATCGTGGTGGCGACGCCGGGGCGTCTGCTCGATCACGCGGAACGCAACACGATTAACCTTTCCAAAATTGAGTTTCTGGTGCTGGACGAAGCCGACCGCATGCTTGATCTGGGCTTTATCGATGACATTCTCCATGTGGCGGAGTACCTGCCTTCGCAACGTCAGAACCTGCTTTTTTCGGCAACCTATTCGCAGAGCATCAAGCAGCTTGCCGACGAGCTGCTTGATCAGCCGCGTCGCATCGAAGTAGCGCGGCGCAATATAGCCGCTGATGCCGTGACCCAGGCGGTCTATCCGGTGGATCGCAACCGCAAGCGGGAAATGCTCTCACACCTGATCCGCAAAGGGGAGTGGCATCAGGTTCTGGTCTTCACTCGCACCCGCTACGGCGCGGACAAGTTGACAGAAGAGCTGCTCTTTGACGGCATCAAGGCCGCCGCCATCCATAGCAACAAGAGTCAGTCGCTGCGGACGCGTACCCTGGCGGAGTTCAAACGCGGTGAATTGCGTGTACTGGTTGCGACCGATGTGGCGGCACGTGGGCTCGATATCGAGAACCTGCCGCACGTGGTGAATTACGAGCTGCCACAGGTTCCCGAAGACTACGTGCATCGTATCGGCCGCACCGGCCGGGCCGGGAAGGACGGCGTGGCTGTATCGTTGGTCTGCCAGGCAGAGCAGCCCTTGCTGATCGCGATCCAGCAGCTGCTCAAGTATCCCATCCCGCTGCAGACAATTGCGGAATTCCCGCAGGTTGCGGTCAAGCGAGGGGTCAAGGCGAAGGTCGGCAAGCCCTCAAGGGGGCCGTCCAGACCAAAGCAGAAGCTGGCCAAGGTGACCAAGGCAAAGCCAGCAAAGACCAAATCGCCAGCAAAGGCCGCAAATCCCCGCAAGGGAAAAGGCGCGACGGAACGTCCCGTTGCGAAGACCGGTCGTCGTGGCAGCAGATCATAAAAACCCAAGATACGTACAGGAGCTTATGGCATGAACAAAACGTTATTACTGATCCTCTTCGCGGCTCTGATCGTTGGTGCTGCTTTCCTGGCAATCTCCAGAGACTGGCAGGCTCCAACTCTGAAACTGACTGACGCAGCATACGTCAATCACAGTGTGACTGCCGCGGCAACTGACAATCGCGGCCTTGGTGAAATCTGCTACTACCTGGATGGCAAGATCGATGGACAGTCCTGCGTCAATGCAGCCGGCGCAACTTCCTACGAGCTGACAGTTGATCTGTCGGAGCTCGTCGATGGTGAGCATGAGGTCTGTGTGGTGGTCGAAGACGCCAACCCGTATTTCCCCAACCGCGTAAACCAGTGCCAGAGCTATGTCCTTGACAAGGTTCCACCGAAGGCCGTGCTGGAATCGGCGACCCGCTACATGCAGCGTGGTGGTGGTGCGGCGGTGTTTGTGTCGACACCCGAACGCGAAACAAATATCCGCTTGACCGTCGGAGATCACCAGTTCCGTTTTGTCAGCAACGAAGAGGGCACACGTCATTTTGCCGTTTTTGCCCATCCGCATGACGTTGAAGTGGCTGATTTCAAACCGATGGTGGAGATCGAAGACCTCGCTGGCAATATCCGCCGCCTGCTTATTGGCACCGTCACCAAGGATCGCACCTTCAGCAAGGATATCCTGAACATCCCGCATGCGTTTATCGAGAAGAAATCGCTGGAAATGCTCAATAAGGAGGGAGCAGG
The DNA here is from genome assembly GCA_051305875.1 of Desulfuromonadales bacterium. GTDB lineage: Bacteria > Desulfobacterota > Desulfuromonadia > Desulfuromonadales > BM103 > M0040. The sequence goes on along the minus strand of JBPPMD010000101.1, from coordinate 1,884 downwards.
CAAAGAGGCATTCCTCGAGATGAACCGGACCACGCGTATTGAGAATCGGGCCAGGATCAAAGAGCTGCTCGTTGCAGCCACAAGTCACGAGCCCCTTTGGAACGGGTCCTTTTACCGTAATCTCGGTGCACCCAAGGCGCAACATGCCGAACATCGCACCTATCTGCTAGACAAGGTAGAGATCGATCAACAAACCCATTACGGCATCGATATCGCCGGTCTCGCTAAAATGCCGATCAAGGCCGCCAACGATGGCGTGGTGATCTTTGCCGAGTACCTCGGGATTTACGGCAACTGCGTCATCATCGACCACGGTGGCCACGTTTATACCATGTATGCCCATTTGTCGCAGATGGACGTCAGCCCGGGCCAGACTGTGTCCAAAGGCCAGGATCTTGGCCGCTCTGGCAATACCGGCATGGCCGGGGGCGATCACCTCCACTATGCTACCTATATCAACGATATCCCCGTCGAACCGTCCGAGTGGTTCGATCCGGCCTGGTTACAGACCAGGATCGATGACATCTACAAGGACTTCAAGTCGGCAGAATAAACCGCTTTGGCTTGTACAAATTCACAGGGCATTGACGTCCTGCCCGGGTTGATCGGGCAGGGCGTCTTGTGCTTTGTGCGTCCCATGCTGTTTCTGCAAGGTTTTGGTGTCTTGACCCGCACGAGCACATCGATTAACGTGTGCTCCCTATTAATGCCCTGGAGTCTGAAAATGCCCATAAAGCCCGCTCTGTCTGCTATCAGCTCGGATGCTTTTTCCCGGTTGTCGCCTGCCGAACAAATTGATGCTCTGCGCTGCCAGGATGCCCAGCAAAAGACGCGGTTACTGCTTGATGCCGAGAATGGTGCCGAAATCATGGCCCAGTTGTCGACGCAGGAAGTTTATCTGCTTGCCGTGGAGCGAGGCCCTGAACATCTTCCTGAACTGCTGAGCCTCGCCACTCCTGAGCAGTGGAGCGGGTTCATTGATCTCGACTGCTGGGATGATGATCACTTTGATTCCACCAAGACCCATCGCTGGCTGATAGCGCTGCTGCAAGGTGAAGAAGAAACCGCATTTACGGTTCTCAGAGAGATGAATTTCGAGCAGTTGGTCTTGATCTTCAAGTCTGAAATGGATATCCCGTCAGGGCCGGAAGCGGATGAAAACAGCGACGCCCGCATTGATGCAATCAAGCGCGATGGCGGTTATGAGATTTGCTACCACACGGAGAATGGCGCCAAGCTGTTTCACAAAATCCTCGATGTTCTGCAGAGCTACGAGCCGGAATTCTTCGTCTATCTGCTGGAGGCGGTCCGCGCCGAAACCATGGGGTTGATCGAGGAGAGTGTCTATCAACAAAGGACCGGACGTCTGCTGGATATGGGCATCCCGGAACCTTTTTCCGCCCGCAAGATTTATTCCTGGCTTGACCCGGAGCAGTACCGGCAGGAACCCTCGGGCAAAATCGCCCTCGGTCCTTGCGAAGGAAGTGCGCCTGGCTTTACCCTGACCCTGGTTCGTCCCAAAGGTCTTCTGGCCGCGGTTCTGGCCGATGGCATGAGCGAGGAAATGGCCTGGGAGCTGGCCAGCGTGGTCAACAAGGTGATGATGGCTGACCGGGTTCAGATGGGGGATATCGATCAGGTCAGTAGCGTGATCAGCAAGGTGGATGCTTATCTCAACCTGGCGCTTGAATGGCTGGCCGGTCAGGACGTTGATGCTGCGAAAGAATGCCTGGCCAATTGCTACGGTGAAGATCTGTTCCGTCTGGGTTACAGCTTGACGTTGAAACTACAACGTCGTGCCGCTGCCATCGCCAGGACAACGGTTGCTCCCTATCTGGATCACAACGCCCGGACATGCATCGCGGCCCTCAATCGCAGGACGCC
>JBPPMD010000052.1:0-10157 GCA_051305875.1 Desulfuromonadales bacterium | reverse complement strand
ACCAGTAGAACGGTTACACCACTTTTGGCGATTTCCTTGATCTGTTTAAAAATCGCCTTGACCAGAATCGGCGCAATGCCGAGTGACGGCTCGTCGAGCAGCACCATCTCCGGGTTGCTCATCAGGGCTCGACCGATAGCCAGCATCTGCTGTTCACCACCCGACAAGGTTCCGGCCAACTGCTTGCGGCGTTCCTGAAGGCGCGGAAACAGGTCATAAACCCAGGCCAGGGTTTTGCGATCCAGCTTGCTCTGCGAGAAAGCACCGAGCGCCAGGTTCTCCTCGACAGTCAAAACGCCGAACACCCGCCGTCCTTCCGGCGAATGACTTATCCCCAGCTTGACGATCTTGTGAGCCGGCAACTGGGTCAGCTCATGTTCCTTGAAGCGGATCGAGCCGGACTTGGCTTTGAGCAGCTGACTGATGGTGCGCATGGTCGTGGTCTTGCCGGCGCCATTGGCGCCCAGGATGGCGACAATCTCACCTTTGTGCACCTCCAGCGAGATTCCCTTGATGGCAGCGATAGCTCCGTAGGAAACTTCGAGATCCTTGATTTCAAACAAGACATCGTTACTCATCGTCGTCATCCTCACTTCCCAGGTAGGCCTCGATGACCGCCGGATTCTTCTGGATTGTCTCGGGGGTGCCTTCAGCGATCTTCTTGCCGAAGTTGATCACCGTCAGATAGTCGGTCACCTCCATGACCATATCCATGTCGTGCTCAATCAGCAGCACCGTGACTCCCTTGTCACGGATTTTGAAGATGGTCTGCAACAACTCCATGGTTTCATTGTCGTTGAGACCGGCGGCCGGCTCGTCGAGAATCAACAGGGTCGGCTCGACAGCCATCGCCCGGGCCATCTCAACCCGCCGCTGGATGCCGTAAGGAAGAGAGCCGGTCGGGATGGCGGCGAATTCGCTGAGACTGAAAAAATCAAGTTGTTCTTCGACCTTATGCCAGTTCGCCAACTCGTCGCGCTTTGACCATGGGCTATGCACGATACCGTGCCAGAGCTTCTGCTTACTCTTGATGTGACGGCCGCTCATGACGTTTTCGGCAACCGACATCTGGCTGAACAGACGGATCGTCTGGAAAGTGCGGACAATGCCGCGATCGACAATCTGGTAAGGGGTCAGGCCGCGGATCTCTTCGCCGCGCCACTTGACTGAGCCCTGTTCCGACTTGTAGATGCCGGTGATGCAGTTAAAGACCGTAGTCTTGCCGGCGCCGTTGGGTCCGATGATGCCGTAGATCTGTCCGGCTGAGACCGTGAAGCTCAAAGCATCGACGGCGGTCAATCCCCCGAAGCGCTTGGTGACGTCGGTCAATATCAGTTCGTTATGCGCCATGGTTGTTTTCCTTGATCAAGAACTTGGGAATTTTGCCAAAGGTGGCCGGAATAATGCCGCGCGGACGCAGAATCATTGCCGCAATCATCGCAAAACCAAAGATAAAGAAGCGCCAGGTGGCAAACTCACGGAAGATCTCCGGTAACACGAACATGACAAACACGCCGATCAGCACGCCAGGCACAGAGGAACCGCCGACGATAACGATACTGAAAAACAGCACCGATTGAATAAAGTCAAAGGCTTCCGGACTGACTGCTGAATACTGTACGGCGAAGACTGTGCCTGCCAGCCCGGCGATGCCGGCTCCCAGGGCGAAGGCGAATATTTTGTAGATCCGCGTATTGATACCGATACTTTCCGCCGCCAACTGGTCTTCGCGCAGATAGTGCATGGCACGTCCGGCCTTGCTTCTTTCCAGATTACGCATGATACCGAGGGTGAGCAGCAGCACCGCAAAGGCGAAGTAGTAAACCGACACCTGACTGGTCAGATTGATTCCGTAGAAACTTAAAGAATCGAGTCCAAAGATGCCGTTCGGACCGCCGGTGATGCCGCCCAGGTTGTTCTGCACCACCTGGACGAAGACGATGTTGAAACCAATAGTGGTGACCAGCAGGTAATCGCCGCGCAGATGCACGATGGGACCGGCCAGCAGGACTCCGAAGATGGCCGGTATCAGAATTGCCAGCGGGATGGTGGCGATGATCGACCAGCCGTACTCATTATTGAGGATTGCCGTGGTATAGGCACCGAGACCAAAAAAGAGCGCCTGCCCCATGTTGAACATGCCGCACTTGCCGAGGATAATATCCTGCGACAGGGCAACGACAGCAAAAATCAAAAATGTGATTGCCACCGCTTGCCAGCGAGAATCCAAAACGTGCGGCAAGATCGCCATAACAGCGAAGAAGATCGGATAAGCGAAACGTTGTATAGATTTCATCAGACTTTCTCCGCAACCCGCTCACCGAGGATACCGGTGGGACGGATAATCAGGATCACGATCAAAAGGATAAAGGTAAAAGCATCGGCCCAGGTACTGGATACGTAACCGGCAATAAAGGCGTTGAAAAGACCAAGCAGCATGCCACCGAGCATTGCTCCGGGAATATTGCCGATACCGCCGATGATTGCGGCAACAAAGGCATAAAGGCCATACTGCCAGCCCATGTTGAAAGTGATGCCACGGTAGTAAAGGCCGATAAACAAACCTCCAACGGCACCCAGGGAAGAACCGATGATAAAGATCAGCGCAATGATGCTGTTGACGTTGATCCCCATCAGCTGTGCCGCGTCCTGGTCGATGGAGCTGGCACGAATCGCTGCGCCTATGCGGGTCTTTTCAACAAACAGATAGAGAGCAATCATCAGCACCAGCGACAGGACCAGAATAATCACCTGGATCAGGCTGATGACCACACCACCGAGATCCCAGTAGACCTGGGGCACCAGTTCCGGGAAGATGCGCATGCGCGGCCCCCAGATCAGCATGATGCCGTTCTGGATGACGAGGCTGGCGCCAAGTGCCGAGACCACTGCCGACAGGCGCGGCGCCTCACGCAGTGGACGATAGGCAACCCGCTCGAGAATGACGCCAAGCACAGCCATCACAACAGCAGACAGCAGAAAGATGACGACCACCGCGCCCAGGGAGGTGGATTGTCCCGTGACATGCGTGTAGATGGTCAGGCCGACAAAAGCCGAGGCGGCGACCATGTCACCGTGAGCGAAGTTGATCAGGCGCATGACTCCGTAGACCATGGTGTAGCCCAGGGCCACCAGGGCGAACATGCTGCCGATGGTCAGGCCGTTGGCCAGCTGTTGCAGGAAAATATCCATAAATCACCTTGCGACCCTGCTGCCAGGAAACAGGGGAAACCGTGCGAATTGAGTACTTCGAGAGAAAGAAGGGGGAAGCTGATCGCTTCCCCCTGGAACAACTCAGACGTTATTACTGGACATATTCGTGCTTATACTCGCCATCGGCCTGAATTTTTTTGACGACATAGGCGCCGCCCATGCGGTTGCCATCTTTGGCGAAGGCGATAGGACCGGTGATCCCTGGCAGTGGCTCTTTCATGTTGTGCAGGTAATCGGCGGCCTTTTTCGTATCAAAACTCTTGGTCTGCTCCATGGCATGAATGATGGCGCGCATGCCGTCGATGTTCATCAGACCCCAGATGGAGGGAGGCATTTCGCCGTATTTCTGCTGGTAGTCTGCAATGAAGGTTTTCGCCACGTCGTAGGGCAGGACATCCGGGGAGGGAACGTTGATGATGTAAGCGCCCTCGGCCGCTGTCCCGGCGAGTTTGACGAAATCGGGGTTGTCGTTGGCGTCGCCGCCGATGAAGTCAGCCTTGATGCCGAGTGCTTCCTGCTGGGCGCGCAGCAGCCCGCCATCGGAGTAATAACCGGCAAAGAAGATCACGTCAGGATTTTTCGACTTGATGTTGGTCAGAACCGGGGTGAAGTTCTGCGAATCGGCTTTGATCTTGTCTCGTGAGACAACATTGCCTCCCAGTTTCTTGACCGCAGCTTCTGTGGCGTTGCCCAGGCCATCCGCATAGGTCGAGAAATCCGAAAGCACCACGATGCGCTGGTATTTCTTGACGTTGACCATGTAGTTGGCGGCGAATTCAGCCTCGGCGCTGTTGGGAAAGGAGTTGCGAAAGAAGGTCCAGTAACCCTTTTCGGTCAGGGCATCGGCGGTGCCGTCGGAAGTCTGCAGCACAGCAGCATCGAAATAGGTTTTCTGCGCTGCCTCGGCACAGGTTGAGGTGTAAGATCCGATAACCATCGAGACGCCCTTGTTGACCAGATCCTTGGCGCAGATGGCGGCGGCCATTGCAGTCCCCTGGTCGTCGCAGACGATCACTTCGATCTGCTTGCCCATCACGCCGCCCTTGGCGTTGAGCTGCTCTGCCAGCAGCCGCACGCCGTTTTCAATCCCCTGCCCTTCATTCGCGTAGCTGCCGGTAATGGGTGCCTGGACACCAACTTTCAAGGTGTCTGCAGCGCATGCGATGCCCGTTGCAAAGAATACTGCCAGCAATGTTGCCAGATACTTTTTCATAACGTTTCTCCTTGTTTTGTAGTTTGTGAGTCGACAGGATGTCGAGAGCCCACCGATTAAACTTCACTCGAAAGCGATAGATTATACCACTTTGAATACGGCTTAACAGCCGAACTGAAGAAGCACGTGAAATAACATGTAGCAAAGCTGATGCCAAACTCCGTTTTATTTTAGCAAAGGAGCTTCGAGGCAGTAAGATGAGAAGACTCTATCACATCGGTACACTCAGATAAACGTCTTTGATTGCAGATACTTGAAAGTAATGGAAGGCACCAGATAACCTCACCGCAAGGAGAGCGCAGCAGAGGCATAATGCGAGCGGCAGAAATATTATCGACCCTGCGATGGCCGCAAGCTGCATAGTCGTCCGAATTTTATGCGTAGTTGCATAGACAGCTAAGTTAGCGACACGGAAGAATCATGACAGTCCGTAACGTTTCAATTTACGGGCGATCGTCGACTGGTTCACACCGAGCGCTTCAGCAATCAGGGACTGGTTGCGGTAACGCTCACGCGCTCGGGCCAGGAGGTTGCGTTCGACGGCCTCAAGAGCCTGCTGCAAGCCCAGAGTCTCTGGCCAGTCCAGATCCTCGGGGACGCCTGTTTTCACCGAGCCGGCAACCTGAGAGGGCAAATCAGCGAGGTCAACGACCTCGGTCTCCGACATGACCACCACCCGTTCACAGATGTTCATCAATTCGCGGACATTGCCCGGGAACGAATAATTGGCGAGGGCTTCGAGTGCCGCTCGGGTCAGGCGCTTCGACACCTTGTTGATAGCAGAAAAATGATCAATATAATGCCGGATCAACGGCACCAGACAGTCCTTGCGCTCGCGGACCGCCGGCACATGAATAGGAATAACATTGAGCCGGTAATAGAGGTCGAGCCGGAAGGTCCGTTGTTTGATCATCTCTTCCAGGTCGCGATGCGTAGCGGCCAGCACACGCACATCCAGCTTGCGTTCCTCGGTGCCGCCCAGGCGAGTAATCCGGCCGTCTTCAAGAAAACGCAACAGCTTGACCTGGGCAGCCAGTGGCAGCTCAGCTATTTCATCGAGGAAAAGGATACCCTCATGTGCCAACTCGAACTGTCCCGGTTTGCCGCCTGGGTTGGCGCCGGTAAAGGCGCCTTTCTCGTAACCGAACAGTTCAGCCTCTATCAACGATTCGGGGATAGCACCGCAATTAATTTTTATCAACGGCCGGTCAGCGCGTTGAGAATTGCTATGAATCATATCGGCGACGACACCTTTGCCGACCCCTGATTCACCGAGAATCAGCACCGATGAATCTGCGGCAGCAACCTTCAGCGCCTGACGCAGCGCCTTGATCATATTCGGACTGCGGGCAATAATTTTTCTGCCCTCAAACTCAGCCTGCTGCATTTCCAGCATCTGGTGACGGAACTGGTCCTTGATGGCCTCCTGGTTTTCCAACTCCCGCTGCAACTTGTCGATTTCGGTGATGTCACGTTCGCTGACCACGACCCGGATCAGCTCGCCGCTCTGGTCAAAGACCGGCGTGCCAATGGAAATCAGTTTTCTGCCGTTCGGCATATTCTGCAGGAGACTGACAACTTTCTTCTGCAGGCTGGCTTCGAGTGCGGCTGAACGGTCGATAAATCCTTCAGGGATCAGCTCGCGCATATTGCGCCCGACCATTTCGGAGGCCACCCGCTTATGAATCCGTTCCGAAGCCGGATTCACCCGGATCACGTTCGCATCGCCGTCGCACACGAACAAGCCATCAGAGGAAGAATCAATAATGGCATGCAACTCAAGCGTCAACGCCTCAAAATCAAGGACGCGGCGATCGGAATCAGGGATTGATGGTGCGGGCGGCAGCAGGCAAAGCGTCAATTGCTGGCCATCGGCGTCTTTCACTGTACTGAGCATCGCAAGGTAAGGGGCGCTGGCACCGCGCAGGATTGTCAAAGGCGGATTACTGGTTGCACTGCGCCGAAAATTCCCTATCGCCTCTGCCAGCTTGGGCAACGGCTCAACCAGCGACATGCCGACCCTGACACCGAGTTGACTTGCGGCCGCCGGGTTGACGAAGACAATTCGCTCCTGTCCGTCACAAGCCAGTAACGGGACAGATATCGCGTCCAAAAAGTTTGCAGCAAGTGATTGCGGGTTGATGGGTGATTCCTGATTGGTCATTACGTACCTCCCCGGTGCATTGATGCATATTATGCGCAAATGAATTGCTTATGCAAGAAGGAATCACTCTTGTAAAAATGATGCCGACGCTCTGTCTGCCTGTCTTCACAAGCATGTCCTCCTTTATGCAAAGCACTCTTCAGACCGCTGTCATTGCCGGCGAAATCGAGACATCCCTGCTTTACCGCGAGCATTGCGACGCAGACTTTCCGGTCATGCTTCAGGATTACCTGCAATGCGGTTTTGCTGATTGCGCCGACCGCAAACCGTTTAGACAAAAAGGGCCGGTCAATTGACCGGCCCTGTAAAATTCAGCGTGTCCGCTCTATTTATTCTCTTTGCCAAGCTCCCGGGATCGTGCTGTCGCGACACCAACCGCCTCCATCATCATGGCCCGCAATCCCCGCTCTTCAAGAACGCGGATAGCACAGATGGTAGTTCCCGCCGGGCTGCAGACCTTCTCCCGCAGCAGCGCAGGATGTTCACCGGTTGTCTGCACCAGGAGTGCCGCGCCGGCGACCGTTTGTACCGCCAGCGCGTGGGCGATATCGAGTCGCAAACCCTCCTGGACGCCACCGGCGGTCAGAGCCTCGATGAAGGTATAGACAAACGCCGGGCCGGAACCGGAGAGCCCGGTGACTGCATCCATCTGCCCCTCTTCCACCCAAAGTGCGATACCGACCGTCTCGAACAGGTGTTGGGCTATGCGCCGATTTTCCTGGTCGACATACTTACCGGGACAGAGAGCCGCAGCTCCCTGGCCGGCGAGAGCCGGGGTATTCGGCATGGAACGCACGACGCGTGACCGGCCACCGAGACCGGTTTCCAGTCTTGTTGTTGTAATTCCGGCCAGGATAGAGATCAGCAGCTTTTCGTCGTTAAAAACGGCGACGATATCTTCCAGGACTTTATCCAGGATCTGCGGTTTGGTTGCCAGGACGATGATGTCGCTGGCAGTGACCAACTCCGCGTTATTCGCAGCACAGTTGACACCATAACGTTCTTCCATCATTTGGCGCCGTTTTTCATTAGGTTCCGAGAACAGAATGTCTTCAGCCGGGAAACCACCGTTCATCAGCCCCTTGATAAAGGCTTCTGCCATATTGCCGCCACCGATAAAACCGATTTTGCCTACTGTTGTCAAAGGCACAGTTTTAAATCCTTTCCACTCAGCAAAAAACGGATGCAGCCGATAAGGCTGTCATCACGTCGTGTTTTTTGAACGACAGCACCGGCAGGGATTGCCAGGCAAGTCATTGGATGTTTCTACAATATGACGGGAATCGTGTCAAACCGAAAACCGGCTTGCGTTTCTGCACTTTCTATGCAATCTATCACCGCTATGAGAGATCACAGCACACATCTTAAAGGCTTGTTGTTGACCTTTGCCGCCGTGGTGATTCTCAGCCCGGATGCGCTGTTGGTGCGGCTGATCCATTGTGATGTCTGGACCCTGCTCTTCTGGCGTTGCCTGCTGACCGGCGTCATGCAGGCGATCTTTCTCGCCGTCTGCTATCGCGGTCAATTCGTACAGAGCTTTCGCAATACCGGTCGAGCAGGTTTACTTTCTGCTGCGGTGGTCGCCGTCGGCAGCCTGTTTTTCGTCAACTCTCTCAAGCACACCACGGCCGCCAACACCCTGATCATTCTCGCAGCGGCGCCTTTGTTCAGCAGTCTGCTCAGTTGGTTGTTCCTGCGCGAAAAAATCGCCATGCGCACATGGGTTGCCATCTTTATCTGTTTCGGAGGAATTCTTCTGATCTTTTCCGGCAGTTTGCAGAGTGGCCTGCTGCTTGGCGACCTGCTGGCGCTTGGGGCCACGCTCACCTGGGCTAGCAACATCGTCATCCTGCGCAGCAGCAAGACGGTCAATATGGTTCCCGCCAACCTGTTCGGCAATCTGCTGGTGGTCCCGGCGGCTTTGCTGGCCGGGGCTCAGCCCCTGGCGGTTGCGACACCCGATATATTGTTTCTGCTGTTGCTCGGTGGCCTCGTGCTTCCTGTTTCCTTCACCATGATTACTCAGGGGCCACGTTACCTGCCGGCGCCGGAAGTCAGCCTGATCCTGCTCGTTGAAACGATCCTCGGGCCATTCTGGGTCTGGCTGGTTCTGCAAGAGTCGCCGCATGCGACGACCTTGCTCGCCGGGGCGCTGATCGTCGGCACTTTGGCCGTGCACACCTTGATGTCTTTGTGGGCGCTGCACCGACCGCACGTTGTCGTTGAGACCCCGTGCTGATCAGTAGCGTGCATTGCCCGGCGTGCGTGGAAACGGGATAACGTCACGAACATTCTCCATACCGGTAATATACATCAGGAAACGCTCAAAACCGAGTCCGAAACCGGCATGGGGACAGCTCCCCCAGCGACGCGTATCAAGGTACCAGTCGAGGCTTTCCGGAAGAATATCGAAAGCCCGCATCTTGTGCTGCAGCACGTCCAGGCGCTCTTCACGCTGGCTGCCACCGATAATCTCGCCAACTTTCGGCACCAGCAGATCCATCGCCGCCACGGTCCGACCATCATCGTTGCGCCGCATGTAAAAAGCCTTGATCCCTTCCGGATAGTCGGTCACAAAGAGCGGCCCGCCGACGACCTGTTCCGTCAGATAACGTTCATGTTCCGACTGCAGATCGCACCCCCATTCAACCGGAAATTCAAAGCTCACACCGCTCTTTTGCAAACGTTCGATCGCTTCTGTGTAGCTCATCAACTGAAATGCGGTCGCCGCGGCGCTTTCAAGCCGCTCGATCAGATTGTTGTCGATAAACTTATTGAAGAATGCCAGATCCTCCTGGCAGTGTTCCAGAGCATACGTAACCATGAACCGGAAAAAATCTTCTGCAAGGCGACAATTGGCCGCGAGGTCGGCAAAAGCCACCTCCGGCTCAATCATCCAGAACTCGGAAGCGTGTCGACTGGTATTGGAATTTTCAGCCCGAAAGGTCGGGCCGAACGTATAAACGTCGGTAAATGCCGTGGCAAAGAGTTCGGCCTGCAACTGACCACTGACCGTCAGGCCGGTTTTGGAGCCGAAAAAATCTTCGTGCCAGGCGATGCGGCTATCGACCCGGGGGGGATTTTCGGGATCCAGGGTCGTCACACGAAACATCTGCCCGGCACCTTCGCAGTCGTTGGCGGTGATAATCGGTGTCTGGACATAAACGAAGCCGCGATCCTGAAAAAAGCTGTGGACCGCATGGGCAATGCGACTGCGGACGCGAAACACGGCACCAAAGGCGTTGGTACGCGGACGCAAGTGAGCAATCGAGCGCAGGAATTCAAAACCGTGACGCTTTTTCTGCAGGGGGAAGCTGTCATCGGCTTCACCGTAGACAATGATTTGCCTGGCCTGAACCTCCCAGCTTTGTCCTTCTCCAGGCGACGCCACCATCTCGCCATGCACACCGATGCAGGCACCGGTGCCAAGCTCTCCCGCCACCGTGAATGCCGCCGCATCCTCGCCGACCACGATCTGCAGGCTTTCCAGACAGGACCCATCGTTGAGGGCGAGAAAAACCACCCCCTTGCTTCGCCTTACGGTACGCAGCCAACCCTGGACGAACA
>JBPPMD010000051.1:0-6187 GCA_051305875.1 Desulfuromonadales bacterium | reverse complement strand
GTGGTAAAACGATGCAGCAGGACCGCCATCTGGAAAATCCAGACAGGCAATAACGGACTAAACGTGCGTAAACTTTAGCAACTTGATTGTCCTTCTGAAAGCAATGGAATATGGGATATGCGATTTTTTCTGGATCAACAGAAGCAAACAGCGTCTTGCCTAAGGGCCGTCAACTGTTAAACTTATTGTATATTCAATAAACTTATTATTTTGAAACATTATTTCTGGAGAGCATGTCGAGGGCGGTTTCTTGCACAATAGAACCAAAAAAGGAGATAATTATGGCAACCAAATACACAGACCGATTTACTGATGCAGAAAAAGAACTACAGGAAAAGTCGGCTTTTGCGTGTGAAACTTGCAAAAAGACTTACAATAAGCAGGATGCTGAACAACAGGACATGTCCTGTTGTGGAAGAACCTTGAAAGAATTGCTTAGAGAAAGTTTCGGCCCTTAATGTTGTCCGTTTGGGGGAAGACTCTTACCGCCTGGTGATACTGTCAAGAATAATCAGATTGTCAGTAACTGCATCCCGATTCAATGGGGAATGACGGTGTTTGCCGTCATTTTTATTTATTAAAATGGAGAAACGTCATGCCAAACAAACCGGTCAAAGCGACGGCAATCGGCATCAATCATGTTGCCCTCGAGGTCGGTGACATCGACGAGGCCCTGGCTTTTTACAGTGAAATCCTGACGTTCAAACTGCGTGGCCGTAAAGAAAAGATGGCATTCATTGACCTTGGAGACCAGTTTCTGAATCTGAGTGAAGGTCGGAGTCAATCACCAGACACCAAACGCCATTTCGGACTGGTCGTCGATGACCGCGAGATTATGCGTCAAAAGGTCAAGCAACTCGATTGCAAAATTTTGCCCAGCCCTTCAGAGACAGGCCTCGATTTTCTCGACCCCTGGGGAAACCACATCCAGGTGGTCGAATACGCATCCATACAATTCAGCAAGACGCAGGAGGTGTTGCGTGGGATGGGATTGGAAGGATTGAAAAAGAACGGTCAAGCACTCGAAGAGTTGGAAACCAAAGGTATGGACCCGGCATCCGGATAAGCACAAGGAGTCTGCAGAAATGTCCAAAGACCGCATTGTCATCATAGGCGGAGATGCCGCCGGAATGAGTGCAGCGTCAAAGATCCGCCGTGTCAATCCAGACCGAAACATACTGGTATTGGAGAAGACAGCTCACACTTCTTATTCAGCCTGTGGCATGCCTTACTATATCGGTGGACTGATCGACGATATTGACAGCCTGGTTGCCAGATCCCCTGCGACTTTTCGCGATAAATATGCGATCGATGTCCGGACCGGTCACGAAGTTGTCGAGATTGATCCGATAGCACAGCGCGTCAGGATCCGACACAATGGCCGTGATGACATTTCCGAAGCCTTTGATCAACTCCTGATTGCCACCGGAGCCTGCCCATTCTGTCCTGATGTCCCAGGGGCTGGAGCCGATGGTATTTTCGGGTTGTCCACTTTGGCGTCGGGGATCAGGATCAAGGAGTTTATCGAACAGAACAAGCCAAAAAATGCAGTCGTGGTCGGCGGCGGATACATCGGGCTGGAGATGGCCGAGGCACTGGTGCGGCAGAATCTCAAGGTATCACTGATTCAGCGCGGCCGGGAGGTGATGGACACACTCGATCCTGATATGGGGGCTCTGGTTTCCCAGGCTTTAAGAGATATTGGAGTCAATCTCTACTTGTCAGAAGAATTCGAAGCCTTCGAGTCAACCAACGGCAAGGTTCAGGCGGTGGTTACCGATCAGCGAACTTTGCCGGCTGACATGGTGATCCTCGGTATGGGTGTACGACCCAATTCGAAACTGGCTGAAGCCGCCGGGATTGAACTGAGCGTCAAGAACGCCATCAAGGTTGATGAACGCATGCGCACTGGAACAGCTAATATATGGGCCGCAGGGGATTGCGTCGCTACCGTGCACCGCGTGACCGGCCAACCGTTTTATGTCGCCCTGGGTACGGTGGCTAACAAGCAGGGCCTGATTGCGGGCACCAACCTCTCAGGTGGGGATGCCTGCTTCCCGGGTGTCGTCGGAACGGCGGTCAGCAAGATCTGCAAAGTCGAGGTGGCGCGGACCGGCCTTCAGGAAAAGGAGTTGCAAAATCTCGATTTCGATTATGCTGCAGAGACCGTCAAAACCAGGACCCGCGCTGGATATTACCCGGGAGCCGGGCGAATCACGGTGAAACTGATCGGTGAGCAAGGCAGCGGTCGCCTGCTAGGTGCACAGATTGTCGGTATGGAAGGAGCAGCCAAGCGCATCGACATCATTGCTACCGCACTGACAGCCAGGATGACCGTCACAGATCTGATCGATCTCGACCTGAGCTACGCTCCGCCTTTTTCGCCGGTCTGGGACCCTGTGCAGACGGCAGGTCGCCAATTGCTCAAGAAACTTTAACCTGAATCCGTGAAGGGTGAGGAATAATGTGCGATCAATGGCAGATGGTCGGATGCAACACGTGACAGCGGACTCTTGAAAATCTCCTTCTCATGTAAACACCCTGGCGGATCGACCAGGATATGATCGAGGCGGAACAGAGGCCAACGTGTCGGGTAAGTCTTTGGCGAATGGATAGAACCAAAATGTTGATGGAGCCAACGCATCGGGCGCCCCACAAAGAGCCATTCATTAAAATCACCCATCAAGATCAGCGGTTTTCGTTCTTCCGGGGAGAGACGTTCAATCAACCGGCGGACTTGCCAGCGTCGTTCCCCGGGGCGCAGACCGAGATGGGTCACCGCTACCTGTATTTGTTCACCCAGCCAGTCCTGGTGAACAATCAGGAGACCGCGTGGTTCGCGTTGCCTCACGCTCAGGTCGTGCCTTTCGATGCCCGATATCGGCAGCCTTGTCAAGAGTGCGTTGCCATAGTCACCTGTCCTGCGCTGCATGGTCGGTCCGGCAACCGCTGACATGCCGGTCAGGTTCCCCAACAGCTCAAGGTTGTCTCCGTACTCTTCGATGTGATTGTCGACCTCCTGCAGGCCGATCAGGTCCGGAGCCATTTGTTGGATGACCTGGGCGGTCCGTGCAAGATCCCGCTTCCCGTCCAGACCTATGCCCCGGTGTATATTCCAGGTCGCCAGACGCAGTTTGCGTTTACCGGTCATGGTTCACATCCCGATTCAACAGCCAGCGCTTGAAGAAGATCAGCACCAGTACGGCACAAATCACGGCAGCAATGGACACGGCCACGCTCAACCATCCGGGCTCACGAATGGCACGCTCCAGCCCCCCTTCGAAAAGCATGATCGCCAGAATGCCGGGCCCCATGCCAATGGACGTGCCGATCAGAAAGGAGCGGATCGAGATATGCGTCGAGCCGACGACCATGTTGACGATCGTGTACGGGGCAATCGGGACGATGCGAACCAGCGCAACGGCCAGCCAGCCACGTCGGGCGAGCTTGCGACTCAAACGATTGATATTCTTTCCGGCCAACTTGCGTACGACGTCACGACCGAGCCAGCGGCCCAGCAGGTAGCTGGCAAGCCCCCCCATCAGACTGCCACCGAATGCCAGGGCAAAACCCACGAAAGGTCCGAAACTAAGCGCAGTGACCAGGATCATCAAGGTCACCGGAAACATCAGACAGCTACCAACGACATAAACGGACAGAACGATCGGCACCGCCATGGAACTCTCACGGATTGAGTCTACAGTGGACAAAAGGTTGTCCATAGTCAACCAGTGACTGATCGGTGACCAGCGCCACAGGATCGCCAGCAGCAACGCTAACATGATCACCATGGCAAACGTCCATGCCTTCCGTCTAACACCGGCCTCGCTGTCAGGGGTGTCTGTGCCAACGCCAAGATAATCAAGCAGGCGTTCTATGCTGATGGGTCGCTCAGGATCAACGATTTCTCTTGCCGAAAGAGTCTCGGTCAGGGAATCATTTTCTACATGCGGCAGATCGCGCAGTGACCGCTCACTATTGTTCAAGGCCCTTACGGTCGCCAACAACGACCCGGTTTCCTGTATGCGAGAGGCGACAATATCCGGATCCGCCCCAAGATGCTCGGCGAGCAAGCGGTTGCGAAAACCGGTGATTGCTTTCTGCGCATGCGCTTGACCTTCCGCAGATATGGCGAGATTGCATTCGGTATCGAATCCCATGGAACGGTTGCTGAGATTCGCGGAACCGATCGTCAGCAGTGCATCATCAATGATCAAAATTTTGCTGTGCACATTGATGATTTTTGAATTAAGCCCCTTTCGATCGGGATAACAGGCCTTCAATCTCTGGTGTTCATCTGCCTTGATGAGCTTCTTGAGCAATAGCTGGCGCAGTGCGCCCATGGTCTCCTCTTCCAGCCAACCTGAACACTCGCGTGGAAGCACGAGCAAAACCTCCGGTCCGTCCGGCTTGCGGAGAGACTTTTCCAGGGCCGTGCCGATGACATGCGACGTCAGGTACTGGTTCTCGATGTAGATCGAGGATTCCGCCCGGTTGATCGCATCGAGATAAAATCCTTCAATCTCAAGCACTTCCGGATTACCGTTATGCTCAGGGATCGTCCTGAGAATCGCGACCCGGGCCCGTTCGAGGTCAGGCTGGATGCTTTCAGGCCAGGGGTCATGCTCTACACCATCTACTGCAGGAAGTTCATCACCGGTCATCTGCTCCCAGCGGGCGCGGGCCAGACATCCCAGCGCAGCAGCAGCCTCACCATCGACCATAATTTGCACATCATGAAATGGCCCATAGGTTTCTCCATTGTCGCAACGATCCGCTTGTTCTGGCGCATGCTCCCGGGTATCCCAGCGACCGCTTGCCAGATCAAAACCACCGACAAACGCCAATCGGTCATCAATCACAATTATTTTCTGATGATGCGAGGCGCCGACCGGATGATCATCGTCGAGCTCGAAATGGATCCGTTGATTGGTCTTCCAGCCAAAATTCAACAATGGCATGGCTTCACGCTCCAACGAATAGAGCATGGCAAAATCCCACTCGAGAATGTAAATTCGCAGGTCAGGTTTATCGTGAGCCAACCGATTGATGAATTCGGAGAAGGTTTCCTGTTGGTCACCATTGTCGCGGCGCAGACGAATCCTGCTGTCGATATCCCAGCCAATGATGTAGATCGCCTGCCGGGCTGCGTCGAAGGCATCAGCAACAGTCCGGAAGTAGACTTCGCCGTCGATCAGAAAAGATATCCGCCCTGTGTCAGCGACTTTCCAGCAGTTCTGTCCAGTGTTAAAGAACATGCGCCTTGCTTACTCCACACCTTCACTTGTTGCGACTCCGGTTTCCCTATCGAATCCTTTGGGGTATGAAGGTCGAAGTACAACACGCAATGCATCCGCTATAAGATGGATAAGCACCCATCGCCCGGCAATATTGGCAAGCTTGAGATTGTTGTCGATATCAAGATAAGATGGCCACGATCCTTAATGGCTTCAGATGACTGGGTCAAATCAGCCCTCATCAGTAATTCAGGTTGTCATCTCTCCAGTATTTGGTTCCGGCCAGGTTGATTTTGGCCATTAGACCCGATTCCGTCATAGTGTACATGCTCGTTTCGGCATCAATAGAGACCTCACCGGTGATCGCGGCGCCCTTTTCCCTTGCCTTGGCAGCGGCGTCGGCCTGAGCGCCGAATTCCCAGCCGTTGTATACAAAGCTATTGAGTGCCCGTTCACTGTGGAAAACGAACACAACGCGGATATCCTGAACACCAAGCCCGAAACCCAGATCAATCTGGGCCATCTCATAAAGGTCTTCTGGCCTGAAGACTGGTTGACGGCTACGCCATAACCACCACCACCGCCTAACATAAAAAACTGCGCATTAACATTACTGAACACTGCATAGCCGGCTGCTTTGCTGACCACAGTTTCCGCAGTCGGACGCTGACTGTAAAGCTGGCTCAAGGTTTCTCGTTCCATGCGTTCGATTGCCTCACGTTTCTGCTCAAGAGTATTGCCGCTCGGCGTCAGGCACGCACTTAACGAGAACAGAACTGCAGCAAACTGGATCAACAGGAAAAACCTTTTCATTATCATCACCTCTGTGTGAGAGTCCCTTGGTTGCAAAACTTTTTAAGGAGTCTGTCGGACTATCCATGAGCCGGCTGCAAATCCGGCTGTTTGGCCCATATTTCAGCTCCTTTTTGGACCATAGCTACGGCTATGAG
>JBPPMD010000370.1:0-3789 GCA_051305875.1 Desulfuromonadales bacterium | reverse complement strand
CAGATCGATATCCCTTCAGGCACCAGCCGTGCCGGGGCGGTCAAATACACCGATCATGCGATCGGTGAGTTCCTGGCCAACGCCGAGCAGCAGCCCTGGTTCAACGACACCCTGTTCGTGATCGTCGCCGATCATCAGGCCGGCAGTTCCGGCAAGCGCGCCCTACCGATAGAGCGTTACCACATCCCGCTCTGGATCTATGCTCCGCAGCACATTACCCCGGGCCAGATCGACCACGTCTCAAGCCAGATCGATCTTGCTCCAACCCTGCTCAGTCTGCTCAACATGAGTTACCGTTCGATTTTCTTCGGCAAGGACATTTTGGCAATGGCACCTGTTCAGGAGCGTGCCCTGATCGGAAATTACCAGAAGCTCGGCCTGTTCGATGGCAACTCCATGGCGATCCTCAGTCCGCAGCAGGCAATACAACTGCAGGAAGGGCTGACTTCCGGGTCGGTGACCGAACACTCTGCACAAAAGTCTGATATTCTGATACAAAAGAATATTGGTTATTATCAGGGTGCGGCCTACATCTATCAAAATCGGCTCAATGCCTGGCAACCGCCAGCAGGCGGCGGGGACAGGGCCAAACCCAGATCCAAATCCAAGCCAGTCGGGCCGGGCTTCAACCCAACCCTGTGACAGATCCCTCTGTTTTGATGGCCGACCTTCTAGTGGTTAAGCGCCGGCCCGAGGACGTGGAAACGATGCGCATCCTGCTTGTGGAAGATGATGACCGGACCGCCCAGTTCGTTAAAAAGGGCTTTAGCCAGGCGGGCTATGCCGTTGATCGTGCCTCTGATGGCATAGAGGGGCTGTTCATGGCGCAGAATGCGCCTTATGACGTTGCCGTGGTCGACATCATGCTGCCCAGGCTCGACGGGCTGGCCTTGATCGAACGTTTGCGCGAACAGAAGATCAACCTGCCGATCATTGTCTTAAGTGCCAAGAAAACTGTTGATGACCGGATTGTCGGCCTGCAAGCGGGCGGCGACGATTACCTGGTCAAACCCTTTGCCTTTTCTGAACTGCTGGCCCGGGTCCAGACCTTGCTGCGGCGCAGCAAGTTTCATGAAGAACCGACCCGTCTGACGGTCAACGATCTGACCATGGATATCGTCCGGCGCAAGGTGTTTCGTGGTGAGGTGGAAATTGAATTGCAGCAGCGCGAGTTTGCCCTGCTGGAATATCTGCTGCGCAACGCCGGACGGGTGGTCTCCAAGACCATGATCATGGAGCATGTCTGGGACTACAATTTCGATCCGGAAAGCAACGTCGTCGAATCAAGGATCTGCCGTCTGCGCGAGAAAATCGACCGGGCCTTTCCCCACAAATTGATCCATACCGTGCACGGCGTCGGCTACCTGCTGGAAAAGAAGGCCTGACATGTTTCGTCTCCTCGCCGTCCGCCTGACACTGCTCTACACGCTGCTGTTTTCCCTGCTGGCGCTGGTGGTCTTCAGCCTGGTCTATTATAACCTCAAGACCGATCTGATAGCGCGGGTCGACACCGGACTGTTCAACGAGGGCCAGGAGTTAGCCGCAATCTATCAACAGGGGGGGCTGTCTGTCCTCTTCTCTGAAATTCATGCTGAAGCGGCAGAAGAAGGAGTCGAAAATGCCTTCTATCAGCGTCTATTCACCCGAGCACCAGCTAATAGAGACTTCAGATCTAACCGCCTGGGGTGGCCTGCCGACCCGATCAAGGCTTCTTGTCGACCTCGAGGGAACTCGTTACGAGACAACACTCTTGACTGACCAGAGCGAGGCCCGGCTTCTGTTTCGGGATCTTGGTGACGGCTACATCCTGCAGATCGGGGTTCTGTTGACGCACGAAGAGCATCTGCTGGAGAACTTCGGCCGGGTCTTCAGCGGGGCCTTCGCCTTGATGCTGTTAAGTGGCGGCAGTATCGGTTTTCTGATGGCGCGCCGGACCCTGGCGGGCATTGAGAAGGTACGTCACTCTGCCGATCGCATCAGCAGGGGCGATTTGTCGCAACCGATCCCCAGCCATGGCGGCAGCGTGGAAATCGAAAACCTGATCCACTCGTTCAACTGGATGCAGGAGCGCATCCAGACTTTGATCAGTGAACTGCAGGGGGTCACCAACAACGTTGCCCATGACCTTCGCAGCCCGGTGACGCGAATGCGCGGGCTAGCTGAAACGACTTTGACCGGGCCGCAGTCCCTGGAAGAGTATCGGGATCTGGCCAGCGCGGTGATCGAGGAGAGCGACCGTTTGGTCGGCATGATCAATACCATGCTCGAGATTGCCGAAACCGATGCCGGGATTCGACCGCTATCTGGAGAGACCGTTGATCTGACTGAAATTGTCCATGATGTCACCGACCTCTATGCCTCGATCGCCGAGGATCAGGCCATCCAGTTCAACACCGAGATTACATCACAGGCTCTGTTCGTGACAGGTGACCGCAGCCGTTTGCAGCGCGCCTTTGCCAACCTGCTCGACAACGCCTTCAAGTTCACGCCGAGGGGCGGACGGATCAGCATAAGCCTTCATCAGGAAGGTGACCAAGCTCTTCTGAGCGTGGTGGACAGTGGTCCCGGTATCTCTGCAGAAAGCCTGCCCCGTATCTACGATCGCTTTTTCAGAGGAGAGCAGAGTCGGACAACCGCCGGCAGCGGCCTCGGCCTGAGCCTAGTCAAGGCGATCATCCAAGTCCACGGCGGGCAGATCGATGTCGCGAGTTTGCCGGATCAGGGCACCAGATTCACCATCAGTCTGCCGTTGTAGGCTGCTAAGCTTTGCAGGGTGACGCTCGTCCCACGACGGTTTTGAGCCTCTAATCTGTTTATATCAGGGGCAAATCTACACTCGGCTGGATCGTGGCAGGAGTACTGCGAGGTTGAGGCCTGACTGTTTGTCGGTCAGTGTGCAGCTTGGCGATTGCAGCGACCAGGCTTAGGTCGAGGCCGTTGCCCGGCGAAAAGCGGCATATCTCGAGCCGGAAAAAACTTTCGAAGACTTGCTCCCGGGCTGCGGCCGGAATGCCCGGGCCGCAGGCGTTGCTCGATCATGCCGTTAATCAGCAAGTTTGCCAGATACTGGTCGGCAAAACACCGGCGTTGAGCTCTATCTGTAAGCAAATCCTGACAGTCCGATGCTCTTCCATCACACTTTCTGGAAGATGAATTGATCGGTTAACAGCCATCCGTTGGTCACGATTTCCGCCTCCAGCCGATATGGGCCAGGCGCCAGGTGTGCTGTGTCGATCAGGTAACCACCTTTGAGCGGCCGTGCCCGACGCATCAACTGAGTGCCGTTCTGATCAATAACTGTCGTGATGACCTGGGCGTCTTTAACCACTTTTCCGTCAGGGTTGCTGATGAACATGACCAGAGTCTCGAATTGATCGGTCATTTGCGTCCGGTTAAATTGCAGGCCGAAATCGCCGGAAAGAAAGGCGAGATGATAATCGTCGGCCTTGCCTGTTTGGACAGCCTGCTCCTCACTGGTCTCCTTGTATTCTTCTGCAGAGTTCGCCAGCGCATCAGACGGCAAGACCATGGCCGTGACAAAGAAAACCGAACAGAGTGCTTGAATTAACTTTTTCATGCGTCGCTCCTTGGGTTGAGACGTGGCGGGAATTGAAACGTGCTCGGTAATTATTCTATACAGTCTTTCTTACCGGGGGATTGCCGCAACATTACAAATCGGTAAGGTTGCTCATCCGCGGCTCTTTGGGATCCTTTATCCGTTGGTCATCAAAGGAGAGCCACTGTCTTTTCCGGATGCCTGTTTACAGATCGGGAAGACGGATGACTTGG
>JBPPMD010000298.1:0-2145 GCA_051305875.1 Desulfuromonadales bacterium | reverse complement strand
GTGTATAAGAGACAGGTGCTGATGAGTTTGCATTCGAGCAAGGGGCTCGAATTCCCTCATGTTTTTCTGCCCGGCTTCGAAGAAGGCTTCCTGCCGCACAAGAAGTCAGTCTCCGAAGGTTTCGATGTCGACGAGGAGCGCCGCCTTTGTTACGTTGGCATTACCCGAGCCCGGGAAAAATTGACCATCCTGCACGCTGATGCGCGCATGAAGTACGGCAAGGCGGAGCCGCGTGAGATCAGCCGTTTTTTGGCAGAGATCCCTGAAGAGGTTCGTCAGGAGGAAGCCAGGACCGGATTCCACCTTGCAGAAGGCAATGAAAATGCCAGCCTTTCGGATATGCTTGCCAAACTGATGGGTGAAACGGCAGAATAAAGCTGTTCCGGTCAGCTCTTTTACTCAAGCTGCTGAGTGCCCAAAGAAACAGCGTTCACCACAAAGTCACAGAGAAAACAAAAAAATACAGTCCTGTAACCTGAACAAAGGCTATGGACAACCAACGCAAAGACGCAAAGAATAGGGGCAAGACGCAAAGAAAAAGCACAAATAGCATAATGGTTTCCTTTGCGTCTTTCTTTACCCTTAGCGTCTTTGCGTTAATTTTTCATTGCACCTGATGACATTGGCAACAAATATGAATGAATTCGAAGCCAATCTGCCCCTGGGCAAGGCCACTGTTTACACGTCTGAATACGACCCCGGTCTGCTCTGCCCGATACCACGCAAACTCAAGCGTGACGAGATTGGTCTGCCCGATGAGCTGCCCTTTCACGGTGTGGACATCTGGAATGCTTATGAGTTGTCCTGGCTGACTTCGCCGGGCAAGCCGGTGGTTGCCATGGGCGAGTTTCGCATCCCTTGCGAATCACCTCACCTGATCGAGTCAAAATCACTCAAACTCTATCTCAATGCTTTCAACCAGACCCGCTTTGATGATTTCGAGTCGGTGCGGGCCCTGTTGAGTCGCGATCTCGGTGGCGCCGCCGGAGCGCCGGTGGATGTGCACTTGATCAGTGCCGCAGAGTTTGCCGCTGAGCCGCTCTCCTCCCTGCCGGGCCATTGTATTGATGATCTCGATCTTGCGATTGACAACTATTCCCTGGACCCTGGTCTTCTCGAGGGGGCGGCTGATCCACAACAGCAGGTTGCTGAGACGCTGCATAGCCACCTGCTGAAAAGCAACTGCCTGGTGACCAACCAGCCTGACTGGGGAAGTGTGCTGATTCGTTACCAGGGACCAAAGATTGATCGTGAGGCCGTGTTGCGCTACCTGATCTCCTTCCGGCAGCACAACGAATTCCACGAGCAGTGCGTTGAGCGGATTTATAGCGACTTGATGCGTTTCTGCACTCCGCAGAAGCTGACGGTTTACGCCCGCTATACCCGCCGCGGCGGCCTCGACATCAACCCGTTTCGCAGTAATTTCGAGTATGAGGTGGACAACCTGCGTCTGGCGCGGCAGTAACGGCCCGAAAAAAACAAGATGAACGCAAAGTCGCTAAGGGTAAAGAAAGACGCAAAGAAAACCATTATGTTATTTGTGCTTCTTCTCTGCGTTTTGCCCCTATTTCTCAGAGGTTTGGTTTGGCTTGATTAACGCTGAAAAGCGGATTAAGTAAAGGCAAAGGCAAATTAGCCGCAATGAAAATCTATCAAGACCTGTTGTTAGAACCTAAAAACCCCAAGCATTATGCTTTTGACTTTAAGATTTACAAGCCTGGAACCACTGAGACACTGAGAGCACTGAGAAAGGCAAAATCCTTATGGTTTTAAACCCGAGGCTTTATCGGTTTTCTCTGTGTTCTCAGTGGCTCAGTGGTGAATAGCTTTTGACTTTGCAGCTTTTCATAGATCTTGATCGCGGCTAAATAAAGGTTTTGATTTGGCTTGATCAGCGTTCATCAGATGCGATCAGCGTCCCATTACGGTTTTTAGTCCGACAGTCTTCCAGGCAATCATTTCTTTTTCCAGGATCCTCAAATTATGGGTAACGACAACACAGTATTATCACCGGTTGAGATCGCCGAGCTGTTGCTCTTTGCGCAGCAGGCCATGCAAGGCGCAGGCGAAATTGCCATGCGTTATTTTCGTCAGCCGCTTGCAATTGATAATAAGCTGGTTGAAGGTCGCTTCGATCCTGTGACG
>JBPPMD010000288.1:0-13375 GCA_051305875.1 Desulfuromonadales bacterium | reverse complement strand
CGCCCTTGAGGAACAGCTTCATATTTTCCCGCCGGCACATGCGGCAAACGGGTCCAGTGTATCTCGCCAACGTTCGTCCTCCTTATGTCTGGTTAGACTCTTCTACGCTTGGGTGGACGGCACCCGTTATGTGGTATCGGAGTGACATCCTTAATCATGGTGATGGTCAGACCGACGGCTTGCAGGGCCCGCAGCGCAGACTCACGACCAGAACCTGGTCCCTTGACCCACACTTCGACGCTGCGCAAGCCATGATCCTGGGCTTTTTTTGCTGCATCTTCAGCGGCCATCTGAGCGGCGAAAGGAGTGCTCTTACGACTCCCTTTGAAACCCTTGGAACCGCAAGTGCACCAGGAAATCACGTTGCCTGTCACATCGGTGATCGTAATGATCGTATTGTTGAACGTCGCCTGGATATGGGCAATTCCATTCGGCACGTTCTTCTTTTCCACTTTTTTGCGTACGCGTTTACCAGGCTTAGCCATGGTTCCTCCTGTTACTTCTTCTTACCGGCGACGGTCTTGCGCGGACCCTTACGGGTTCTGGCATTCGTTTTGGTTTTCTGTCCACGCACCGGCAAACCTCTACGATGACGTAAACCACGATAACAACCGAGGTCCATAAGTCGCTTGATGTTCATCGTCACTTCACGACGCAGGTCACCCTCAACCTTGAATTCGCTGTCAATAACCTTACGGATCTTGGAGACTTCTTCCTCAGTCAAATTATCCGAGCGGGTATTGAAATCAACACCGGCCTGGGAAAGAATTTGCTGGGATGAAGAGCGCCCGACACCGAAAATATAAGTCAGGGCAATCTCAATCCGTTTGTTTCTTGGTAAATCGATACCAGCAATACGAGCCAATGTCCGATCCTCCTAAATGCTTAACCTTGTCTCTGTTTATGCTTGGGATTTTCACAGATAACTCTGAGGATACCCTTGCGCTTGATTACCTTGCACTTGTCACAAATTGTTTTAACTGATGCTCGGACTTTCATGTCTCTTTCCTTTAAACCATGCCGGTTAGTACCCGACGGGCTTCACCTTTACTGTTTTATAGCCGTGTCAAAACTTCCGGGCCATTGTCAGTAATGGCTACTGTATGTTCAAAATGGGCAGATCGCTTTCCATCCTGCGTCACTGCTGTCCACCCGTCTTCCAGTATCTTCACACCAGGCAAGCCGGCATTGATCATCGGTTCTATTGCCAGCACCATCCCGGTTTTCAGCCGTGGACCCTGGCCTGCCTTACCATAATTAGGTATCTGCGGCGCTTCATGCAAGTTGCGCCCGATACCATGTCCGACAAATTCGCGGACGACACTAAAACCTTTTGGCTCAACCCAGGACTGAACAGCATGCGAAACATCCGAAAGCCTGCCATCCGGTACAGCATTTTTTATCGCTAAATAAAGTGATTCACGCGTTGCAGTAACCAAACGCTGAGTCTCATCGTCTAACACACCTACGGCAAAAGTAATTGCCGAATCGCCGTAGAAACCCTTGTAAAAGACTCCAAAGTCAATGCTGAGGATGTCACCTTCCTGCAAGGGGTTGTCGTCAGGAAATCCATGAACGACCCGGTCGTTTGGTGAGGAGCAGATGGCATATGGAAAGCCACCATACCCTTTGAATGCCGGTTTGCCTCCCTGGCGCCTGCACTCATCCTCAGCTAAACGATTTAATTCGGCAGTTGTGACACCGGGACGAACGTGACTCTCGATGAGTGCCAGCGTTTCCGCCACGATTCGTCCTGCATCCCGCATTTTTTCAAGTTCTGCCGGACTCTTTAAAACAATCACGCTAACTCGCCTGCAACAGGGACAGGATCTTTTCCTTAACTATTGGAATCGGTTGCATTCCATCAAGTTCGATCAGCACGCCGGCCTTTCGATAGTAACTAATCAAAGGAGCAGTCTGCTCTGAATAGACTTGCAGACGTTTGCGTATAGTCTCTTCCTGATCATCATCACGTTGAAATAAAGTGCCTCCACAGACGTCACAAATTCCCGCTTCACGAGGAGGATCAAACTTTACATGGTAGCCTCGCCCACATTCCTTGCAAGTGCGCCGTCCGGTCAGACGCTCTACGAGGGCTTCTGCGTCCACCTCGAGAGAGATGACCCGATCCAACTCCTTACTCATTTCCTGCAGGCTGGTCTGCAGAGCATCAGCCTGCGCAACCGTTCGGGGGAAACCGTCCAGGATAAAACCGTTGTTGCAATCTTCTTCCTGCAGACGATCCCGGACAATCCCGACAACAACTTCATCAGGAACCAGGCCTCCCGTATTCATGTATTCCTTGGCCTTCTTCCCCATGGGAGTGCCATCTTTAACAGCGGCACGCAGGATATCACCAGTTGAGATCTGCGGAATCGAAAACTCCTCGACCAGCATCTTGGCCTGGGTTCCTTTGCCGGCGCCAGGAGGTCCGAGTAAGATCAGTTTCATCAGTGACAACCTCGATTATCCGCGACGGCTCTTAATATTCACACCCTTCATGAAGCCTTCATAAGAGCGTGAAATCAAGTGAGCCTCAATTTGGGAAGCAGTATCCAGGCCAACACCGACAACAATCAGAAGTGAAGTCCCCCCGAAGAAAAAGGGAACATTGAACTGACCAATCAAGAGTGTCGGCAACACGCAGACTGCCGAAATATATATTGCTCCGGCAAAGGTCAGACGTCCAAGCACTGTATCAAGATAATCAGAGGTCGCTTTACCGGGCCTGACACCGGGGACATATCCGCCCTGACGCTTGATATTATCTGCGACGTCGACCGGGTTGAAGGTGACAGCCGTGTAGAAGTAACAGAAGAAGATAATAAAAGCGACATAAAAAACATTATACAGCCAGTGAACAGGAGTCATCATCGACGCAAAAGTCTGAACCCAGGGCACATCAACAAAATTTGCGACTGTACTGGGAAACATGATGATCGAACTGGCAAAGATTGGGGGGATAACCCCACTCATATTTATTTTGAGTGGCAGATGGCTGCTTTGACCACCGGCATTTCTGGAACCAACGACCCGCTTTGCATAATGAATCGGCACCCGCCTCTGACCGCGCTCCATGAAAATAATAGCCCAGATTACAGCGACCATCACAACCAGGAGAATAAGAAGCACAGTAAAGGTCAAGGCACCGGTCTTTAGCAACCGTATACTGTTGACCAGGGCTGACGGCAGCATGGCGACGATACCGGCAAAGATAATAAGGGAGATACCGTTGCCGATGCCACGTTCTGTAATCTGCTCGCCAAGCCACATGATAAAAGCTGTTCCAGCAGTCAAGGTGATGACTGTTAACACAATGAAACCAATACCCTGCATGCTAACAACAGGTTCACCTGCAGGACCGCGCATAGTCTGTAGACCAACTGCAATACCGGCCCCTTGTACGATCGACAAGCCAACAGTACCGTAACGGGTCCATTTGGTCATAATCTTGCGACCTTGTTCACCCTCTTTGGACAAACGCGCGACAGGTTCATAAACAACTGTCAGCAACTGCATGATGATCGAAGCACTGATATAAGGCATGATCCCCAGGGCGAAAACCGTCATACGCTCCAGCGCACCACCAGTAAAAGCACTGACCAGACCAAGAAGTGTTCCCTGGGTTCCCTCAAAGAACTGAGCGAGTACGGCACCATTCACGCCAGGCAGCGGTACGTGACAGCCGACCCGGTAGACAGCAAGCATGCCGAGGGTAAAAAGAATGCGTCGACGCAGTTCAGGAATACTGAAGATGTTCTGGATGCTGGCTAACAACTTAAATAACCTCGACAGTGCCGCCAGCAGCCTCAATCTTGGCCTGGGCAGTCTTACTGAATTTATGGGCCTTAACCGTTAAGGTTTTGGACAAGTCACCATCTCCCAAGATCTTGACGCCGTCCTTAAGTTGACCAATCAGCCCGGCGCCACCAAGCGCCTCAAGATCTACCACACTTCCCGCATCAAAAAGCTCCAGATCGCGGAGATTGACAAGGGTATAGACTTTCCTGCTCAGCGGTGTAAAGCCGCGCTTTGGCAGACGCCTCTGTAGCGGCATCTGGCCGCCCTCGAAACCGGGCTTGACACCACCACCGGAGCGGGCGTTCTGACCTTTATGGCCCTTACCTGCGGTCTTGCCGGTTCCAGAGCCATGACCACGGCCAATGCGCTTTTTGCTATGGGTTGAACCGTATGACGGCTGTAGATTACTTAAATCCATGGTTGTTATCCTTGCGATTATTCCTCAACGGTTACCATGTGGTTGACCTTGTTGATCATACCGCGAATTTCTGGTGTATCCTGAAGCACGACTGTCTGGTGAAGACGACGCAGACCGAGCCCTGTAAGCACCTTTGTGAAATATTTGTTGCGACCAATACCGCTACGCTTAAGAGTTATCTTGATTTCAGCCATAATTCTCTCCTGTCTCAGGCTTTTTTATCCGAGCTGTTTGTCCCGAGACCACGTCTGGCAAGAATCTCTTCCGGGCTACACAGTTGTTGCAGTGCACGAATAGTCGCCTTGACAACATTGTGAGGGTTGTTTGAACCAAGACACTTGGAGAGGATGTCGCTGATACCGGCAACCTCCAGGATTGCACGAGCCGCACCACCAGCAATAACGCCCGTACCCTCGGAAGCCGGCTTCAGCAGCACTTTGCCTGCTCCAAACTTGCCGATCACGTCATAAGGGATAGTTGTTCCCTGGATAGGTACGGAGATCATACTCTTCTTGGCCTTTTCGACACCCTTGCGAATAGCCTCGGGAACCTCTTTGGCTTTACCAAGGCCATATCCAACATTGCCGCTGCCGTCACCAACTACAACCAGTGCAGAGAAGCTAAATCGACGACCGCCTTTTACAACCTTGGCCGTACGATTGATGTGGATAACGCGATCGATTAAATTCGTTTCGTTTTTGTCAACGCGTTGCAACGCTCTTCTCCTTTACCGCTCAGAAAGTCAAACCAGCTTCACGAGCCGCATCGGCGAGAGCCTTTACACGGCCGTGGAACAAAAAGCCATTGCGGTCGAAAACCACCTGTTTAATGTCCTTGGCCAGAGCCTTTTCAGCAATCTGCTTACCGACTACTTTAGCCGCATCAGCATTCCCGCTGTATTTGACACTGTCTTCGGTGCCCTTGGCAACCGTCGAAGCCGCAACCAGCGTCTTGCCGGTAACATCTTCAATAATCTGGGCATAAATATGTTTGGAACTACGTAATACGCACAAACGCGGGCGTTCTACGCTCCCGGTAATCTTTTTACGCACCCTCAATTGACGCTTTTTGCGGGCAGCCCGCCGTTCCTTTGAGATATTCACTGTTCTCACCTCATCCTATTCAGCTTACTTCTTACTAGTCTTACCAGCTTTACGCAGGATACGCTCATCGGAATACTTGATCCCTTTGCCTTTGTAAGGCTCCGGCTCCCGGAACGAACGAATCTTGGCCGCCGTCGCGCCAACCAGTTCCTTGTCAATACCTGAAACGGTAATACGATTAGCCTTGGTATCGACTTCAGCGCTGATCCCTTGAGGCAGCGGAAATTCAATCGGGTGCGAGTAACCGAGCGACAGGTTCAATGTCGTACCCTTCAATTCAGCACGATAACCCACGCCGTTGATCTCCAGAATCTTGGCGAAACCCGTGGTAACGCCGTCCACCATATTTGATATCAAAGAGCGTGAGAGCCCCTGCAAAGCCGATCCCGAGGGATTCAACCTGGAAGCAACCTGCAGCTGGTCGGCTTCCATTTTGACCTCGACATGCTCATGAATGGTCCGTTCAAGGTGACCTTTAGGTCCTTCTACTTTGATCATCTGACCATCAAGTGTAACCTTAACACCCGAGGCAATGCTTATAGGTTTCTTGCCGATGCGCGACATCTTTAATCGACTCCTTAAAAATCAGCAGTTTGCTTGTAAATTACCAGATCGTGCAGAGCACTTCACCGCCGATTGCGGCTTCACGGGCAGTGACGTCATCCATGACACCTTTGGATGTCGACAGGATAGCGGCACCCAAACCATTCTTGACCCGAGGAATATTGCCATGATTGACATACACCCGGCGACCAGGTTTGGAGACACGGGTAATTTCGTGAATCACGGGTTTGCTCTGCTCGTCATATTTCAGGTAAACACGAAGAATTCCTTGCAGGTCATCACTGACAACCTTGAAATTCTTAATGTAACCGAGATCTTTTAAAACTTCGGCAATGGCAACTTTCACATTGGACGAAGGAATGTCCAGCTTGGAATGCTTTGCCATGCCTGCATTGCGGATGCGGGTCAGCAGGTCCGCGATCGGATCCGTCATAGCCATGAATACTGCTCCTTATTGCCCGATTACCAGCTGGATTTAGTTACGCCCGGCAGTTTTCCTGCCGACGCCAGCTTGCGCAGACAGATTCTGCACATATCAAATTTACGATAGTACGCACGAGGCCGACCACAGATCGGACAGCGGTTATACTTTCTCACGTTAAACTTCTGAGGCCCTGCGGCCTTTATGCGCATCGATTTTTTTGCCACGTGCTTCCTCCGCTATGCTGCTACATTCTGTTTACGAAAGGGCATTCCCATTTCGGTAAGCAGTGCACGACCCTCTTCATCAGTACGAGCCGTCGTGACGATTGTCACATTCATACCCTTGATCTTGTCGATTTGCTCAATATCGATCTCAGGGAAGATTAACTGCTCACGAATACCGAGAGTGTAATTACCACGACCATCAAAAGCCTTGGCTGAAACGCCCTTGAAATCCCTGACGCGCGGCAGAGCAACATTGATCAGACGATCAAGAAATTCGTAAGCCCGGTCGCGGCGTAACGTCACCATGACACCAATTGGCATATCCTCGCGCAGTTTGAACTGAGCTATCGATTTCTTGGCGCGTGTAATAACGGCTTTTTGGCCGGTAATACGGGACATTTCCTCAACAGCCGATTCAAGAATTTTAACGTTCTGAATCGCTTCGCCCAGCCCCATATTGATGACGACTTTTTCAACGCGAGGGACTTCCATAACGTTCTTCAGTTGCAAATCCTTAAGCAACCTGGGAACCATTTCTTTCTGATATAATTCCTTGAGCCTTGCCATGAAAAACTCCGTTAATTATTCACAATCTCGTTGCACTTTTTGCAGAATCGCGACTTGCTGCCATCCTCGAGCACTCTGATACCGGTGCGCGACGGCTTGTTGCAGCCATGACACAGCAGTTGAACATTAGAGAGAGCAATTGGTGCTTCCTTTTCAATGATCCCACCCTCGTTACTGGTACGAGATGGGCGAGTATGGCGTTTGATCAGGTTGAGATTCTCAACCAGGACCCGCCCTTTATCCGGCATAACGCGCAAGACCTTGCCGCTTTTACCTTTATCTTTCCCGGCAATAATCATTACCAGGTCATCTTTTTTCACATGGAGTTTTATGACTGCCATGACTCTTTACTCCCAGCGTTTAAAGGACCTCAGGGGCCAGTGAAACAATTTTCATAAACCGCTTGGCACGCAGTTCACGGGCTACAGGCCCGAAAATACGTGTTCCAACCGGTTCTCCAGCAGCAGAGACAACTACTGCAGAATTAGTGTCAAATCGAATGTATGAACCGTCTGGACGGTTCACCTCTTTTGCGGTACGCACAATAACAGCACGGACAACATCACCCTTCTTCACCTTCGAATTAGGCATCGCCTCTTTAACAGAGCAGACGATAATGTCGCCGATACCTGCATATTTGCGCTTGGATCCACCAAGAACCTTAATGCAACAGAGCTTCCGGGCACCCGAATTGTCTGCGACAGTAAGTGTAGATTGCATCTGAATCATGGCCAGTATCTCCTAAACGCTGACGTGCTTCTCTAAAATTTCACGAACCCGCCACCGCTTATCCTTCGACAAAGGTCGCGTTTCGACAATCAGCACTTTGTCTCCGGCTGCACAGATATTTTGCTCATCATGTGCCTTGCAGGTAACGCGACGCTTGATATATTTCTTATAAACCGGGTGCTTGATGATGTTATCGACCTTAACAACCACAGTCTTATCCATCTTGTCGCTTACCACGACTCCAACCCGTACTTTCTTATTACCACGTTCTTTCGTCATCGCCGTCCTCGTTCGATCGGATTAGCTGTGCTTTGTTTGCAGCGCAGTTTTGATCCTGGCAATCTCCTTACGTACCTGAGGGATACGTGAGGTATTTTCCAGATGTCCGGTGTGCAATTGGAACTTCAGGTTGAACAACTCCTGATTCAGATCTGCAACCGCCGCATTAAGTTCTTCGATTGTCTTGTCTCGCAGTTTTTCAGGCTTCATTACTGGCCTCCTTGCGAACCAAGATCTTGGTTTTCATTGGCAGTTTGTGAGCCGCAAGGCGGAACGCTTCACGCGCAACATCTTCGGTAACACCCTGCATTTCGTAAAGTACCATTCCCGGACGAACCACACAGACCCAACTATCCGGAGAACCTTTACCTTTACCCATACGGGTTTCGGCAGGTTTGCGGGTCAAAGATTTATCGGGGAAAGCACGGATCCAGATCTGCCCGCCACGCTTGACATAACGTGTCATAGCTCGACGTGCAGCCTCAATCTGCCGCGCTGAAAGCCAGCCGCAATCCACTGCCTGCAGACCAATATCTCCAAAGTTCAAGTCCGTACCACCACGAGCGGCACCTTTCATACGACCTTTGAACTGTTTTCTATGTTTAACCTTTTTAGGCATCAACATGACAAATAAACTCCTGATCTGTTACTTATTGCTGCCGATCCTTATTACCCAGGATCTCGCCCTTGAAAATAAGAACCTTAACGCCGATGATACCGTAGGTAGTTTTGGCTTCGGCGAACCCGTAATCAATATCAGCACGCAGGGTATGCAGGGGAACGCGTCCCTCACGGTACCATTCACGCCTGCTCATCTCGGCGCCGCCAAGGCGACCGGAGCATTCGATTTTGATCCCTTCAGCACCGAACTTCAGAGACTGGCTGACTGCTTTTTTCATTGCACGCCTGAATGCGACACGACGAACCAGCTGCAAGGCAACATTCTCTGCAACCAATTGGGCGTCAATCTCAGGTTTGCGAACCTCCTGAATATTGATAAAGACCTCTTTATCGGTCAACTTGGCCAGCTCTTTTTTAAGAGCTTCAACCTCAGAACCTTTTTTGCCGATAATGATGCCGGGACGGGCAGCAAAGATATTAATCTTGGCCTTGCCGGCCGCGCGCTCTATTTCAACCTTGGAAATACCGGCATGATGCAGGCGCTCTTTCAAGTAATTACGCAGCTTGAGATCTTCATGCAGCAGCTGAGCATAATCTTTCTCAGCGTACCAGTTGGATTCCCAAGTGCGAATCACGCCTAAGCGAAACCCTATTGGATGAACTTTCTGACCCAAAACTACACCTCCTCAGGTGATTACTTCTCGTCAAGGACCACTGTAATGTGGCTGGTCGGCTTACGAATTTTCGTTGCCCGGCCTTGAGCGCGCGGCATAAAACGCTTAAGAACGGGACCTTGATCAACAAACACCGCCTTGACAAAGAGACGGTCGACATCCGCGACGCCTTGTTGCTCAGCATTAGCAATAGCCGAACGCACCAATTTGGCAACGATATCCGCCGGGCGCTGAGGCGAAAACTTAAGGATATTCAAGGCTTCCTGTACAGCCTTACCGCGGACCATGTCCACAATCAGACGAGTCTTCTGCGGCGACAGGCGAGCATATTTCAACTTCGCACTCGTTTCCATGTGCTGGTACTCCCTCAGCTAATGATTACTTCTTCTTTTTCCGGTCCGAACCATGACCAAAGTAGGTCCTGGTTGGGGAAAATTCACCAAGTTTGTGACCGACCATGTTCTCGGACACAAAGACCGGAATGAACTTTTTACCGTTATGCACGGCAAATGTCATGCCGACAAAATCAGGCAGAATTGTAGAACGCCGTGACCAGGTTTTGATCACTTTATGGGCACCACTATCGCCAATGTTTTCGATTTTGCGCAACAGGCTTGCTTCAATATAAGGGCCTTTTTTTATCGATCTCGCCACGGTCGTCTCCTATTCCTTTACTTGGTCCGACGGCGGACAATAAAGCGATCCGTCCGCTTGTTAGAGCGCGTCTTGTAACCCTTGGTTGGTACACCCCAGGGGGTTACAGGATGACGGCCACCCGAACTCTTGCCTTCACCACCGCCGTGCGGATGGTCAACGGGGTTCATAGCAACACCACGAGATTGTGGACGTTTACCAAGCCAGCGATTACGGCCGGCCTTACCGATCTTGACATTCTCATGGTCTGTATTACCAACCTGACCAACCGTAGCGCAGCATTCCTGCAGCACGAGACGAACTTCACCAGAAGGCAACCGCAGTTGCGCATACTTGCCTTCTTTGGCCGCGATCATAGCGTAGGTTCCGGCACTACGAGCGAGCTGGCCACCTTTGGCGACTTTAAGCTCAACATTGTGAACCCAGGTGCCAAGAGGGATCGATCGAATCGGCAGGGCATTGCCCGGGACAATATCCGCACTCTCACTAGCGATGATAACATCGCCGACCTTGATGCCAACCGGAGCAAGGATATACCGCTTCTCACCATCAACATAATTCAGCAAGGCAATCCGGGCAGAGCGGTTAGGATCGTATTCGATCGTCACGACTTTGGCAGGAATTTCATGCTTATCACGCTTAAAATCGATAATCCGATACTTCCGCTTGTGACCACCACCAGTGTGCCGTTTCGTGATTCGACCTGTGTTATTACGACCGCCAGACTTTGTCAGCGGTGCTAACAGTGACTTTTCCGGGGTTGAAGCCGTGACCTCCTCGAAATTCGAGGCTGTCATATGCCGGCGGCCCGGTGATGTTGGTTTAAACTTTTTGATCCCCATTATTACTACTCCGTCAGATGGATATCAATCTTGCTAAACACCAAAGAAATCTATGGTGCCGTCCGCCAGGGTTACATACGCTTTTTTGACATTTGAACGTTTGCCAAAATTACGTCCAGAACGCTTGATTTTGCCAGCAACAATCATGGTACGAACGTCCCGAACCTTGACTTTGAATGCTCGTTCAATCGCTTTCTTGATTTCAACTTTATTGCTGCTCATCGCTACTTCAAAAGCAACAACATTGTCAGCTTCTTTCATCAAGTTGGACTTCTCTGTAACCAGGGGCTTCCTGATAATCTGATGTAAAGGTTTCATTTTGCCAAGACTCCTTCAATCTGATCGACTGCAGCTTCAGTCATAACCAGGTTAGGATACTTCAGGATGTCGTAGACGTTGACCCCTTCAGCGCGCAGAACTTTGACAAAAGGCAGGTTACGCGCAGACAACTCGAGGTTTGTGTTTTCTCCATCAACCACAATCAGCGCCTTCTTAAGCGCAAAGCGCTCGAGAACTTCAGAGAAATTCTTGGTGCTGATCTGATCGAGATCCAAGGTGTTGACAACAGTCATACACTCATTCTTGAAGCGTACCGACAGAGCGCTCCTCAGTGCAGACTGCTTGACCTTGCGGTTCAGCTTAAAGGAGTAATCGCGCGGCGTAGGACCAAAAACGACACCACCACCAACATGGTTCGGCGCAGTTGGCGTACCCTGGCGTGCATTACCGGTACCCTTCTGCTTATAGGGTTTCTTGCCGCCACCACGAACTTCGCTACGGCCTTTGGCCTTTGCAGTTCCCTGGCGACGGGCCGCCAACTGGTAACGAACCATATCGTGCAACAGATATTCCTTGACGTCGGCATTGAAAACTTCCTCAGCCAACTCCCGCTCAGAAACCTGCTTGCGGCTCATATCAAATACAGCAATTTTTGCCATAACTAAACTCCGGCACTCAATCTTGGATTATCACTTAGACTTAATGCATTTACGGATCAGAACAATGCCCTGGTTAGCTCCGGGGATCGCCCCTTTGACCAGAATAAGGTTCTGTTCAGGACGAACTTCAATGATTTCCAGATTCTGCAAGGTGACACGGGCATTGCCCATCTGACCAGGCATTTTCTTAGCCTTATGAACACGTGACGGCCAGGCACTCATACCGATCGAACCGGGTGCACGATGGAAGTGAGAACCGTGCGTGGCACGTCCGCCAGAGAATCCCCAGCGCTTGATAACACCCTGGAAACCTTTACCTTTACTGGTTCCAGTGACATCAACAATATCTCCAGCCTTAAAAACTGCGTCACAGGTGATTTGGTCTCCAACCTGGTAAGTATCGACATTTTCTGTCTGCAACTCGCGCAGATTAACAAACGCACCCTGATCAGCTTTTTTGAAATGACCCATCATCGGCTTATTAACCCGGTGAGTTTTTTTCGCCAAGAAGCCAACCTGCAAAGCGTCATAACCATCAACAGGCGCTGTCTTCTTCTGCAAGACGGTACAGGGGCCTGCCTCCACCACAGTCACCGGGATACGACGACCATCGGCTGCAAAGACCTGGGTCATGCCCAGTTTTTTACCCAAAATTCCCTGAATCATTTCTTTACCCTTACTTGACTATTACAGCTTGATCTCGACATCGACTCCGGCCGACAAGTCTAGCTTCATCAAAGCATCAACAGTCTGCTGGGTCGGCTCGACGATATCAAGCAAACGCTTATGTGTGCGCATCTCGAATTGCTCACGGCTTTTTTTGTCAACATGGGGGCCGCGCAACACACAATATTTGTTAATCACTGTCGGCAGCGGAATTGGTCCGGCAATTCTGGCACCAGTTCGTTTCGCTGTGTCGACAATCTCATTGACTGCCTGGTCGAGCAGCTTATGGTCATATGCCTTAAGGCGGATACGGATCTTCTGGTTCTGCATGATCTCGTCCTTTTTACTCGATAATGTCGCTGACGACACCGGCTCCAACCGTACGGCCACCTTCACGGATTGCGAAGCGCAGCTCTTTGTCCATAGCGATCGGGGTGATCAGGTCTACGGTGACGGCAATGTTGTCACCGGGCATG
The DNA here is from genome assembly GCA_051305875.1 of Desulfuromonadales bacterium. Taxonomy (GTDB): domain Bacteria; phylum Desulfobacterota; class Desulfuromonadia; order Desulfuromonadales; family BM103; genus M0040. The sequence goes on along the minus strand of JBPPMD010000288.1, from coordinate 395 downwards.
ACCATCTCGGTCCCTTCCGGAAGTTCGACGATACCCGTCACGTCTGTCGTGCGGAAGTAGAACTGCGGGCGGTAACCCTTGAAGAACGGCGTATGACGACCACCCTCTTCTTTGGTCAGGATGTAAGCTTCCGCTTTAAACTTGGTGTGCGGAGTGATACTGCCCGGTTTGGCCAGAACCTGACCACGCTCGATATCTTCACGCTTGACACCGCGCAGCAGGATACCGCAGTTATCTCCGGCCTGCCCCTGATCCAGAAGCTTGCGGAACATCTCGACACCGGTCACGACCGACTTGGCCGTGGCTTTCATGCCGACGATCTCGACATCTTCGCCGACCTTGATGATACCGCGCTCGACACGACCGGTCGCAACCGTACCACGTCCGGAGATCGA
>JBPPMD010000233.1:0-19834 GCA_051305875.1 Desulfuromonadales bacterium | reverse complement strand
ATTGAAGCCGCCATAGATCCAATAAGTACCTTCACTTTTCTGGGTTTTCTTGAAAAAGCCGGCGAAAAGACGGTTTTTCTTTCCAGTGGCGGGAATCTGTTCCTGGTTAAACGCGGTGAGAGCTTTGGAATCAAGCAGGAGTTTGTTGTCGAAGATATCTTTGATAATACTCTGAAGGTTCGTCATACTGATCAGGATCGACTGATGACGATTCCCTTGATCGAACAACAGAAGCTAAGGGCGGCAGTCAGTGCTCCGGCAAGCAGAGAGCCACGTCCTGAAGTGTCAATCCCGCAGCCAAGAGCACGGGTTCCAAGATCAAAAAGTATGACAACCCAGGAAGGTGAAGCAACTTTACCGGTAATGACGGATGAGAATAACCCCGTACCGGTAATGACGAATGAGAATAACCCCGTACAGGTAATGACGGATGAGAATAACCCCGAAGAAAAGCAGCAATTTGAGCCGCCTGCCGAAGGGAATGTCTTGGAGGGAGAAGTCAATGGCACGAATCAATAAAATAGGGTTAACCAGGTGGGTACTCCTGTTGTTTGCTACCCTTTACTTAAGCGGGTGTACAGCCTCCATGCAGGCCAAGTCTAATTTTAAAGAAGCGGAGCAACTTGCCGCCGAAGAAAAATTTGACCAGGCCATTGAAAAATACGCCCAGGCTGTTGAGTTGGATCCAGGCAGGAAAGCCTACAAGTTGAAATTACTTTCTGCCCGGACCCGAGCGGCTGCAGAGCACGCCCAAAAGGCGCGCCTGCTGACGAAACAAGGTGAGTTCGACCAGGCCCTGAATGAATATTCCCGAGCGCGGCAATATAACGCGGGGATCGAATATCTAGACCGGGAAATTTCTGATTTGCAGAATCTGATTGAGGCGGAGAGCTTTGCTGAGGAGGGCGCCGGGTTATACGAGCAAGGGAAGCGAAGCCTTGCTGGAAAAGCCATCGACAGAGCTTTGCAGCTGGATGCCAATAATGCCAGAGCTCTGGCAATCAGCGACCTTTTGAGTCGTGACCAGAGTGTGATCACCATGGATGGCATTGAACTGGATATGGCCTCCAGTGAACCATTTACCCTGAGTTTCAAGGAGACCAGGATCAAGGATGTCTTTGCAGTTCTGACGAAACTGAGTGGAATCAACTTCATCTTCGACGAAAAAGTTCGTGACGAGAAAATTTCACTGTTTCACGAAAAAGCCACTTTTGCCCAAGCGATGGAATTAATCCTGCAGATGAACGGCCTGCAGAAGAAAGTTCTCAACAGCAAGACCATCATCATCTATCCACAGACCCGCGAAAAAGAAAAGCAGTACGATGATCAGGTGATTCAGACCTTCTTCCTGTCGAACATTGATGCAAAAAAAGCCGTCAACCTTTTGCGCACCATGCTGCAGTTACGCAAGGTGTATGTTCATGAGGAACGAAATGCTCTGGTAGTGCGCGACAAACCCGAGGTCATCAAACTGGCGGAACAGATATTGGCTGCAGCAGACAGAGAAAATTCAGAAGTCATCCTTGCCTTGGAGCTTGTCTCGGTCAGTGATGCGGATACTCTCAAGATAGGCACAACATTGAGTACTTATTCCATTTCGGTCGGCGAAAGTAAAGATGGAACGAATCTCGTCTCCAGTGGTTTATCCGGAGGCATTGTAGGTAACGCGATTACAAGTCTTAACGGGCTTGAGACCTACTTTACCCTGCCTTCTGCAATCTTTGATTTTGCCAAGACCTTAAATAGTACCAATATTCTGGCAAATCCTAAAATACGTGTTCGTAACAAGGAAAAAGCCAAAGTTCACGTCGGCACGCGTGAGCCAATCGTTACCACAATACAAACGGACACATCGACGTCCAGCAATGTTCAATATATTGATGTTGGCATAAAACTCGATGTCGAGCCCAACATCCAGTTGAACAACACCGTAGAAACCAAGATTAAACTGGAAGTCAGTCAGGTTATCGCAAGAGAGCAGGCCGGATCAATCGATGCACCGGTAACGGCCTTGACAATCGCGACCACAAATGCTGAAACAGTTTTGACCCTGCGAGATGGTGAGCAGACCATCATAGGCGGGCTTTTTGAACAAACGGACTCCAGACAAAAAAAAACCATCCCTTTTATCGGCGAGATCCCGTTCCTGGGAGCTTTGTTCTCCGGGTATGATAATACTGACGGCAAAAGAGAGATTCTCTTGTCGATCACGCCCTATATTGTCAAGCGGGTCAATGTTCCTGACGATGACGTCGCAACCATCTGGTCGGGTGGCGAAGACAACCTGAAGTCAGGTCCGAATTTCGGCGCTTTTGTTCAGCCATTACAGAGTGAAGTCGAAGCGACCACGCCGCAATCAGCTCCAGCGGTCAGGTCGCAGCAGGCTGATATGTCTGCAGATAAGAAAATGGCTGAAAAAGCTGAAGTTTTTGGGGAAACAAGTGAAGATGAAGACAGTCAGGAAGTGAGTGCCGGGTCTGCAATCCAAGCCGCATCGACGGCGGCGGTTGATGAACCAGAAGAGTCGTCAACCAGCGATGTCCAGGCTGCTGAAGAGGCTGTACCGACAGAAGTGATCGCAAAACAGGAAGTGGTCACTGCTGCGAAAGCGTCAACTGTCAATTTTGTGGGGCCACAACAGGTCGAGCTGGGTAAAAATTTTGCTGTCACCGTGCAGGTCAATGATATCGGGGACCTTTACAGTGCTCCTCTCTTTGTCAACTACGATCCGGCAATTCTCGAACTGGTGGATATCAGCGAAGGAACCTTCCTCAAACAGGACGGTCAGCCCACGGTTTTCTCCAGCACCCCCAACTCTGCCACGGGGCAGGTGATTGTTGGTTACAAACAAGGCGCTGGTGGGCAAGGTGCCTCCGGTTCGGGAGACTTGTTTATTCTGAACTTCAAGCCGATAGCTGCCGGCGCAACCAGGCTTGAGGTCAATCGGGCCAATTTCCGCAACCCACAGGGAGTCCGGCTTCAGGTTGTCCCTGAGACGGCCATGATCGAAGTACGTTGAAGCTATCGCGCTGCATATCGAAATCCGAGGGACAGCGTGGCCTGACTCTCCTCGAAATGATCATTGCCATGGCTATCCTGGCGATACTCGCCACAGTGATTATACCGATGGCGGAAGTGACGGCAACACGCGGCAAGGAACTGGAACTGCGGCGTTCGTTGCGAGAAATCCGTACGGCGATCGATAATTACAAAGCAGATTTTGACAGGGCTGTTACAGAGAAGAAGATTATTACCTCAATCGATGAGACCGGTTATCCTGAAAACCTTGAAATACTTCTGGAAGGTAGCGACTGGGGCGGACTCTACCCTTATAAACGCAAATATTTGAGACGTTTGCCTGACGACCCCTTCGATGAGTATGGTGAAGGGTGGGGACTGCGCTCTTACAAGGACGATCCGGACTCAACATTTTACAGCGGTGACGACGTCTACGACGTTTATTCCACGAGCACGCGTACGGCTCTGGATGGCACGCCTTACAATACCTGGTGAAGTCTATGATTCTGAAGCACAGAAAATCCTCGCAGCGGGCCTTTACCCTGATCGAGCTGCTGATCGTCATGTCCATTATCGGTATCCTGGCCAGTATCGTGGTGCCGAGCTACCAGCGCAATCTGATCAAGGCCCGTGAAGCCGTGCTGATGGAAGACCTTTACCAGATGCGTCGAGCCATCGATGCTTATTTCGCTGACCATATCCGTTATCCGGAGTCCCTGGATGACCTGGTCGCCAGCAAGTATATTCGTGATATCCCCCGTGACCCTTTTACCCAATCAAGCGAGACCTGGGAAGAGGTTCAACCTGCCCCGTCTATTGATGGAGAAATCGCCGAGGGCGGAGTGGAAGACGTTTATAGCGGCAGCGATCTGATCGGTCTGAACGGTATTCCATACCGGGAATGGTAGCGAGTGGAATCCATAAGTAACCAACAACAAACATCCCGGAGTTTTGAACCATCTGATCGCCGCATGACTCATCACGGAGCCTGTGATTGTCACTCAGCTTAAAGTAATATCCAGCCACCTCGATTACTGATACTCTCTATCGATAAATTGCCAACAGAAGCAGGAATATGATTCAGCTCTTTAATGTCTGCAAAGCTTACCAGCGTGACCAGAATGCCCTGAGCGATGTCACCCTCAAGATCGAAAAGGGTGAGTTTGTCTATCTGACCGGACCCTCCGGCGCCGGCAAGTCAACCCTGCTCAAGCTGCTTTACTGTGCGGAACGGCCAACCCGCGGCCAGATCCTGGTCGATGGACGCAATATAACTCGTTACGGTGCCGCCCGAATCCCTTATCTGCGCCGCAATCTCGGCATCATTTTTCAGGATTTCAAACTCCTGCTCCGGCGGACTGTCTTCGAAAATGTGGCCTTCCCTCTCGAAGTACAGGGGCGCAAGCGTTTCGAAATCAGCAAAAAAGTTTATCAGACCCTCAAGAATGTCGGTCTCGAACATCGCCTGAATTATTATCCTTTGCAGCTTTCCGGTGGAGAGCAACAACGTGTTGCTGTGGCACGTGCTCTGGTCGTAGACCCGTTGATCCTGCTGGCTGATGAACCGACCGGCAACCTTGACCCGGAAGTGACCCTGGACATCATGGAACTTTTCAAAAGCGCCAACGCGAGAGGCACCACGATAATTATGGCGACCCATAATCGCAACCTGATCCAGCAGTTCCCGCGTCGCATTGTATCTCTGGCCGCCGGCAGCATTACTCTCGACGACTGGCCTCAGTTCCGGGGACCTGCCGGATTGACAGGACGACCCTGATGGCATTGCGCGCCGGTTATTTTCTGAAACGTGCCTTACGCAACATGCGACAAAGTCCGGTGCTGAGCCTGGCGTCCGTTGCTACGATTGCTGTCGCCCTGGCCCTTCTTGCGTTCTTCGCCATAGCAGTACTGAATGTCCAGCAGTTGACCGCTTCCTGGGAGGAAACACTGGCAATCGTTGCCTATCTTGATGATGTGCCGGATGATAAGATCGTTAAAGGCTGGGTCAGTGATATTGAAAGCTATCCCGAGGTAGCGAAGGTCACATTCGTCTCCCGCAATGCTGCTTATGAACGGTTCCGCAAACGTCTTGGTGATGATGCCGACCTGATCGAGGGGCTTGGTCCGGAGGTGTTGCCTGCGTCGCTGGAAATATCTTTTGCCGATGATTGGCGCAATGAAGCCGCAATCGCAAATGTTGTGGAGCGCCTGCGCAAGGACCACCGCTTTAATGACCTGCAGTATGGTCAGGGTTGGCTGGAAAAGCTGGAGGCTTTTCTCCTGCTGCTCAGGGTGTCCGGTTCAGCACTTGGTGGTTTTCTGATTTTTGCGGCTCTGGTGATTGTCGCCAATACAATCAAACTGACACTTTATGTGCGCCAGGATGAACTCGAGGCCATGGCCATGGTCGGAGGGACCTCTCTTTTTATAAAATTGCCTTATCTGGTGGAAGGGGCTCTGCAGGGCCTGCTGGGTGGTGTGACAGCTCTTGGTCTGAGTTTCCTGGTTTTTCAGGTGGTTCTGCAAAAAAGCCTTGGCAGTCTGCTGCTGATTACCGGGATCGACACGATTCACTTTCTGCCGCCGGTCTGGCAGGGCATGCTGGTTGTCGGTGGCAGCCTCATCGGTTTGTTGGGCAGCCTGTTTGCTTTACGTAAGTTTGTCCGTTTCGGATCATCATGAGAACCATGTCGGATATGGTTGGTAAGAAACTTTGCTGGCTGTTGCTTGTCTGCCTGTTTGCACCTTTCTTTGCTGCCGCTGCTGCAGACGACGAACTGGAGGCGAGTCGCGAGCGACTTGACCAGATCCAGCAACAGATCGAGGAAACCCTGAAGGGGTTGCACAGTAAAAAATCGCAGAGTGGAGAACTCTCGGAAGACCTTGTACGCCTCGATGCCGAGACGCGCCGCATCGAACTGCAGACAAAAAGCAGCAAACAGCAATTGTCTGAGCTCTCTGCTCGCCTGGAAGAGCAACGTGAGGCTCTGCATAAGATAGAAAAGCAGAAGAATCAGACTGAACAGCAAATTCGCCACCGTCTGGTTGTTCTCTACAAAACCGGCGAGGTTGGACTGATCAGAGCCTTGCTCTCTGAAGCAGAGCGTCCACGGGATATCGCTGAAAAATATGCATTCTTGTCGAGAATGGTGCGACATGACCGCGAACTGCTCAACGCTTATCGACAGCAGTCGCAGGATTATCAGGCTGCAGTGATTGAACTTGAGGGTTTACGCAAGAAACAGTCAAGCATAGTTCTGCGCGAAAATAAAGAACAGGAAACTCTTCAGAAAGCCCGAAAGAGTAAAGCGGCTATCCTTGCAAAAGTGAAACAGGATGCCGAACTCCTCAACGGGATGCTGCAGGGCTTGCGCGCCAAGGCGGCCCGACTGAACGAACTGGTCAAAAAACTTGAAACGGAACATACGCAACCTTATACTGAAAACCTGAAGGGGCTTTTACCTCTGAAGGGTCGTCTGTCATGGCCCGTGCCCGGTAAACTCAGAGTCGGGTTCGGTACCAGCCGTCACGGTGACCTGGGCACGCTCATAGAGAGCCACGGTTTTGACATTGAAGCTGCGGTTGGAACACCTGTGCATGCTGCTGCAAACGGCAAGGTGATCTTCGCTAACAATCTGCGTGGTTATGGTAAGTTGTTAATCATCGATCATGGTAGCAAGTATTACACTCTTTATGCACATATAGAGCGCTTTGCCAAGCAGCTTGGAGATTCCGTTGCAGCTGCTGAGGTTATCGCCTATTCAGGCTACGAAGGCCGTGACGCAGTTTATTTCGAGATACGCCAAGGTGGCAAACCACTCGATCCTGCCGGCTGGTTAAAACCACGTTGATATTCTGGAGGCCGGTATGTTTAAAACCAAGTTGTCCATTCTTCTGCTAACCCTGGTGCTCTTCTTGATGTTTGGCGTGATATCTTTCGCGCGCATTGAGGTGCCCAAGGTGAATGCTGCTTCTGATTATCAGGAACTGCAACTTTTTACTGATGTCCTGACAATCGTGAAACGCAGCTATGTGGAAGAAGTGTCGATCAAAGATCTGGTCTATGGTGCGATTGAGGGGATGCTCGTCTCGCTCGACCCGCACTCAGGTTTCATGCCTCCCGAGATTTACAAGGAGATGAAAGTCGATACCCGGGGTGAATTCGGCGGCCTTGGTATTGAAATCTCCCAGCGTGACGGCGTCCTGACCATTGTTTCACCGATAGAAGACACACCTGCTTCACGTGCCGGGTTGCAGTCGGGAGATCATATCCTGAAAATTGAAGACCAATATACAAAGGGTATGGAAATCATGGAAGCGGTGCAACTGATGCGTGGTGCACCGGGAACCAAGGTCACCATTACTATTATGCGTTCGACCTTTGAAAAGCCTCAGACGTTTATCATGGAACGTGAGATCATCAAGGTGAAGAGTGTCAAGTCGAAAATCCTCGGAGACGGTATTGGCTATGTCCGTCTGACCCAGTTTCAGGAGCGTTCTGCTGAAGACCTTGGGAAAGCTCTTGACAAATTACGTGAAGTTAATGACGGGGCTCTGCAAGGTCTTGTCCTCGATTTGCGCAATAACCCCGGCGGTCTCCTTGACCAGGCTGTCGCTATCGCCGATCAGTTTATCGCAGAAGGTTTGATCGTTTATACTCAGGGTCGCGAGAAAGAGGCGCAAATGAAATTTACTGCAACGCGCAGCGGAACCGAGCCCGATTATCCGATTGTTGTGCTGATTAATGGCGGCAGTGCAAGTGCTTCGGAAATTGTCGCCGGCGCTCTTCAAGACCATGGACGTGCCGTGATCATGGGTCTCCAGAGCTTCGGCAAGGGGTCTGTCCAGACAATTATCCCGCTCAGCGATGAGTCCGGGCTGCGTCTGACCACGGCCAAGTATTACACTCCGAACGGCACCTCGATTCAGGCCCGTGGCATCGTTCCAGATGTCGAAGTTCTCCAGAGTGAAATCAAGGAAGTCAAAGAGTTCGACCATTTCAGTGAAAGGGATTTGAAGAATCATTTCGATACGGAAAATAACGGTAAGAATTCCACGAAAGCAGATGCAAACCAGCTCGATGAAGCGAGCCGCAGTGATTTTCAGCTGATGCGCGCGCTTGATCTGCTTAAAGGCCTGAAGATTTTTCAGGGCCTGAAAGCAGCCTGATTCTTTGGCACACTAAGAAGCATTATCTATGAAGAAACCAACCAAGCGGCGCCGCTCTAAGAAGCGGCGCCCTGATTTTTTTCAAAAAAACAGATTCCTGCTGATACTGTTGGGGGTGATCGGACTGGCCATATTCAGTCTGATTCTGCTTGCCCGTATGGAGGAGAAACCTCTGTCAACTGTGGTCCCGCCAGCGCAGAAACCACCGATTGATAATGCCAAAACAGTTCTTATTGAAGTTGAAGCGTTCCTTTCTGCTCTCAATATTGATGCCAGTGATATCCAACGTGACCTTGATACTGAGCCTGCTCGTTACACAATCCAGGGCGAGTTCCCCTCCTCTGAACTGGTAGCGGGTTTTCAGGAACGCTTGACGCAGATCCCGGGCGATTATTCCGTGCGCTTGAGAGAGGCAAATTCACTGACCGTTGAAAAGTCTCGTCAAACGAAAATTGTTATCCATTTTATCCTGCCAACCTCAGCAGTTCCTGACGGCCCGCTGATGGCGATAATCATGGATGATCTCGGGCGAAGTACCCGCACGGCTGACTTACTGATCTTGATGCCTCAGCAGGTGACATTTGCCATCCTCCCTGGTGAACCGTATGCTGTCCAGGTCGCAGAGCTGGCCCATGCCGCCGGACGCGAAGTTCTGCTGCATGCGCCGATGGAGCCGCAAGAGTTTCCTGATGTCAATCCTGGCGAGGACGCCTTGTTTGTCAAATACGACGACACTGAAATTCGCAGGCGTTTCGATCAGTTGCTCGCTTCGATTCCTTATGTCTCAGGAACCAACAACCATATGGGCTCTCGCTTTACCGAGGATGCCAGGGCATTGGCGCCAGTAATGGCGAGTTTACAGGAAAAAGGGCTGTTCTTTATTGACAGCCTGACGACGGGGCGTTCCCGGGTATCTGAAGTAGCGAATCGGTACGGGGTGCCGACGATGAATCGTGATGTGTTTCTTGATAATGTCGCTGAAGTTGAAGCGATTACCAGAGAGATCCGACGTCTCGAGGGCAAGGCGCGCAAGAATGGAATGGCAATCGGTATCTGTCACCCTTATCCGGAAACTCTGGAAGCCTTGAGAAGGGAGCTCCCTGGATTGACAGCTCGTGGCGTTACTATTGTCCCGGTTTCGGTTTTATTGCAGAAACAGTCTTTGGCTCAAGGCAGCTGAGTGCTGATCTTGGCCATGATTGCGGTAAAATTCTCGAAATTCTGGTCGTAGAGGATTTCTTCTGGAAGGTCGGAACTGACTTTACGCAGCAGCAGGAAAGAATCGCCAAGACGGCCTTGATCGTCGAAGAGGGTACGCTCAAGCAAAGGAAACAGATCAGAGCGTTCTTTGGAGAGAAGACGTTTTTCAAATTCCTGCAGCTCGATTGTTTTGTGCGAAACCTCCAGTCCATGCTCATCAAAACGATAGAAGGAGAGCTTCTGCTGGTAAAAATTCCGGGTGTGGGGAGCACGCTGCAAGAGGAAGTAGGAGCGCTGCGCTGACTCACGAAACAGGTCCCAGATCGGGTCATGTGGCTCAATGGAACGTTTTGCGCCGTAAAAGTAGCGGAAGACCAGCTTGGTAAAGCACTCCTCTTCGATAAATCCGGATATCTTCAGATCAGAGAGCTGGGCAAAGTAGCCGGCGGCACTAACCCCGTCATTGTCTACCAGGGGTCTGCCACATACCAGGCAACCTGTTTCAAGATCCTTACATCGGATTTCGTAAGCGCTCTGGTGCTCTCTCTCAGCATGGACCATGGCTAACCGGTGCTCGTCCAGACGCCGCAATTCGGTGTCGATGGAGTGCAGGTAGACCTGGCGTGCCACATTGGCAATCTGTACATGCACTTCAGTCTGGCGGCCGTGAGTAAGAATCGGGTAGATCTTGCCCTCGGGGTTGGTGTTGAGCGACTCAACTTTGGGACTCTTGGCAATGAAGCCTTCCATACAGCGATAACCGCGGTTGATAGCATAGGCTTTCAACAACTGGTATGGATCTCTGAAGGGGCCATCATAGTGAATGCGATTGTCAACCAGGCAGGGCAGTATTCGTAATGGCCGGCGGGACAGGCCATGAGAATCGAAAAAATCATAAATATGGCGACAGTTGTCCATGGATGGAGCATCTTTAACCGGCACGATAACCCGGTCAGCAGCATAAAGAGCGTTCTGGGTAAAGATGTCCAGGTCTGGGCGGGTGTCAATAATCACAATGCCGCCAAGACAGGATTTAGCGAGAGCTTTCGCAAGGAGTGTCGTATCCTTAAGCTCGTGGCGCAGGTCATTCAGTTGATTGCTTGAAGGAATGAATTGTACGCCGTATTCACCGGTCTCAACCAGAGCATCAGGGTTGATGCTGGAGAAAAGACCGCTGACATCACCCTTTGCCGGTTGCCGATTGATCCGGAACATCTGGTCCACGGAAAAATGGTTGTCAAAACTCAACAGGGTGACAGGAAGGTCCTCATGAAGGGCTTTAAGGTAAATTGCCAGGTTGGTGGCGAGAGTCGTTTTACCAACGCCTCCCTTTTCGCTCGAAATTGTGACAATATATGGTGCAGTCATAAAATTCCTTCAAAGAGTCAAGGTCGCCAATATATAGGGGTATATTGATGAAAAGTCAAACAAAAACCACAAGATACAGGGTGCAAGACCAGTGGATGAAATGTCTCTGAAACTAACGGTCAGCGGTTTGGTTGCCTTGCTTCAAGAGGTCGTGGAAACAAATTTTGTCTCGGTAACAGTGGAGGGCGAAATTTCCAACTTTGCTGCTCCGGCTTCGGGGCACTGGTATTTCACTCTCAAGGATAGTGGCTCTCAGATTCGTGCGGTCATGTTCAGAAACCGGAATCGACTGGTGGCCAGTCTTCCCCGGGACGGCATGCAGGTCGTCTGCTCGGGGAGCGTGACTGTGTATGTCGCGCGCGGCGAAATGCAGCTGGTTGTTGACGGTCTGACTCAGGGCGGGCAGGGACAGTTGCAGGCGGCTTTTGAAACTCTCAAGGCAAAGCTTGCCAGCGAGGGTCTCTTTGCCATGGAACGCAAACGACCTCTGCCGTCTTCTCCACAATCTGTCGGTATCGTGACCTCGGCGACCGGGGCTGCGATTCATGATATTCTTAATATTATGGGTCGTCGTGCTCCCGATGTGCGGCTGTTGTTGAGGCCGGTCAAGGTTCAGGGAGACGGTGCCGCAGAAGACATTGCCGAAGCGATCAGAGAGTTAAACCAGTATGGCGGGCTGGATGTTTTGATTGTCGGCCGGGGCGGTGGTTCACTGGAAGACCTGTGGGCCTTCAATGAAGAGATTGTCGCCCGTGCAATCGCCGGTTCTGAAGTGCCTGTTATCTCGGCCGTAGGTCATGAAACCGATTTTACTATTGCAGATTTAGTTGCTGACCTGCGCGCTCCAACACCGAGCGCTGCTGCCGAACTGGTTGCTAAAAACCGGCAGGAACTGGAGGCACATCTCGATCATCTGATCATACGTTTGCAGTCCCGCTTCGATCAGTCGCTCACCCTGGTTACCGAACGTCTAGCCGGATTTGAAGGACGTCTCAAGCGAATAGCTCTCGACTTCAAGGGACTTCCGGATGATGTAGACGGGCTCGGGCAACGTCTCGTGCTGGCAATGAGTACAAGGATGCGGCAATTCACTGACCGTCTGGGGATGGCTGCCGGCCTTCTGGAGACCTTGTCACCGCTGCTGCAGCTTGACAGGGGATATGTGATTGCCAGCCGCGAACAGGGCGGTGCCGGTCTGGTGTCTGCGCAAGCCCTCAGTCCGGGAGATCAGCTCTGGCTGCGGTTTTCTCGCGGTCAGGTGCGCGTGCGGGTGGAGGAAGTTGATTCATGATGCGTCTGCTTCTCCTGCTGTCTCTTTCTCTTCTTCTTACCTGGCCGGCCTGGTGCGGCGACCTGAGTCTGCTTTCCCCACAGGTTAACAATGGAGAAGTGGCTGTGCTGCGTTGGCAGGGGGAGCCTCTCTCTTTCGGAGTGGTGCGTTTCAGGGATGAAGTCTTCTACCTGTATCCGGATACTGGCGGTGCCGTGGTTCTGCTGCCGGTCGGCCTGGATGTCCCCACCGGAGATTATCCTTTACTCTCCGCGCTAATTGACCTGCATGGCCGGACAATGGCCACGGAACTGGTGTTGCGTGTTGATTACAAAGAAAGGCCCAAAGAGCACTTGTCCTTGCCGGAACGGATGGTGACGCCGGATGCAAAAGCTGTTGCCCGTATCAGTCGAGAAAGCGACCTCCTCAATGAGAAGTTTGCCTTGCGCTCACCAAGATTCTGGACGACTTTCCAAAGGCCGGTCAGCGAGCCGGTCAGCAGTGTTTTTGGTAAACGCAGGGTGATGAACGGCAAACCGAAATCACCCCATAGCGGTACTGACTTCAGAAGCCCCCATGGAACCCCGGTACAATCAATCAGCAACGGTCAGGTTGCTCTGGTCAGCGACCTTTTTTATACCGGACAAACTGTGGTCGTTGATCATGGTGAGGGCCTGTTGTCATTATATGCCCATCTCTCAAAAGTCGTTGTTGAGGTAGGCCATGAAATCATGGCCGGTGATGTTCTCGGTGAAGTCGGCAGCACCGGTCGATCGACCGGTGCTCATCTGCACCTTACAGTCAGGCTGTTGGGAGAACGGGTTGATCCGTTAGCATTGCTGGCCATTTCTGAAGCTTATCTGAATCCATGAGTGATGCATTCGCAAATAGTCATGGGATGGACGCCATCATGAGTTACTCATGGATTAAAGCTTTAGTTGCTTGACACAATGCCGGGAGCATGGTGTCTTACAAATGAAAGGGAAGTGAGCATGCCGAAAGAGATAACATTCGAACAAGCGCTTAAGAGCCTCGAAGACGCAGTCGCGCGACTGGAGAAGGGGCAAATTCCCCTGGACGAAGCTCTGGACTGCTTTGAAGCCGGCGTGAAGGGTGCCAACGTGTGTCGTAAAAAGTTGCAGGCCGTGGAGGCACGCATTGAAACCCTGATAAAAAGCAGTGATGGCTCTTTTGCCACCGAACCTTTCGGTGACAATGAAAATCTGGATTGATCAGCTTTATGGACCTCAAGGATTACCTGCATAATCGTTCGGCTTTGGTGGACCAGGCCCTTGATCGTTGGCTGCCGGGCAAAAGTGTTTTGCCTTTCTCCCTGCATCAGTCGATGCGCTACTCTGTTTTTGCCGGCGGGAAACGCTTGCGGCCGATCCTGATGATCGCTGCCAGTGAGGCGGTCGGCGGCACAGCGCAGCAGGTCATGCATGCCGCTTGTGCTGTGGAGATGATCCATACCTACTCGCTGGTGCACGACGATCTGCCGGCTATGGATGATGATGACTTCCGTCGTGGTCGACCTACCAATCATAAGGCTTTTGGCGAAGCTACAGCCATATTAGCCGGTGACGCTCTGCTGACTGAAGCCTTCAGGCTCCTGGCAGACGCCGATGCCAACCTGTTGATATCGCCGGCAACAGCTCTGAGAGTTATTGAACTCGTTGCTCGATATTCCGGTTCTCAGGGTATGGTCGGCGGCCAGATCGTTGACATGGAATCCGAGGGTAAAGAGATTGATTTTCCAACCCTTGAATATATTCATACCCATAAAACCGGCGGATTAATTCTGGCTTCAGTTCAGGTCGGTGCCCTGCTTGGTGGTGGTAATGAAGAGCAATTCGCTGCATTGTCCCGTTTTGCCGGTGCCGCCGGATTGGCTTTTCAGATCGCAGATGATATTCTTGACGTTGTTGGTGACCAGTCGGAACTCGGCAAGGATGTTGGTAGTGATCAGGCCCGTGGCAAGGCGACTTATCCGGCCCTGCTCGGTCTAACTGAGGCTCGACAGCGAGCCGATGAACTCTGCAGCATTGCAGTTGAGGCATTGATGCCCCTGGGGGCAGCTGCAGAACCCCTGCAGGTGTTGGCCCGCTATATTATCGATCGTAATCATTGAAACAATATACGTGGTGAATATGTCTGATATCCTGAAGCAGGAAAATCCCATTGCGGCGCTAAAAGCTCTTCCTGAAGCAGATCTGCCGAGATTGGCCGAAGAGTTGCGGGACGTTATTATCTCGACCGTGGCCGAGACCGGTGGTCATCTGGCCAGTTCTCTGGGTGTTGTAGAACTGACGATTGCTTTGCACCGGGTTTTCAACACTCCCGAGGATAAAATTGTCTGGGATGTGGGTCACCAGGCTTATGCCCATAAACTACTGACCGGCCGCTACGCGCGGTTCAATACCTTACGTCAGCTGGATGGTCTCAGCGGCTTTCCCAAGCGTGATGAGAGCCCCCATGACTGTTTTGATGTCGGGCACTCAAGTACCTCAATCGCCGCGGCTCTCGGTATGGCGACAGCACGTGATGTTCATGGCGGCAACGAGAAGGTTGTTGCTGTTATCGGTGACGGTTCTTTGACTGCCGGACTGGCTTTTGAATCACTGAATCACGCGGGACATCTCAAGAAAAACCTTCTTGTTATCCTGAATGACAACGAGATGTCGATTTCGCCCAATGTCGGCGCACTCTCATCTTTTCTCAGCCGGCAACTGACCTCGGACTTTTTTATACGCTTGAAGCGCGAAACGGAAAACTTTCTCGACAGCGTTCCGAAAATTGGCAAGGATCTCAGGCGCTTGGCAAAGAAGGCAGAGGAAGCGGTAAAAGGCTTTTTGACGCCGGGCATGCTTTTCGAGGCGTTTGATTTTGATTATGTCGGTCCGATTGACGGCCACAAGCTTGATGAACTTATTCAGACCCTTGAAAATATTACCAATATGGACGGCCCGGTGCTGATGCATGTGGTCACAAAAAAAGGCAAAGGTTTTCCTCCCGCAGAAGAGAACCCACACCTCTATCATGGTGTCGGACCGTTCGATCGGGTTTCCGGAGAAGTGAAGGAGGGCGGCAATGCACCGCCCAGTTATACCGCCGTCTTCGGTGAGGCCTTGACCGCGTTGGCTGAGGAAGATAGTCGCATCGTGGCAATTACTGCAGCGATGCTGGAAGGAACCGGGCTCAAAACTTTTGCCGAGCGTTTCCCCGGGCGCTGTTTTGATGTCGGTATTGCCGAACAGCACGCCGTTACGTTTGCGGCAGGCATGGCGACCCAGGGGCTCAAACCGTTCATAGCCATATATTCCACTTTTCTGCAGCGCGCTTATGACAACGTCTTACACGATGTCTGCTTGCAGAAACTGCCGGTGACTTTCGCCCTGGATCGAGGTGGTCTTGTTGGCGCTGATGGACCGACGCACCATGGTGTATTCGATTTTTCCTATCTGCGGCATATCCCGAATATGGTTTTTATGGTGCCCCGCGACGAAAATTATCTGCGTCATGCAGTAGTAACCGCGTCGCACTGCGACGGTCCTTTTGCTTTCAGGTATCCACGCGGTTCCGGAATCGGTGTCACGCCTGAAAAGTCACGCTCGCTTGTCCTGGGGCAGGGGGAAAAGCTGCGTGAAGGCAAGGATGGAGTCATCTTTGCTGTCGGTGCTCTGGTCGCGGAAGCCTTGGCGGCAGCAGATGCGCTGGCTGGCGACGGTCTTGATCTTGCGGTCATCGATCCGGTTTTCCTCAAACCCCTTGATAAAGATTTGCTGATTGCCGAAGCGGTAAGGACCGGTTTCGTCTTCACTGCAGAAGAGAATGCCATCCAGGGTGGATTTGGCTCTGCCGTTCTCGAGCTTTTTTGTGAGGAAAGAGTTAATACTCCGGTCAAGCTGATCGGTTTGCCGGACAAGTTTGTCGAGCAGGGCAGCCAGGTGGAATTGCGAGCGCGGTATGGCTTGGATGCCAAAGGCATTGTTGCGACAGTTAAGAACTCTCTGGCGAAAATTGAATTGATATCCAAGGTAAAGTAAGGGTCGACTGTCGAGCGACGCCGGCAGGCCTCCTAGCAGCCTGTCGGACTATACGGGCCGAAGCGAAAATTTGGATGTTTGAGAACAGATTTTAGCTCACTTGCAGGTTCATAGCCGTAGCTATGGACCAAAATGGAGCTGAAATATGGGCCAAACAGCCGGATTTGCAGCCGGCTCATGGATAGTCCGACAAGCTGCTAGCCCTTGTCGCTCTTCACTTGTCGTTTTAACTGGTGGATAATCCCTGATTTTTCGAGAGCGATGGCGGCGTGATGTGTCAGTTGCACCAGAAACTGCAGGTTCTGATCGGTAAAAGGCGTGTTGTCAGCGTGTCCAAAAAGGATCATGACACCAATGGATCTGTCTCGAAGGTAGAGCGGAACAGAGAGCAGTCCCGGTTCTGCAACCAGGGGCTGTTCATTTTTTGTGATCCGATCCGTCATGTAGGTTGGCAGTTGATCTGAAACGACCAGCGGGCTGCCACTCTGGGCGATGTCGAACAGCAGCCCTTCCGGTAGTTTTTCAGTGTGTTTCTGGGCAAAGGCTGCCGGGATGCCGCGACTCACCTTGATGCCGAAATGACTGCCGCTGTTGGCGTGGACCAGGGCCAGCAAGCCCCGTTTAGCGTGCAGGGTATCAAGGGCCGTGTCAAGCAGACGACCCAGCAGATCGCCGACCTCGATCGCCGAATTAATCGTTTCAATTGCTTCACTGAGAGCCGTCATCATGGTTAACGATTGAAGTAATTCCTGGTTGCGATGTTCCAGCTCAGCCAACAGAACCTGGTTCTGCAAGCGCAGGTCGATCTGGGCGAAGGCACGGTCGACTACATTGAAGAGTATTTCCGAGGTGTCAATAGGACGAACGATAAAATCAAAGGCACCATGCCTCAAGGCCTGTAGAAGGTTGAAAGAAGAGGCATTGTGCGTAGTAAGAATAACCTCGGTTTCCGGGTAGCGTTGCTTGACTTTCTGGAGCAGGTAAAGACCGCTGCGTGTCGGCAGTTCTGTCTCTGTGATGATCAGTGTGGCAGGATTCCGCTCCATCTGCTCCCAGGCGGCTTCTGCAGTTTCCGCTTCAAGAACCAGGTCTTCTCTTGAAAGCAACATGGATTTGAGTTGCAGTCGACGCTTGGAGACGTCATCGACAATCAGGATGGTGTGATTCTTCATCAACATGGCCACTGATCCCAACGGGTTGGAAAGCCTCTGTTTTGTCTCCACGTGACGTTGCCAGGGAAACACCGGTTAACCTCGCTGAAGCATAGCGATTACAGCTAAGCGAAACAAGTGTTAAACAGCTTTCTACACCCGACAGATCTCCTTTCGTCCTTTTCCAGATAAAACAAAAAAGTACAGATGACGCCATGTGAATGGCTGCTGCAGCCGACTGGCGCCATTTTTCATGCAGCTCGAGGCTAAGATTTGATTGCTGATACCTAACAGTATCATATGCTTATCCTGAAAAAAAGAGTCGTTAACCGCCTGTGCTGAAAGGTTGACAACACTTGGGCACAATGATAATTTCATCCTCCATGGACACTCCTTTTTACTCTGTACGCATGCGGGCGTCATGTCAGGGGCAACACCTTGCCGGCGCTGAACGCATTGTTTCAGCAGCCGCTGTCAGCGAAGTTACAGCGGCAATGGTGGCGCGTGCAATGAATTGTGCCAACGGGGTGGCCGTAGAGATCCATTGCAGCGTAGAAAGAATTGTTTCTGCGATTCGTTTCGAACCGCTTCCTGATGTCGCCACATATATTGTGAACAATTGGCAGGATGGCCGTCAACTCGCCGGCAGTCTGCTGTTCAGAGCCGGTGTCGAAAAAGATGTTGCCGCCCAGGCGGTTCTCTTGCTTGCCAATGGCGCCGGGACCGGAGGTTCGGTCATGCGCGGTGCCGTGATCATGGATGCAGAAACTGGTGAGCGTCTTGAGAAAGACCCAACTCGTGGGGTCAGGGTCTCGAGAATGGATCTGTCGCCAGAGTGCCGGGCAGAGTTGATGCGTGAACTGGCTTCTGCGGGCCTTGGTCATCATCGCGTTCTGGAAGCCCTGGTACTGGCGGGCAAGGTCCTCCGTGCTCCGGGGATAGTTGCAGAGCTCTGTTGGTCCGACGACCCGAATTACACCACCGGATATGTCGCTGCACCGTCAGGCGGCTACCAGCGGATTTCTGCTTTGAAACCGGTTGGCGACTCGTACGGCGGACGGGTTTTCTTTGTCAAAAAATCACATGTTTCTCCGCAAGGATTTGTCAACTATATGGAACGTCAGGCAGTTTTGTTCAATGCTTTAGGGTCCATATCACCACCTGGAAAATGGGTAGCCACTGATGGATAATTGGCGACACGAGCTTGATCAGCTTGAACGACGGGGGCTGTTGAGATCCTTGCGCATCGTTGAAGGTGGCCAGGGGCCGAAAGTCCTCGTCAACGGTCGTGAAGTTCTGCTGCTCTGCTCTAATAACTACCTCGGTATTGCCGGGCATCCAGCCCTGATTGAGAAGATGATTGCCGCGACCAGAGGGTCAGGAGCCGGTTCCGGCGCCAGTCGTCTGGTCTCCGGTACCATGCCGGTGCATGCTGCCCTTGAGGAGCGAATCGCCGCCTTCAAGAAGGTGCCGGCAGCGCTTCTCTTCAATTCAGGCTATGCTGCAAATACCGGAATCCTTCAAGGTTTATTCGGCCCGGAAGACGTCATCTTTTCCGATGAACTCAACCATGCTTCGATAATTGACGGCTGCCGACTGGCTCGAGCTCGCACGATTGTTTATCCCCACTGTGATACTGTCGCTCTTGCCGAAATCATGGAGCGGGAGAAACCAAACCGCAAGGGCCGCTGGTTGATAGTCACTGATGGAGTTTTCAGCATGGATGGCGATCTGGCTCCACTGCCGGAACTCTGTGATCTGAAAGAGGAACATAATGCCCTGCTGATGGTTGACGATGCCCACGGCACCGGAGTGCTGGGCAAAAATGGACGGGGCACAGGAGAACTTTTCAACTGCCTCGAACGCATCGATCTGCATATGGGAACGCTCGGCAAGGCACTTGGCTGTGCCGGGGCTTATCTTGCAGCAGAACGGGTGGTGATTGATACGTTGATCAATCATAGCCGCTCCTTTATCTTTTCCACCAGCCTGCCGCCAGGCGTCCCTGCCGCTGCCATGGCTGCCTTTGATCTTGTAGACAGTGATGAGGGCAGGGCGCTGCGTGAGAACCTTGAGCGAAATCGTGTCCAGCTGTCTGAATCGCTGATTGCTGGAGGGATGGATTTGCTGGGCAGTACCACACAGATTATCCCGGTGTTGACAAAAGAGCCTGAGCCAACCATGAAGATGTCGGCTCGATTGCTCGAGGAAGGTGTCTTCCTGCAAGGTATCCGCCCACCAACTATTGCCCCGGGACTTTGCCGTCTACGTGCGACGGTCATGGCCAGTCATGACCCGATTGACCTGGCATACGCTTGCGAAAAAATTCTTGCTGCCTACGGGGAATTCTCCGGGTGAAGGAAAACCATTTCAAACTGGCAGACGGCAGACAGCTGACCTGGTACGAAATCGGTCACGGCCGTCCCCTCGTGCTTTTGCATGGATGGTCTATGTCGGCTGCGGTGTTCAGCGAATTTGCCAGGTTGCTTGCTACTGAGTTCCATCTGCTGATTCCGGATCTTCCCGGCCACGGCAACTCTTCTCCTCCACAACAGAATGACCTGACCGGGATTGCCGCTGACCTGGTTCACTGGATCGCAGCTACTGTATAT
>JBPPMD010000229.1:0-10925 GCA_051305875.1 Desulfuromonadales bacterium | reverse complement strand
CAACACCTGAACAAGAGAATCACTACGGCAGGATTATCAGGCGATTAGCCACGCACAGCTCCTTAAAAATGCAGATAGACCTATCCGTGCTTCTTTAAATCTCTAAGAAGTCAGGCCCCCTGTTATCCATCATGAATGGGCTATATTCAGGTTGTAAAAAAACTGACCATAAAGTGGACCACAGGAGGCTTATTGAGGTCATATTCAGTCGGCTTTTTCAAGAGAAAACATCGTAAGTTGCTGATTTTACATGACAACAAAAAACAAAAAACGGGCATAACGCCCGTTTACTGATTAATTTTAACGCAAATCAGATAGAGGGGTCAATCAGGAAAGCATAGATCAGCAGCCTCCTGAATTGGCCGCGAAGGGTTGATTGTTTTCATCATGACCGGCAGATGAAGTCATCGGCAGGGTGATGCAGACCCTGGTACCACTTCCGGGCTGGCTGTCGACATGGATTTCGCCCTGATGCGCCAGCACGATATTACGTACGATGCTCATGCCCAATCCGACACCCTGCACGGCTGTATCTGATGAATCCGCACGATAGAAACGATCAAAAATATGCGCAAGCTGTTCTTCATTCATGCCAATGCCCTCGTCTTCAACGGAGATCTCATACTCGCCATCATGTACAGTCAAAGTTACCCTCACGCGCCCCCCCTCCGGTGAATACTTGACGGCATTTCTGATCAGATGATCCACGACCTGTTCAAGGCGTGACGGGTCGGCCCAAAGGCTCGCGACCTCATCCGGCAGCGCCACTTCAAACTGATGGCAACGACACTCTTCACGGTAGGATTCGACAATCTCACGGATCATGGAGCTGAGCAGGAAATCCTGGCGGCAGAGATCGAGGGGACGCCCCGACTCTACCCTGCTGATATCGAGCAGGTCATCGATCAGCCCGCCCAGGGCCAAAGCCTTGTTGTGGACCAACAAAAGAAAGTCTTTCTGTTGCTGTTCATTGAAAGTACCCGCTGTTTCTTCTGCCGTGAGCAACTCCGTGTAACCTATGATCGTCGTGAGCGGCGTGTTCAATTCATGAGCAGCCATGCCAAGGAAAGCGCTCTTCATCTGCTCAATCTCCCGCTCCTTGGTAACATCGCGGATCAGCAGAACAATTCCTGGAGAATCGCTTGAATCTGAAATAAACTGGGAAACACGTGTCTGGTAGGCTCGACGGCTGTTGCTACTGTCGCCCGACAGCTCGAAATCGAAAAACTGGGGGCCATAAGTAAGATCAAGTCGTTGTCCGATCTTTTTAATGAAATCAACTTCCTTACTGAGTATAGCGACGGGATGGCCCAAAGCCTTTTCCAGAGGCGTCTCCAATATACCTTCCGCGGCAGCGTTCATATGCAGGACATTCAAGTCGCCGTCTGTCACTACAACACCATCCGGTACGGAGCTCAGGATTCCTTCCAGCTTTTCCCGATCAGCCTTGATCTCCTCAAGAGCCATTCCCAGAGCTGTTTGCGCCCGAGCTCGCTCGACAATCTGATCCGTCAGCTTTAGATTGGTATCCGAAAGCTCCCGGGTCCGTTCGGCAACCCGTGCTTCGAGTTTTCCGTTGGCTAATCTCAGGGCCTCTTCTGCCGCGTCCCGTTGCAGAAAGCTCATCTGGGCGCGAGTGAGTGCGAAAAAAATAGCGGCAAGAAACCCCAATGACATGAACAAGGTAGTGGCCATGGAATGCGAAGTCAGGGTTTTGACCCTGCTGACGCTATCGCTGACGTCGTAATAAACCTCAATAGCGCCGCCAAACTTATCAGAGGCCATGAACGGCACATACGTTTCGACAATATCGATTTTAGCGACATCACCATCGGCAGTCTTGTCGTCTTTTCTGACGACCTTGGAATACACCTGTCCTTTGGCAACAATTTCGCGAAAGTAGTCATTACTATTGAGGATGCCGATTTCTTCCTGCTTGGTTGAGAAAATTACCTCACCCTGTGCCGTGAAAATACGCAACTTGATCAGCCGATGATCCCTGCTTGCCGGCTGCAGGCTTTTCCCCAGCCCCGCCGGGAGACGATCCTTGACCAGTAGCTGGTTCTCCAGACCGAGAGCCCGCACCATGTAGCTGGCATATCGAACGGCCTCGCTCTCGGTTTCTTCAGCCAGCAGATCTTTGTACGCAGGATGTACGAAAAAAAATTCATAGACAGGCAAAAGTATGGCCATCGCAAGAGAGAGGATCAGGAGGTTACGGAGTAGTCTGAAACGCAGCATGCGGTGACCCGTTGTTTACAGATTTAGAGAAAGACGTCGTGCCGAGAACAACTGACAGCAGTGTACGAATATACATTAGTTTTCACAGATAACCAAGTCTCATAAGTTGACAATAGCGGCGAGATCACAGCTATTACCATCAAAGAGGGTCAATAAGGTTTCTGCTTGTTTCTGCTTTTTGCTGTGTCATAATCGGCTCAGAGGAGAATCAATCCATGCAGCGAGCAAGCGGCATCCTACTTCACCCGACAGCCCTGCCGGGCCCGTTTCATATTGGCGACCTCGGCGGGGGGACCTTTGCCTTTATCGACTTTCTGGTCAGGGCCGGCCAGAGCGTCTGGCAGATTTTACCGTTGGGGCCGACCGGATACGGCCACTCGCCCTACAATGCCCTCTCGGCCTTTGCCGGCAACCCGGTCCTGATTGACCTGCAGCAGCTTGTCGACTGCGGCGACCTGGACGGCTCGCGGCTCGAGGCCGTCATTAAGCAAAGTGCCGGTATTAATTTTAACCAGGTGCGCACTCTGAAAAGCAGCTTGTTGCAGGAAGCGGGGCAACAGTTCTTCAGCAAGCCGACAATGACAAGACATCAGGCTTTCAATAAATTCTGTTATGGGCAGTCAGACTGGCTGGAAGACTTCAGCCTCTTCATGGCTTTGCGAGAAGCTTTTTCCGGGCAGGCATGGTCTGAGTGGCCGGAGAGTCTGCGCGCACGAAAACCGGAGGTTTTGAATGCGTGGAGAGAGAAGCTGGAAGAGAGATGCCGGCACTACAAATATCAGCAATTCGTTTTTACCGAGCAATGGCACAAACTGAAAGCCTACGCCAATCGTAATGGTGTCCAGATTTTCGGCGACATTCCGATTTTCGTCGCCTACGATTCAGCGGATGTCTGGGCCAACCAGCAGTTGTTCCAACTGGACGAGCACGGACGAGCGACGGCAATCGCCGGGGTACCCCCGGATTATTTCAGCGAAACCGGTCAACGTTGGGGCAATCCTCTCTATCGATGGGAACAGTTGGAGGCAGAGGATTTTCGCTGGTGGTTAAGGCGATTCGAACATCAGTTGCAGAGTAGCGACATGGTTCGCATCGACCATTTCCGCGGCTTCCAGGCCTGCTGGTCGATTCCTCCCGATGAGGAAACCGCAGTCAACGGCCATTGGGAAGAAGTGCCGGGACGCAAGCTCTTCGAAATATTGTGTGAACAGAGAACAACTTTGCCAATCGTTGCCGAAGATCTGGGGATCATTACTCCAGAGGTTGAGAAGCTGCGTGATGATTTTGGCTTCCCGGGAATGAAGGTCTTGCAATTTGCCTTCGATTCCGGCCCCGACAACCCATATCTGCCAGAGAATCTCACAGAGAACAGTGTGGTATATACCGGCACTCACGACAACGACACAACGCTGGGCTGGTGGCATGGCCTCACAAAAGAGCAAAAAGACCGTATTCGAAAATACCTTGGCACACATCGTCCGGAAATGCCCTGGGCACTTATCCGCCTGGCCATGGCAAGCACTGCCAACCTCTGCATCATCCCTTGCCAGGATCTCCTCAGCCTCGACAAAGAGGCACGCTTCAATACCCCAGGCCAGGCAATGGGAAACTGGGACTGGCAAATAACATCAGGAGCACTGACCGACGAACTGGCTGACCGTCTGCACAGACTCACTGATAAATATCACCGCCTGATCAAATAGTAGGGCTTGCTGTGCTCACGCCGACTATGCTATAACTCCGAATCGAGGTTAGAAACATTCAACAAATACCTGACCGGGCATTCCGCCCACAAATTAAAGGATCGGAGGATCTACCCGTGAAACAACTGATGACTATTTTCTGCATAGCTCTGTTTTCTCTTACCCTGTTCGCTGGCTGCAGCGAAGACAAACCTGCGCCGACAACTGAGGCAGCCAAGCCTTCTGCGCAAGCCGCTCCGGCAGCAGCCGAAGCTGCTCCCGGCAAAACCGGCAAAGTCCTGGAAACCATGGATGCCGCAGGTTACACCTATATCCAGGTAGACACCGGCAGCGAGACGCTCTGGGTTGCAGCTCCCCAGTTTGCTGTCAAGGTCGATGACGATGTTGTTATCCCCGAAGGGATGCCGATGGCCGACTATCACAGCAAAACCCTCGACCGCACCTTTGACGTGGTTTACTTCGTCCCCTCCGTGCTGGTTGGCGGCGCAGCAAACCTGACCGGTGATATGCCTGCTGGTCATCCGCCAATGACCGGTGGCAAGACCGTCGTTGAAACGACTGACGTCGACCTTTCCGGCATCACTGCCGCAGAGGGCGGTCAGACCGTAGCAGACATCTTTGCCAAGAAAGCCGAATTGGCCGGAAAGCCGGTGAAAGTTCGTGGCAAGGTGGTAAAATTCAGCCCCGGCATCATGGGCAAAAACTGGATTCACCTTCAGGATGGTACCGGCGAAGCCGGAGCCAATGACCTGACCGTCACCACCGATGCCACAGCTGAAAAGGGCGACACTGTTACCATCAACGGCGTTCTGGTTATTGATAAAGATTTCGGATACGGCTATGCATATGACGTTATTGTTGAAAATGCTGAAGTCGCCGCTGAATAAACAGACACGCCGATAGGAAACATCGAAAGGCCCCTGGTTAACCAGGGGCCTTTCGATGTTCATGGATTGGCTTTCCGGGAACCTTTGCCCTTCTCGCCATCAACCATGGAAATATCTATATATCTCTTCAGCTATCCGTGCCGGCAGACCCGGCATCGCCTGCAGATCAATCAGGCTGGCGGTTTTGATTCTATTCAGGCTTCCGAAATGCTTCAAAAGCGCCCTCTGACGCTTGGGGCCGATCCCCGGGATATCGCCCAAAGAAGATTGCAAATGAGCCTTGCCCCGGACCTTGCGATGATGGGTGATTGCAAAGCGGTGGGCTTCATCACGTAACCGCTCAAGCAGAAAAAGAGCTGCAGAGCCGCGTCTCAAGATCACCGGATTCTTACGGCCAGGAAGAAAAATACGTTCTTCACTGCGCTCAACTGAGCGCCCACGGACATTCGCCTTTACGCGGCTTTTAGCGATCCCGGCAATATCAATCCCGGCAGTGAGATGCAACTCGTCAAGGACCATGGTCAGAACCCCCAGCTGGCCTTTCCCCCCATCGATGAGCATGAAGTCGGGGAGGTTCCCCTCCTCCAGGCCGCGCTGCAGACGTCTCTGCAAGACTTCCTGCAATGCCGCATAATCATCGGTACCAACCACAGTTTTCACCCGATAATGCCGATATTCAGCCGGTGCCGGTTCACCATCCAGCACAACCGCCATACTGGCCACCGTAGCCTGGCCCTGGATTGTTGAAACATCGAAGCACTCCATGCGCTGTGGTAACCGCTGCAGATGCAGACGCTGTTTGATCTCAGCAAGAACTTTGTGCCGTGCCTCGTCGCGACTGCCACGCTCTTGCCATACTTCTCTGGCATTGCGATTCGCCAATTCAACCAAACGCATACGCTCACCACGGTGCGGCACCAGGACACGAACCTTGCGACCTCGCCGCTCTGTGAGCCATTCCGAAAGAGCAACCATCCCTTCAATCTCAAAAGGTAGCACAACCTCTTCCGGGATCGGCACATCGCGACCGTAAAATTGCGTAAGGAACTCTGCCAGGAGTTCGGCTTCATCCAGTTGCCAGGTCAGGTTGTAGTTGCGCCGTGCCGTTAATTTCCCCTGACGGTAAAAGAGCATGACGACCTCGACTTCACCTCCCTGCCGGAAAATCCCCACGACATCCTGATCAATGACTCCATAGCGAACCGACTTTTGTTGTTCAACAGTTTGCTCGATTGCATGGATATGGTCACGCAGTGCCGCTGCTTCTTCATATTTCTGTTCACCTGAGGCAGCGATCATGCGCCGCCGCAGCATATCAACAACTTCTCCCTGTCGACCGTCGAGAAGGGCAAGAACGCCATCTACCAGCAGCTTATAGGCAGCAGGAGAGATAAGTCCGTGGCAGGGTGCGCTGCATTGACCTATCTGGTGGAACAGGCAGGGTCGTCCCCTTTGCCGGCACTTTGCCGGTGGGTAATGACGCAAAGGGAAGATTCGATATATTTCCTTGAGCGTCTGCCGCAGCGCTGAAGATGAAGCGAACGGCCCGAAGTAGCGAGCGCCATCCTGACGAACCTGCCGGACAACCTCCAGCATCGGGAATTCGTCACGCAGATCAATGCGCAGGGAAACGAAGGTCTTATCGTCACGCAGATGGATATTGTAGCGAGGGCGATGTTTTTTAATCAGGGTGTTTTCGAGGATCAGGGCTTCTTTTTCTGTGTCTGTCACGATCGTTTCTATGGTTTCTGTACGTTCCATGAGGAACTTGATCTGCGGCCGTGTATCACGTTCAGCCTGCAGATAACTGCGCAGACGCGACCGAAGATTTTTGGCCTTGCCGACATAAAGGATTTTTCCGGCAGCATCCTTCATCAGGTATACACCGGCAGAGGTCGGCTGTCTGCGCACATCAAAACTTGTCACAGAAGCTCCTTGCAACTACCTAAACAATCGATTATCTTCAAAATATATACATTCCGGCAATACTTTCATCTTCACATTTTCAAGGTAGCAACGCTCAACAAAGGTGTCAACTAACAGCCTTCGGGATAGACAGTAGTCTGCTGCCGGCAATTGATGCGCGCTATCCTTCGCCCGCAACTTCAGGACAATCTGGAAATTTTCTTTAAAAATCACCAGGAGCTTGTCGCCAGCCAGGAACGTCCAGACCCGGCTTGACAGCCAGTAACAGGAGAAACCGATGGATCCCCTCTGGATCAACATTTTTCGCAAGAAGCATGATGATGAGTCGCTGGCCTATTTTCTGAAACACTTGCCAATCTTCTCGGAACTCTCGCCGCGTGCTCTGTCGACTCTTGAAAATCTTGTGCATGTTCGCAGCTACGATGCCCATGAAACCATCTTCGAAGAGGGTGACCCCGGTTCCGGCATGTACATGATTCGTAGCGGTTCAGTGCAGATTTATGCCTGTGATCAGAGCGGTGCCGAAGATGAACTGGTTCGTCTCATACCAGGGGATTTCTTCGGTGAAACCACTCTGACGGCGCCGGCACCACGCAGCGCCTCTGCACGAACGATGGAAACCACGGAACTGGTTGGATTATTCCGCGCCGACATCCTCGAACTCGCTGAAAGGAAACCCTTTATTTCCAGTAGCATTCTTCTCGGGTTAACCCGGGTTGTCAGTGAACGGCTCCAGGCCGCAAGCCATGAAATCCGCCGGTTGCGGATCCAGGCTGGTGAGCGCGTCTCTCCCGGAAATATTGAGACATGAATAACCCTGTGCAAAAGCATCGCGGCTGGTCCCGTGCCCAGGCCGCCATGGCATTCCTTATTCTCTCAGCTGCAATTGCCTGCGGCTTGTCTGTTTATTCATCGGTGTCTTCGCTGATCGGCATCTCACGTACCGCTTTTTCCGTACTCTTCCTGCCGTTGCTCTTCTCGCTGGTGCTGGCTTTTCTTCTCGACCCTGTAGTGACTCAACTTGAAAGGCTCTTCACCCGAACAGTAAGCATCTTCATTGTCTATGTGCTAACTCTTGGCTTGGCCACGCTATTGATTCTCTGGCTGGTTCCTCACGTGCAGGAGTTCTGGGGCAACATGCGGACCGACTTCCCGCGCTATACTCACCAGGCTATCGAAGGCGTAAAAAGAAGCATGGCAGCCCTGCACGATCGCTTCCCATTCATTGAGGACTACAGCTTACCAATGAAGCTTCGCAGTTGGGCGGAGCAATTAATGGCAGCAATCCTGGCCCAGACGCCACAGTCGGCCATGAAAATAGGCGGCCTGATGATTCTCGTGCCGCTCTTCACCTTCTTTTTTCTGCGTGATGGCCGCAGGATCAGGAGCGCCTGCGTGTCGCTTGCCCCGAACCGGCATTTCGAGATGGCTCATGACCTCTCTTATCTGGTCAGCCGCCAGCTTTCGCAATTCGTGCGCGGCAGGGTTCTCGAAGCAATTATCGTCGGCCTGGTCGTCGCTGGCGGTTTATCCCTTACGGATATCCGTTATGCACCAATGCTGGGTATCTTTGCCGGGATCACCAACCTGATCCCCTATATCGGCCCCATCATCGGCATGATCCCCGGTCTATTGATCGCTTTTGCCGACCTCGGAGTCGGCGGACAGTTCTGGTGGATCGTGATACTTTATGTGCTGATTGCACAGGTGCTTATTGACAACTTTATTTTGATTCCTATTCTCATTTCCCGGGTCTCCAACCTTCATCCATTGCTGGTCTTTTTCGCCATCATCGTCGGCGGTAAGCTTTACGGCGTCATCGGCATGATTATCGGCGTGCCCATCGTCAGCGTGGTCAAGATCACTCTGCTGGAAATTCGTACCTACCGCCGCAACTTTCGCCTGCCGGAAGCCGCCCTGGAAAGCGATCGACCGCATAAACTTTGAACAGGCAATAAATGAAATTTTTTGCAACAACAACCAAGGGACTCGAAGAAGTCCTGGCTGGAGAGCTGACCAGATTGGGCGCTCGCGAGGTCATCCCCGCAAATGGAGGCGTCAACTTCTGCGGCACCCTGAGTGACGGGTATCGGGCCTGCCTCTGGCTGCGCACCGCCAACCGGGTTCTGCAACCGATCGTCAGCTTCCCCTGCCCGTCCCAGGAAGCTCTCTACGAGGGCGTTTATGCGCTCAACTGGCATGAGCTCATGACCGCTGACATGACTCTGGCCGTGGATGCCAACCTGCGTGACTCAGAAATGACCCACTCCCGCTTTGCGGCATTGAAAACCAAGGATGCCATTGTTGACAAAATCAGGGATCTCAGTGGCCGGCGGCCCAACGTTGATCCGAAAGATCCCGATCTGCGCATCAACCTGCACCTGGCGAGAAATCAGTGCACTATCAGCCTCGACCTGGCCGGGACTGGCCTGCATCGCCGGGGCTATCGCCGCGACCCGACCATCGCCCCGCTCAAGGAAACACTCGCCGCCGGGCTGGTGGCTCTAACCGGCTGGGACCAGAAAACCCATTTTGTTGACCCCATGTGTGGCTCTGGCAGCCTGCCGCTTGAGGCCGCCCTGCTCGCCAGCAACACAGCCCCCGGCCTGCTCTCGCCTGACTTCGGCTTCCAGCGCTGGCCCGACTTCAACGCCTCGGCATGGAAGGAGTTGATCGAGGAAGCTGAACAGATTCAAAGCACGCTTAC
This sequence comes from Desulfuromonadales bacterium, assembly GCA_051305875.1. Lineage (GTDB taxonomy): Bacteria > Desulfobacterota > Desulfuromonadia > Desulfuromonadales > BM103 > M0040. The sequence continues at coordinate 1,461 of JBPPMD010000229.1, read as the reverse complement.
CGCCAACCTGATCTTCGGCAGTGATCGGGATCAACGTGCCATCGAGCTGGCCAGGCGCAACGCCGAGAATGCCGGGATCGGAGCACAAATCCGCTGGTCCTACACTGACTTTACCAAACTCGAGCCACCCTCAGATCACGGCACGCTGATCTGCAACCCTCCCTACGGTGAACGGATCGGTGACGAGGCAGAACTCGAAGCCTTCTACCGCAAGATCGGCGACACCTTCAAACAGCGCTGGAAAGGCTGGACCGCCTGGATCTTTACCGGCAACCTCAACCTAGCGAAACGCGTCGGCCTCAAGGCCTCTCGACGCATCGTGCTCTACAACGGGCCGATTGAGTGTCGCTTGTTGAAGTATGAGCTTTATTGAGAAACCAGAGGCTTCTTCAAATCTACGCCATCACTCGATGCCAGTTTCAGTTATCGACAAAGCGTCGACAACTCAAGACCGGTCGATGCCTCGCACATGGCTACAATTGGGAGCAGACTTCAACGAAAGAACAGCACCGCCTATCGCAAGCCGTTAGCACCCACGCACCCCACCCTTATCAAAGTTAGTTGATAAGTTATCAGTGAACTTATATAATGCCTTTATGAAACCACTCGAATTTCTCGGCAGCAGCCAGGACGACCTCAAAAACTTCCCGGCTGAAGCTCGTCGGGCAACCGGCTTCGAATTGCATTTCGTTCAGCAGGGGCTGATGCCGGCTGACTGGAAGCCCATGCCGCAAGTGGGACAAGGGGCGATGGAGATTCGCATCCATGTCTTGGGGGAGTGGCGGGTCATCTATGTCGCCAAGTTTGCAGACGCCGTTTACGTTCTGCATGCGTTCCAGAAAAGGCCCGGAAGACCCGACAGGAAGATATCGAACTCGCACGCAAGCGCTGTCGCGCAATTGGAGGCAAGTGATGAAAAAAGAAACCACAAAATCCTGCGGCAACGTGTTTACCGATCTTGGGTTTGATCCCGCCGAGGCGACGGTATTGCAAATGCGCGCCAGCCTCATGAGCGACCTGCGTCTCTATATTGAGAACAACAAGTTGACACAGGCCGAAGCAGCTAAGCGCCTTGGCATTGCTCAATCCCGCGTCTCCGATCTTGTTCGCGGCAAGTGGGAAAAATTCAGCCTCGAAATGCTCATCACGCTTGAAGCCCGGCTTGGTCGTTCCGTGCGGATTGAACTCGCTGCCTAGCAGCCTGTCGGACTGGCAATTCTGTTGCGGAACCGGTTCCTTGTACACATCTACCTGAATGCTTGTTTGGTGAGGTGGTTAATGGAGAGATGCGGTTTAAAGATATGGGGCGGGTTCTAACGGCAATCTGGGATGCTTTGCAGCAAAGGTATCAGAATATCGAGGTGGATGTTTTCGTGGCTATGCCGAACCACAACCACGGGATCATCGTGATCAATGACCCCGGTTTTGGTCAGGGTGTAGGGGCGCAATTTATTGCGCCCG
>JBPPMD010000169.1:0-10533 GCA_051305875.1 Desulfuromonadales bacterium | reverse complement strand
ACGATCAAACGACAACTCCAGGTAAAACTGCGTGAGATCAACCAGCGGTTGGGGGTTACCATCCTCCATGTGACACATGACCAGGAGGAAGCCTTCATGCTTGGAGAGCAGATTGCCGTATTAATCAGTGGACAGCTCCGGCAGGTTGGCGCCCGTGATGATATTTACTATCGACCGGCCACTCTTGATGTCGCGCGGTTTCTGCGCAACCAGAACATTTTTGATCTGACCGTCCAAGACGTTCTTGCGGATGGATCGTTACAACTCGGCGACGACCTCAATCTGAATGCTCCCGGACATGCAGGAGCGCAGAGGGGCCAAAAGCTCGCCACCGGTATCCGCTCTGAGGAGGTGATCGTCATCCGGCCAAACAAGCCAATTGGCCCGGAGCTTCAGGACAACCTGTTCCACGCCACGGTCGACGACATTCTCGTCTTCGGCGGTACACATACACTTTGTGTCAAGCTGAATAACAGCGATGTCATCGTCGATGTCGAACTGCCGAACTGCGCCATGCGTGATCTGGGTTACACCGTTGGCGATACCCTGAGAGTCTGTCTGCGCAAACGCAGTCTCTGGACCATACCACTGGATGGGAACGCACTTTCAAGAGAGGATCATGATGATCAGTTACGATGACGCCTTGCAGCGGATCATGGATTCGGTGACCCCTTTGCCGCCCATCGAGGTTGCCCTTGACGACGCGTCTGGACACGTTCTGGCCTTACCGGCAGTGTCCCGTTGGGACATGCCGCGCTACGACAATTCGGCTATGGACGGTTTTGCCCTCGCCGGTCTGCCGGGAAAGACTGACGCGGGGCTTGCAATCGTCGGTGCCTCTTACGCAGGACACCCTTTCCCTGGACATCTTTACCCGGGACAAGCGGTCCACATCACCACCGGTGCTCAACTGCCACCGGGAGCTGATACCGTAATTCCTCTCGAACAGGCCCAGGAAAAAGGCGACTGTGTTTACCTGACCAAAGTGGCAGAAATCGGGCAGCATGTGCGTTACCGCGGAGAGGAGTATGGCAGCCGTGACGTCCTGCTTGATGCGGGAGCACGGTTGCGTGCCGGCGACATTGCATTGCTGGCAAGCGCCGGCGTCGAATATGTCAGCGTTTTTCCGCGGCCGCGGGTCGCCGTGATCTCGACCGGTGATGAGCTGGTGGAACTCGGTCAGGATCCCGGTCCCGACAAAATCATCAATTCGAACCTGCACCTCCTGAAAACCCGCTTGTCGGAATGCGGATGCATTCCCATCTGCCTCGGCATCGGTGCCGATGATCCCGGCACGCTGGATCAGCTCTTCGATCAGGCACTCTCTGCTGATGTCATCATTTCCACCGGCGGCGTTTCGGTTGGTGTAAAAGACCACGTCCAGGCTGCACTCGAAAAACGTGATTTCAGGAAAGTCTTCTGGAAGGTTGCCATCAAACCCGGGAAACCGGTGCTTTTCGGTCTACTTGAGAGTAAACCTTGCTTCGGTCTGCCCGGGAACCCTGCGGCAACGGCAGCAACCTTCGAATTATTCGTCAAGCCGGCACTCAAGAGGCTGGCCGGAGAGATTGATATCCTTCCGGAAAAACGCAGGGCGGTTTTGACCAGCGAGGTCATGGGCGGCGGGGATCGCCAGACGTTTCTCTGGTGTCGTCTCAAATGGCAAGAGAGTGCTTACAACGTCACACTCTCTCAATGTCAAGGGTCTGGCCAGAATCGTTGTTTGAGTACCGCAAATGCGCTCCTCTCTGTGCCTGTAGGCGTTGAGAAACTAGGGGCGGGAGAGGACGTCGAGGTCTTGCTGTTGTAGATGAGTTTTCGTCCGGAAACGGTTTTTTGCCACCGGCCCAGGCAGACAACAGTAACACCTTCTTTCGCACAAAACCTTTGAGATACTGCGGTCAAAGCATAAAGGCACATCGCGTTTGATGGGCCTTACGTTATTCGTTACGCCAAATTATACGTCTGCAATAGATAGATCGGTTACTGTTCGTTGGCAACCGTCTCAGTCTGAGTCATGCCCTGGATCAATACGTCGGCGCCAATTGTTGCGGCATGCCGCACCAAGCTGTCGGCACGCTCACCGTCATGCTCCCTGAACGCCTGAATCATGTTGCGATGATCTTCTACAGAAACCCCCATACGGCCCGGCTGTGAAAGCGATGCCAGGCGCAGGCGTTTGAACTTCATGACCAGCTGATTGATCATGTCGTAAAGCTTCTCATTGCCGGCAGCCCTGATGAAAACTTCATGGAACTCGTTGTGCACACGGAAGAAGCTCTTCACGTCACCTTCGTCGGCAATCTTCTGCAGGCGTTCATTGATCGATTCAAGGCGTTCTAAATCTTTTTCGGTGAGTTTTTCAGCGGCCATCCTTGCGGCAAAACCCTCAAGGATAATCTTGATCGCATAAAATTCCTTGATATCCCGCTCGGACAATGATGCGACAACAGCACCCTTTCGCGGCACCACATGCAGATAGCCTTCCGATTCAAGCTGTCGAAAAGCCTCCCTGATCGGTGTCCGGCTGATACCAAAGCGTTCTGCCAGGTCCGGTTCCGAGACACGCTCGCCCGGTTTCATGCTACCCTTGAGGATAGCATCCCGAATCGTTTCCAGAATCTTTTCACGTAAGGTCTGGTGTCGTTCTATTTGTTTTCTTCGCACAGGGAAACTCCGTTTTATCAGGCTTCGGCAAATTGTATACAGTATACACTGAATGTCAAGCATTTTTTCACTTCGGTCTGGAGCTAAACAGCTTAACTGCTTGCCTTTTAACCATTGCGTGATTATCATCAATTCCGTATTTATTAAAGGATATTTCATGTGTTCAGTTGACATTGCAGCAGGCTGTAATGTCAACTGAAGGCCGGCAACGCAAAACACTTGGGAGGATAAATTGGAAAACCCAATCGAGGGGATTGCCACCGCTGCCGATTCCAGGGTGGACGGTAAGGCGCTGACTGATTCCGGTGTACGGCAAGACCCGGGAATCATTGCTACTTCAGGTTATCAGCTATGAATCACCCGCATTTGGGAGCCCACGTCCCATGGGCACAGATCGGCAGCGCTCTCGAAACAGTGCTTGATTCCAACCTGGTCCCTGAAATTGCCATCAAAGGCCCGGAACTGGATATTCTCGATGAAGTTCTCCTGGAAGAAGTCGTTCAAACGCTTGCTAAAGCCGGGGTCAGGCCAAGTGTTCACGCGCCCTTTTTCGATCTCAACCCCGGAGCTCTTGATCCTCTTATACGTCAGGTGACTTACCAGCGTCTCAGCCAGTCATTATATGTTGCCAGCCGTTTGAACGCCCACCTGATGGTCATTCACCCTGGTGTCGACAAGTGGCGTTACCCGAACCTTGAGCAGAACTGGCTTACTCTCGCCAAAGGATTTTTCCCGCCCCTTATTGAGCAGGCGTCTGCTTGCGGTTGCCGCCTGGCAATTGAGAATATTTATGAGGAAACACCGGATTTGCTGGTTCAACTGGTAGAGGAGATTGACTCGGAATGGTTCGGACATTGTTTTGACGCCGGCCACTGGCATTTGTTCGGCAAGCGTTCCATGGCCGAGTGGCTGGATGCGATCAGTCTACAGCTTTTTCATCTGCACCTGCACGACAACCACGGCCTGGCTGATGAGCATCTTCCGGTTGGAGATGGAACAATCGATTTCAGGCCGCTGCTGCTCACACTGGCCAAGCTGTCGTCTCTGCCCAGCATGACCCTTGAGGCACATAGCCCAGAGCACCTTAAGCGTTCTTTACAACAGGTAAAAACCTTATTCAGTTGAAGCAAAAAGGGCGGCTCGAAAGAGCCGCCCTTTGAACTTTGCAATATGTATTAGGATCAGTGGTGGGTTTTTCCTGCGATCTGGACGCGGATCAGAGCCCGCTCCAATGCTGCCTCCATGATCTTAAACTGCTTGTCTTCACTGGTCAGCCCCTTAAGAGCCTCTTCAGCGCGTGCAAGGGCTGCCTTGGCACGCTCCATGTCAATCTGGTCGGCTGGTTCAGCGGTTTCGACCAAGACTGTCATAACGTTGTCTTCAACTTCCACATAGCCCCAGTTAACAGCAACCTGAAAGGTTTCATTACCTTTTTTGTAAGTCAATACGCCGACCTTCAAGGTTGTCAGTAGGGAAGTATGGTCGGGCAACACACCGAATTCACCGATGCTACCGGGAGCGGTCACTTCGTCTACCTCTTCCGACAACACACGTTTGTAGGGTGTAACCAATTCCAATTTAAGCTTTTCAGCCATGCTTGTTGATTCCTTTATGTCGGAATTTGCTGATTAAGCAGCCAGTTGCTTGGCCTTTTCCAGAGCCTCTTCCATGGTACCAACCAAGTAGAAAGCCTGTTCCGGGATATCGTCGTATTTGCCGTCAACCAGATCACGGAAACCCTTGATGGTGTCCTTCAGTTCCACGTACTTGCCCGGAGCACCGGTAAAGGTTTCGGCGACGAAGAACGGCTGGGAAAGGAAGCGCTGGATCTTGCGGGCGCGAGAAACGGCCAGCTTGTCATCTTCTGAGAGCTCATCCATGCCGAGAATGGCAATGATATCCTGCAGATCCTTGTAGCGTTGCAGTACAAACTGCACATCACGCGCGCATTTGTAATGTTCTTCACCGACAACCTGCGGATCGAGAATCCTGCTGGTGGAGTCGAGAGGATCAACCGCAGGGTAGATACCGAGCTCAGCGATCTGACGGGAGAGAACCGTGGTTGCATCAAGGTGAGCAAACGCGGTTGCCGGTGCAGGGTCAGTCAAGTCGTCAGCAGGAACGTAAATGGCCTGAACCGAGGTGATAGAACCTTTACTGGTTGTGGTGATGCGTTCCTGCAGCTCACCCATTTCGGTTGCCAAAGTCGGCTGGTAACCAACGGCTGAAGGAATACGGCCAAGCAAAGCCGATACCTCGGAGCCGGCCTGCGTAAAGCGGAAGATGTTGTCAACGAAGAGCAGTACGTCCTGACCTTCTTCGTCGCGGAAATATTCCGCAACCGTCAGTGCCGAGAGGGCTACGCGGGCACGGGCGCCCGGGGGCTCGTTCATCTGGCCATAGATCAGGGCCGTCTTGTCGAGAACACCAGAATCCTTCATCTCGTGCCAGAGGTCGTTGCCTTCACGGGTACGCTCACCAACACCGGCGAATACCGAGTAACCACCATGCTGTTTGGCGATATTGTGGATCAGTTCCATGATCAGAACGGTTTTGCCGACACCAGCACCACCGAACAGGCCGATTTTACCGCCACGGGCGTAAGGAGCCAGCAGATCGACAACTTTGATACCGGTCTCAAATGCTTCAACCGTGGTCGATTGCTCGATGAATTCCGGAGCCGGACGATGAATTTCCCATTCCGCTTCTGCACCGATCGGACCAGCTTCGTCAACTGGCTCACCAATCACGTTCATGATCCGACCAAGAGTCTTGGGACCGACCGGCATAACAATCTGTTTGCCGGTATCAAGTACCTCCTGACCGCGGACCAGACCATCAGTGGCGTCCATTGCGATCGTTCTTACGGTATTTTCACCCAAATGCTGGGATACTTCCAGAACCAGGTTCCACTCCCGATCGTCAATCGACGGGTTGGACACCCTGAGCGCGAAATAGATCTCGGGAAGTTTGCCGGCTTCAAATTCGACGTCGACAACCGGGCCGATGACCTGCGTGATGCGTCCTTTATTCATGGTGAACAGTTCCTCCATTCTTCCCACCCGGATTCCGGGTGGTATGTTCTCTAATAATCGCTGGAAACTTACTTGATCGATTCAGCGCCGGAGATAATCTCCATCAGTTCCTTGGTAATGGAGGCCTGACGTGCACGGTTGTACTGCAGAGTCAGCTTGCCGATCATTTCCGAGGCATTTTTGCTGGCACTGTCCATAGCTGTCATCCGGGCACCGTGTTCCGAAGCCGCAGATTCGAGGAGTGAACGGAAGATCTGCACTTCGATGTGTTTCGGCAGGATCTGATCCAGAACCTCTCGGGCATTTGGCTCGAAGAGATACTCGGCAACATACTCACCCTCAGTCGCATCTTTCGGCATGATCGGCAACAGCTGAGTCACCGTCTGCACCTGGGTCATGGCGCTCTGGAACGCGTTGTATACCAGAAAAACACTGTCGTATTCACCGCTGCGGTAGAGCTCGATGACTTCCTGACCGAGAAGAGCTCCGATCGGATATGTCACCGGTCCGGAACCGGCCAGATGCTCATGCACCTTGGTGATCACCATGCCAGCGCGTCTCTTGAGATAATCATTGCCTTTACGGCCGGCGATTAAAATCTCGTAGCTTTCAAAACCATCTTTGTTTGCGCGAATAAACCGTTCAGCTGTTTTGGCTATATTGGTGTTGAAACCTCCACAGAGACCACGATCACCGGTGATCAGAACGACCAGCGCCTTGCCCTTGCCGCGTTCGGACAGCAGTGGATGGCTGTCGGCGTCTTCGCGCAATGCCAGACTGGAGAGCACATCGTGCATCTTGTCCGCGTAAGGGCGGGCTGCTGTAACGGCATCCTGAGCACGTCTCAGCTTGGCCGCCGAAACCATCTTCATGGCCTTGGTAATCTGCTGCGTGTTCTTTACCGTGCCAATCCGTTTTTTAATGTCTTTAAGACTTGCCATCTGTATTACCCGATCGTTGCGTGATTAAGCGACAAACTGGCCCTTGAACTCATCGAGAGCAGCCTTGATCTTATCCTGCAGGTCGTCATCGATAGCTTTCTTGTCACGCAGCGTGTCAAGCACGTCAGAATAACTGCTTTCCATAAAGGAAATCATTTCCTTCTCGTAACGCTGAACTGCATTCGCGGGATAGTCATCGACATAGCCGTTGTTGACAGCAAAGATCGCCAAAACCTGCTTTTCAACGGGTAGAGGCACATACTGGCCCTGCTTGAGGATCTCAACCAGTCGAGCACCACGATTCAGCTGGCGCTGGGTAGAGGCGTCCAGATCGGAGCCGAACTGTGCAAAGGCAGCCATCTCGCGGTACTGGGCGAGGGCCAGACGCAGCGTACCAGCAACCTGCTTCATTGCTTTGACCTGCGCGGAACCACCGACACGTGAAACCGAGAGACCAACGTTGATTGCCGGACGAACCCCGGAGAAGAACAGGTCGGTCTCAAGGAAGATCTGGCCATCGGTGATCGAGATTACGTTGGTCGGGATATAAGCAGAAACGTCCCCGGCCTGGGTCTCAATGATCGGCAGCGCGGTAAGAGAACCGGCACCTTCCGCATCGTTAAGCTTACACGCACGTTCAAGCAAGCGGCTATGCAGATAGAAAACGTCACCGGGGTAAGCTTCACGGCCCGGCGGACGACGTAGCAGCAGAGACAGCTGACGATAGGCAACAGCCTGCTTGGAAAGGTCATCAAAGATGATCAGGGCGTGCTGGCCGTTATCGCGGAAGTATTCACCCATGGTCACACCGGTGTAGGGAGAGATAAACTGCAGCGGTGCCGGCTCGGATGCAGAAGCAGACACGACGATGGTGTAATCCATGGCGCCGGTCTTCTTAAGCCTGTCGACAACCTGTGCCACCGTCGAGCGCTTCTGGCCGATGGCGACGTAGATGCAGATCATGTTCTGACCTTTTTGATTGATGATGGCATCAATCGCAACTGCGGTCTTGCCGGTCTGGCGGTCACCAATGATCAGTTCACGTTGGCCGCGGCCGATTGGAACCATGGAGTCGATCGCCTTGAGACCCGTCTGCATCGGCTCATGAACCGACTTGCGCGCAACAATACCGGGCGCCTTGATTTCAACCTTGCTGTAAGTCTCGGTTTCAATCGGGCCCTGACCGTCGATCGGAATACCGATACCGTTGACCACGCGGCCAATCAGCGCATCGCCGACCGGAACCTGCACAATGCGTTCGGTTCGTTTGACCGTATCGCCTTCTTTGATGTGTTCGGAGTCACCAAGGAGCGAGGCACCAACGTTGTCTTCTTCAAGGTTCAGAACCATGCCCATGGTGTTGCCTGGGAATTCCAGCAACTCTCCGGCCATCGCCTTATCCAAACCATGAATACGGGCGATACCGTCACCAATGGAAATGACGGTTCCGGTTTCACTGACCTCTACTTCACGGCCGAAGTTTTCGATCTGCTTCTTGATAATTGCACTGATTTCTTCTGCTCTGATTTGCATTGTTACGACCTCATCACCCTCTCGTTAAGGATTCTTCGATTCGTTTAAGTTGAGTTTTGACACTGCCGTCGAAGAGACGGCCACCGATTTCAGCCTGTAAACCGCCAATCAAGCTGGCATCGACTTCAACACTCACGGCAACCTGCTTGCCTGTTTGTTTTTCCAGACTGAGGGCGATCGCCTGCTGCTGAAGATCGTCCAGTTCGCTGGCAGCTGTTATTTTAGCTCTCAGGATACCGGACAGATCGTCCGCCTGCCGTTGATAATTTTCTTCAATCTGTCCGAGGTAGCAGAGCCGCCCTTTGCTCAGGAGAAGGCCGAGAAACTTGCCCATCCCTTCCGACAACTCGAGCACCTTGCAAAGATCCGCCAACATGGTTTCTTTCTTTTCCAGGGCCAGAGTGGGACTGTCGAGCAACTGACGTAACAACTCTTCCTGGGACAGGACTTCCTTGACCTTGGCCAACTCGTCGCCGTAGGCCACTACAGCCTTCTGTTCCACGCCGATTTCAACCAATGCCTTGGCGTACCGTCTGGTAAGGGCATTGACACTCAATGAAGTTCTCCTACTTTCTGCATATATTCATCGACCAGACGCTTCTGGTCTTCCGCAGAAACCTGCTTTTTGAGCATGTCTTCAGCAAGTTCCACAGCCAGGCGTGCTGCTTCTTCGCGCAATTCGATGCGCGCTTTGGCAACGACACTGATAGCCTTATTGTCGGCTTCCTTTTCTATTTTAACCGCCAGCTGTTTTGCGGCAGCCAGGATCTTTTCACGTTCCAGCTCGCCATCACGGCGAATCGCTTCGGTGAGGGTCGCAATCTCTTCCGTTGCCCTGGCAAGTTTTTCGCTGTATTCACGATGTTTGGCTTCAGCCGCTTCCTTGGCGATCCGTGCATCGGCAAGGGTCTTCTCTATGTCATCGCGACGGGCCTTGAGCCCTTTGCGAACCGGCTTGGTTACAAAATAGGCGAGCAGACCAACCAGCAGGATAAAGTTGAAGCAACGGTAGAGAAAATCCTTGAGGATAACACCGCTGTCGGCATGACCATCACCTGTAGCAGCAAAGACAACGACAGGTGCCATCAACAAAATCAGCAGGACAAAAGACATGCAAAGAAAAGATTTAACGTTTTCATTGAGTTGCGTCATCAGACCGCCCTCCCGAGCACCTTGCCGGCAATTTCTTTGGCCAGAGCCTCGGTTTGATTGCGCAGGGCCTTGCGAGCGGCACCGGCCTCTACCTGAATCTGCGCCTTGATGGTCTGCAGCTTCTCAGCAGATGCCTGATTCGCTCCACCCAGGATCCGGGCTTCTTCGTCCTGGGCCGTCTTACGCAGGGAGGCACGTTCTTGTGCGCCGCGTAACCGGGCATCCTGAAGCTGTGCTTCATAGCGGACAATTTGTGCATGTACCTGCTCGTCAATATCCTGCACCTTCGCCCTGGAACCTTCAACAGCGTCCCTGCGCTCCTGCAAGGCGGCTCGCAACGGCTTGAAGAGCAGTACATTGAGCACCGCCATCAGAATCATGAAATTGACAAACTGCAAAAGCAGTGTCCAGTCAAGCTTGATCAACGTCTTACCTCATTTAAAGTTCGTACCAAATCGGCACACAGTATACTGTATACAGCTGGCAGGAGCCTGGAACGCTTCAACCATGGGGAAAAGCAGGAGACAACTATCACAGCATCTAGGTCATGTCAAGGCTCTTTTCATAAAAACTTACCGCAATAAAGGGCCTAATAACCGCATGACAGAGTCGGGGCGTGACTACTTTTTAATACCGAGCTCTATAGGCTTGGCGACAGGCGCATTCTCACCGGGGGTCATCGTGATCGTACCGTTCAAAGTGACACCATCCTCGACGGACAGGGCCGGCGTCTCAATGGTGCCGTCAACCTTGGCAGGGGCCCGCAGCTCAACGCGCGACTTGGCCTTGATGTTGCCTTTGAAGCTGCCGCTCAAAATTAACGTGCCAACCTGCACATCCGCTTGAATATCAGCACTTTCGCCGACAATCAGGGTGTCATGGGAGGTCACCTCTCCACGAAAAGCGCCATCCAGACGAACGATTTCATTAAATACCAGCTTGCCTTCAAATTGACTGCCGGGGCCGAGAAAAGCCTTGATTTCACCTTTTTCTATCGGAGTCTCTTTACGCATGAGTCCTTTTTCCTTCTTGCTGAACATGATTTGTATCCCTGGCCGTCTGTCGGCCTATACGGGCCGAAGCGAAAATTTGGTTGTTTGAGATCAGGTTTTAGCTCATTTGCAGGGTCATAGCCGTAGCTATGGATCAAAAAGGAGCTGAAATATGGGCCAAACAGCCGGATTTGCAGCCGGCTCATGGATAGT
>JBPPMD010000163.1:0-3817 GCA_051305875.1 Desulfuromonadales bacterium | reverse complement strand
AACAAGCTGAAACGATTTATCCGGTATGTGCTGGGTGATCGTCGCAATAAACTCCCCGGCGTCGAAAATTTCAAAATTCTTCTTGTGCTTGCCATGGCTCATCCCTGAACGGTAGATGACCGTACCGGAGGATTCTACATATTGAATCTTCTCCAGCGAAAAAGGATTGCGGATGATGTACTGTGCCAGCGCTTCCCTGCCCTTCTCATCGCACCTTGCGATCTTGACGCCATTGTGGATATTGAACCCCGAGACATGCCGCCACTGCATCAGCATGCGAATAAAGTCTTCGTCGATTCTGCCTTCCTTTTTGAGCATCTTCAATACAGAAGCGCGAAACAGTTTCTGCAACGGCCTGAGACTGATCTCCGGCATCACATGAAAACTGCCGTTCGGCATGAACAGGCCGTCGGCTACCAGCAGGTGCAGATGCGGGTGCCAGCGACCGTAGTCGCCGAAGGTCTTGATGGCGGTCACTGTGCCGGGTTTCCCAACCTTGGAATCGAGAGCGGTTTTGAAGAAGGTGTTCAGGCTACGGTTGGCGCAGTGGCAAAGTTTTGTCAGAAGCTTGCGGTCGTAGCGGAAATAGACGCGCAGGATCTTCGGCAGGGTGAATACGTACTGGCGGTGAGGGATGGAAGAGAGAATATTGCTGCTCAGAAGATCACCAAACTGGAGAACCTTCTTGGCATGACAGCTCGGGCAGAACCAGCGCCCCTTGCAGCTGAACGAGAGCAGGTATTCGTGACAGCAATCCGGACAGCGCACCCGGGCGAACCCTTCGCGCAAATCACCACATTTCAGGTAATCACGAACCACATCGTCGACAACTGCGCGCCGATAGCCATAACCCTTGCGAAACTTCTGTTCGTAATCCTGCTCGAATGTCGCATAGTGCATATCGAGCAGTTTCCACAAGGTTGACTGACTCGGCTGACGCGGGCGGTAAACGGACGCAGCTCTTCCCGACAGCATTTCCCCTCCATGAGATCACATTGACCGAAAACCCACGATGGCCTTCGAGTCGGGGACAATCCCGTGAGAAACCGGGACAGTCCCCTGGCAGTGCATTAACGTACAGGCGAATAAGTATAAAAGGATTCAGGAAGATTATCAGATATTCAGCTGATCAACAGTACATCCACACGCTATTATAAGGCTGACACTGGATCGCGTGTCAGCGATTCGCGTTTACGTTGCGGCAAGAAACAAAAGAGCCGTTTGTCCAGAAGTGCACCTGCCGGTACTGTTGAACTATTGGGAGCCCCGTCCCTTTTCCATCACTTCTCACTTCTCTCAATTCTATGCTATCCTTTATCAGTCACGTTTGTGGAGAGGTATGATGGCCCGTAACCTATCGAGACTATTCGTAACCCTGCTCTGGACAGCGCTTCTGCCGCTCGTCGCGGCAATCCCGGCGAAGGCCCTTGATGTCCAATCTCTGATCCGCGATGTCGAGCAACAGTACATGGGCCTCTCCTCCCGAGCCCGAACCACGATGCAGGTCAAAACGGCCCATTGGCAGCGAAACCTGGAGATGGAAGCCTGGTCGCTGGGTCGTGATTACTTTATGGTGCGGATTCTTGAGCCGGCCAAAGAGCGAGGCGTTGCAACGCTCAAAAGATCCCGGGAGGTTTGGAATTACCTGCCCAAAGTTGATCGGGTGATCAAGGTCCCGCCGTCAATGATGGGGGGCAGCTGGATGGGCAGTCACATCACCAACGACGATCGTGTCAAAGCCAATCATATTGACGAGGACTTTAACCTGAGTTTGACCGAAGAAACCGCCTCACATTATACCGTTGAGTGCCTGCCGAAAGCCGAGGCCGCTGTGATCTGGGGGAAGATTGTCTATCGGATTCGCAAGCAGCCACGGGTCCCCGAGCAGGTTGACTACTATGATGAAGAGATGGTGCTGGTGCGCGAACTGCATTTTGACGACGTTCAGCAGATCGGTGAACGTATCGTACCCTTGCGCATGACCGTGTTGCCCGTTGAGAAACCAGAGGAGAAGACAGTCCTTCAGTACCAAGAATTGGTTTACGATCTCCCCCTGGACGAGACCTTCTTCTCACTGCGCAACCTCAAACAACGCTGACCATGCTTCTGACTCTGGCTTTCCGCAATCTCTGGCGCAACCGACGGCGCACTTTGTTGACGCTCTCAGCGATGGTGGTTTCAGCAGCCCTGCTGATTCTGGCTCTCGGCGTGTTTTCCGGAATGTTCAAGGACATGCTGGCTTCGGCAACCGAGCAATATTACGGTCACCTGGTCATTGCCCGTCCGGAATACCACCTGCGTCGCGACCTCTTTGCCCACCTGCCCGCCGACATTGCAGACCAGTTACCCCTGGAGAAAGAAGCTGAAATCACCGGAAAATCTCCGCGTCTGCGTAGTTTCGGCCTGCTCTCACGTCCGGAGTCCAGTCAACCGGTTGAGTTGCTCGGCATCATACCGCGCATGGAGCAACAGGTCACCTCGCTCCAGCATCAACTGACGGCAGGACACTACCCTACGGAAGAAGAACACAACGGTGCCCTGATCGGCCAGGGCCTTGCACGCAAAATGAAGGTGAAGCCGGGTGATGAACTGGTTTTTGTGACCCAGGCAGCCGATGGATCGATCGGTAATGACCTGCTGATTGTCAGTGGCGTCTTCGCCACCGGTGACAGCCGGCATGACAATAACCTGGTGTTGGCTCCACTTGCGTGGCTGCAACAGGTCCTGGTCTTGCCCGGACGTATCCACGAAGTCGCGATGGTCGTTGCCGATCCCATGACCGCAGCACAGATTGCCGATCGACTGGCTGCAGACCTGCCTGATAACATCGAGGTTCTCGACTGGGGCGACCTGCTGCCAGAAATGCGTGAGGTCATAGCAGCGTACGATGTCAGTCGCATGATCGTTGTGACGATACTCTACCTGGCCACCGGCCTGGGCATCCTCAACACCTTCTTCATGTCGGTCATGGAAAGGACCCGCGAGTTCGGCATACTTATGGCGCAGGGCATGCGGCCCAGGACAATCCGCGGACTGGTTTTATTGGAGACTCTGCTGCTCGGCGGCCTGGCCCTGGTCATTGGACTGCTATGCGGGGCGATCATGACCCTCTACATGCAACAGATCGGTATCGACCTGTCCGGATATATCACATCGGTCACATACGCCGGCGGCACTATCTTGCCGAGGCTTCATGCAGTTTTTGAAGCTGGCAATTTCCTGGTTCCGGCCGGGATGCTGCTGCTCGTCAGCCTGTTCGCCGGTTTTCTGCCGGCAAATCGGGCGGCCAGGCTTGATCCGGTGGTGGCGGTGAGGGACATTTGAAAGGTCAAAAGCGTAACGCCCGTTCGCTGCGCTCACTCAAGGAGCCTGGCGGACTTGGAATCAATCCGCTGCAAATCCGTCTGAACGGTTCATATTTCGCCGCTTTCTTGGTCAATAGAACAACTATTGACCTTCAAAATCGACAAAATCTGCCCTCGTTCAGCCAAATTATCGCTTGGATTTCCCAAGCCCAACAGGCTCCAAGGAGCAAGAGAAAACTCGACACAACTATGGACTACCTGCATCTGGCCTGGAAAAACCTCTGGCGCAATCGCCGCCGCACCATCATCACGCTGACGGCGATCGCGTTCAGCATCATGTTGGTGCAGGCATTACACAACCTCTCTGCCGGCGTCTACGCCGGCATGGTTGATAGCGGCGTGAGGGCCGGTTCCGGACATATCGCGATCTATCAACAGCACTACCTGGAGAGTCGCGATGAAGCCCTGCATTTCAAGGGTCACAACCTGGTCACCGAGATTGAAGCTATTGA
>JBPPMD010000159.1:0-9728 GCA_051305875.1 Desulfuromonadales bacterium | reverse complement strand
TCCAGGGTTGAGGGAAAAACTGCTTCTGGTAAAGGTGCATGGCATCGCGATCCGTCATCCCGGCAATGACATCAGCAACCACAATTTCAATATTGTCGTTATCCACACAATCGCCACCGCACGCGATGAGTTCCTGTGGTTTTTCAATAAAATATGCAAAAATCTCCCTGAGTACCCGACTGGCTTTGCGAAATTCATCCTCGATCGCTTCTGCACTATAGACATTGGTGTACAGCCAGTTACGGAGCTCGGTGACATGCTCGGCAACCGAAGTCGAGAGTTGCACGACAGCATATTCCTTTGCCAAAGTTGTCTCAATCAGATCAGTAATCATGACATTCAGCCGTTGCGAGGAATTTTCGCCTAAAGCATTACGCAAAGTTGATGGTACATCCTCGTTACAGATCAATCCGCCGCGAATTGCATCGTCCAGGTCGTGATTAACATACGCAATCACATCGGAAAGGCGCACAAGCTGGCCTTCAAGTGTTGCAGGAAGGTCGTTACAACTCCGGCCCTGCAATGCACCCTTCCCCTTGGAATGCCGTAGAATTCCATCACGGACTTCCCAGGAGAGGTTGAGTCCGGCACCATTTTTTTCAAGCAGAGTAACCACTCTCAAGCTTTGATTTACGTGATGGAACCCGTCAGGCAGCAGCTCAGCAAGGACGCGTTCGCCAGCGTGTCCGAATGGTGTATGTCCAAGATCGTGTCCAAGAGCGATCGCTTCGGTAAGGTCTTCATTCAATCGCAGAGCCCGAGCCATGGTCCTGGCAACCTGGCTGACTTCCAGGGTGTGGGTGAGACGTGTACGATAATGGTCTCCCTCTGGCGCAAGAAAAACCTGGGTTTTATATTTCAGGCGTCGGAAAGCCTTGCTATGCAGAATGCGATCACGATCGACCTGAAAGATCGTGCGAACCGAGCAGGCATCTTCAGCAGTCCGTCGACCCTTTGAAGCCTGACTGTGAGAAGCATGTTCACTCAGTATACTGGCTTCAGAAGACTCAATAGCATGTCTTATAAGCATATAGTCTTTCCTTCTTATACAAAACAAACAATTCCAAGAGACGAATAAAGGCTACGTTTGATTTTATGCGACAAAAAACACAGAAAGTTGCTTCATCGAATGAAAGATCACCTTTTCAACGGTTGGGCATTATGCTGTCCATAAAAGTCAAATATTTCTTGCTTCTTTGTGACTTGATAGTTAACCTTTATTTGTGTTAAGAGATTTGGAAATGCTATAAGAGTTAAGTTTTGAAAAACGACTTTTTATAATTATGGAATGTGCAGCAGCAGCTTTTATGTTTTTTTCTTGATTATACAAAAATAACTTGTATTACTAAAGCTACTTCAAACAAATATAATTTAAATGATCAACATCATAACAAAAATCGGAGGAACAGATGGCAACAATCCTGGAAATGGCAGCTGAAATCGTTGCGGCACACGCATCGACAACCAACATGACAGGAGAAGAACTCATTTCTGAGCTTTCTGATGTCTACAACGCACTCAACAACCTGGACAAAGGTGAAGCTGTCACAGAAACTTTACCCGAAGAGCAGGGTCCGGCAGTTTCGCGAAAAAAAGCTTTTGGTAAAGACAAAATTTTCTGCATGATTTGTGGCAAAGGCATGAAAACCTTGTCGCGCCACCTCAAAACATCACACGATATGACAGCATCGGAATATCGCAAACAGTTTGACATCCCCCGTTCACAGTCGCTTGCATCAAAAAGTTACTCAGAGACTCGCCGTCAGATGGCAATCGATCGTGGCCTCGGCGAAAAACTTGCAATGGCCCGTGCAGCCCAAAGCAAAGGAAGAAGTAAAAAGAAAGCGTAATCCTTTCCCGCCAAAACAGCAAAGAGCCGTCTGAGTATTAACAATTATAGAAATCATCGCAAAGACACTGAACGAAAACATGAAAAGTATTTTAGTTGCCGACAATCGCCACGACCTGCTGGCAACGCTGGAGCCGATTCTCAAACATTGGGGATATCGTGTTTTATCTGCTCGCAAAGCCGACCAGGCAATGGCTTTTCTGCGGGAAAGTTCGCCCTGCCTGTTGATCATCGGCGAGGGCATTTTTAACACCCCAAGTCTGGTTCTTAATGCAGAGACGACACAAAGAGTCCAATCGGGAGATTTGCCCGTTATCACCCTCAAACAGGAGTCCGCAGGGGTTGCCCGGCTGGCTCGCAGCGAAACCCTTGAAGTCCCTGTCGAACTTTTTGAACTTTTCTCTTTCATTCAACG
The DNA here is from genome assembly GCA_051305875.1 of Desulfuromonadales bacterium. Taxonomy (GTDB): domain Bacteria; phylum Desulfobacterota; class Desulfuromonadia; order Desulfuromonadales; family BM103; genus M0040. Next base: position 7,464 of record JBPPMD010000159.1, on the reverse strand, counting down.
TCACGTCGAAAAACATCCGCGACAAAACCTGCGTCTTCGTTTGAAACTTCCCGGGATGTACTGCATTGAAGACAACGAATTTATCCTCGCAGACATCCTTAATCTCAGCATGCACGGCCTTTTTTTTAAAGCACCGACAAGAGTCAGTGTAGGTGATCGGGTTACCGTTGTCTTCCCCCTGTTCGGTCATTGCAAGGAGATCGAAGTCAAAGCAACGGTTCTGTACATGATTCAACCGGACGCTGAGAACAATTTTTTCCAGGGGTTCGGCGTCGGCTTTGATAGTCTCCCCGATGACCATAGAGGACACCTGCAAAAGTTTATCAGGGAACATTTTCTCAGAGAGGTTTCGGCCTGTAACGATGGCGTCGGCGACTTTGCAGAAGCACAACTCAAAAGCTGAATCTGCCACGCAGATCCAGTGCATCAAGAAAACTCTCACCAGCCAACAACGGAACGCCGAAATATGCAGCCAGAGTTGCGCCTAGATCGGCGAAGGACTGACGATCACCCAGAGCAGCCCCCTCCTGCATCGACTTCGACCAGACTAGAACCGGTACGTACTCACGGGTATGATCGGTTCCCGGCGTTGTAGGATCACAACCATGGTCTGCGCTGATCACAAGAATATCATCTGATTGCATTTGCTCGTACAACCGTGGCAACCAGGTGTCGAACTCCTCAAGGGCCCGACCGAAGCCAACGGCATCATTACGATGTCCGTAAGCCATATCGAAATCAATCAGGTTGACCAGCAACAGTCCCTTGTCCAGAGCGTTCAGCTCTGTCAGAGTTTTACTCATGCCATCGGCATTATCAAATATTGTTGTGCTGCGTGATATTCCCCGTCCTGCAAAAAGATCACTGATCTTGCCCACAGCCGAGACCGTATAGTCCTGCGCGATCAAAGCTTCCAGAAGAGTCGCCCGGGGTGGCGGTACAGTGAAATCCTTGCGGTGCGGTGTACGACGAAAGCCTTGCTGTTCACTACCGACAAAGGGCCTGGCAATCACCCGGGCTATATTGTATTCTGCAACCAGAGATTTTGTGGCCTGGCACAGTTCATACAACCTCTCCCGCGGCAAAACCTCTTCATGTGCGGCAACCTGAAATACGGAATCAACGCTGGTGTAAAGTATCGGTCGCCCTGTTCTGACATGCTCGGCCCCATACTCCTTGAGAATCGAAATACCACCCGCCGGTACGTTGCCGAGAGGTTGCACTCCGGCAACTTCAGCAAACGCCGCAACCAGCTTATCCGGAAAGCCCTGCTGATAAATCGCAAATGGTTTCACGACAACGACCCCGGCAAGTTCCCAGTGACCAACGATGCTATCCTTGCCCGCCGAACGCTCGGCAAGACGCCCATAAGCACCGCAAGGGTTCACAAGGGAAGGCACTCCCTCAATCTCTGCCAGGTTTCCTATGCCGAGACGCTGAAGATTCGGCAGATTCAAGCCACCACACACTGATGCCACATTGGGCAAGGTCGCAGCACCTTCATCACCATAGTCCTTCGCGTCCGGCAAGGCTTCAAGCCCGACACCGTCGAGAATTATCCAGACGACACGCCCTCTGTTCATCGACACGGCAACCTTGCGCTCTCTTTTTGCCACTGCTGCATGATAACCATTCCGGCGCTGGTACCGATACGGCTGGCACCGGCCGTCAGCATCGTCTTGCAGGCCGGCCAGTCTCGGATACCTCCTGCTGCCTTGACTTTGATCCTTGCAGATGCGGTCTGATATAAAAGACTGACATCCTCAACAGTGGCCCCCGAGGCTGCAAAACCGGTTGAGGTCTTGACATAGCCAGCACCGCTCACAGCAACAATTTCAGTTAACCTGCGCTTTACCTCATCGCCGAACAAGCAGCATTCGATAATCACCTTGATCAAAGCTGTCTCTGCGACTGCAATAACCCGGCGAATATCCTCCTTAACATATTCATAATCTGCCGCCCGGGCTGCACCAAGGTTGATAACCATATCAATTTCGTCGGCACCCAGTTCAATTGCCTGGTGTGCTTCAAAAACCTTGGCTGCCGTGGTCTGATAGCCGAGGGGAAACCCGATCACAGTACCGACCGCTGTTTCAGAGCCGTAGAGCAGCCTGTTTGCTTGAGCGACGAAACAAGGGGAAATGCATACCGAAGCAAACCCGCATTCGACAGCCTCTTCGCAAAGCCGGGCAATATCCGCATCGGTGGCGTCAGCTCTTAACAGGGTATGATCTATAAACTTTGCGGGAGAATTCATCAAGGTGATTTCAGATACTGCCTGTGTACAAACGATCACTCCGGCAGATTGTCATCAGGAGCGATAATCTGCGTTGATCCGCACGTAATCGTATGTGAGATCAGAGGTATAGTAATACGCGCTGCCTTCGCCCAGGGCGAGATCGATTGTTACTGTAAACTCAGGCTGTTTCAGTATCTCGCTGGCTTTGGCTTCCTGTTCAGAGCCGAGACCAAGACCTTTGGAAACCATTGCGACATTGTCAAACATTATGTTCACCTGGTCAGGGTCCACATCAGCGCCCGAATAACCGACTGCAGCAATGATCCTGCCCCAGTTGGCGTCTTCACCGAAGAAAGCCGTCTTAACCAGCTGCGACGTAGCCACACTGCGGGCAGCAATCAGCGCATCGTTGTCGTTTGCGGCACCCTTGATCTGGATGCGCACGAGTTTTGTCGCGCCTTCGCCATCACGGACAATCATCTTTGCCAGATCCAGCATAATTTCATTCAGGGCGACATTGAATTGTTCCGACGCTGAAGAACCTTCGGTAATCTCCTGATTTTCCGCTTCGCCACTGGCAAGCAGCAGAGCCATATCATTTGTCGAGGTATCACGATCAACAGTAATCCGGTTAAATGACCCGTTTACTGCCTGTCGCAAAGATTGCTCCAGTAAACCATCAGCAAGCAACGCGTCAGTAATGACAAAGGCAAGCATGGTCGCCATATCGGGGTGAATCATCCCGGCCCCCTTGGCCAGTCCCAACAGGCGAACTTCCTGACCGTCGACAATTATCGTGCGACCGCTCATTTTCGGAAACGCGTCAGTTGTCATCATGGCTCTGGCCACCCCGTCAAACTGATCATGTTTCAGCATCCTGCAGAGGGTCGGCACATGGTCCTCAAAACAGTACATCGGCAGAGGGACACCGATCACACCTGTCGAGGAAACGGCGACCAGCTCTGGTGCGATATCGAGACTTTCCGCAACCAGATCACCACAGCGTCGCGCATCCTGAAGACCCTGGGCGCCGGTACATGCGTTCGCGTTGCCACTGTTGATCAGAATCGCCTGGCAGAGACCTTGACGCACCCGGGACTCGGTAATTTTGACCGGTGCCGCAACGACTTTGTTGGTCGTAAAAACTCCAGCGCACTCTAACGGTTTGTCAGCACAGATCAGAGCCAGATCAAGTTTCCCTGACTTTTTGATCCCGGCACTGCATGCTGCGGCCTTAAAACCTTTTGGTATAGCAAAAGCTTCAGCCATTGGTCGACTCCATAAGTGTTTGCCTGGTTGGCAATCTGCAGATAAACGGCTGGGAATCAAGTAACCCTGCCCGGTTCCTCATCGCAGGCCTATTGCCCGCAACATCGCTTATATTTCTTGCCACTGCCACAGGAGCAGGCTTCGTTACGACCGACTTTGTCCACATCACGTTTGGTCGGCTCCTTGGCCACAGGCTGCGGCCCTGCCTGGCGGGCCAGAGCAAGACGCTCCCGACGCTGTTCAGCTTCCATTTCAGCGACTTCTTCCTCACGAGCCAGCTGGACGCGGAACAGCTTCTGCGCTACCTCCTGACGGATACGGCCCATCATCTCCATAAAGAGGGCGTAAGCCTCACGCTTGTACTCCTCTTTCGGATTGCGTTGTGCATAAGCACGCATACCGATGCCCTCTTTGAGATGGTCGATCGACAGGAGGTGATCCTTCCACTTGTTATCAATGGTTTGCAGCAGCAGAACCTTCATCAGATGTTCCATCACTGGAGGCGTAAATGTCTCTGTTCGCTCAGCCAGGCGTTTTGCAACTTGCTCCTTGAGGCTCTCTTCAAGATCATCGGGTTTAAGGCCTTTATGAGGCTCAGGCATCTCAGCCATAAAGTTGAACTGGCTGACAAAATCAGCCGTCAGGCTCTCCCAGTTCCATTCGTGCGGATCCGTCTTGTCAGGACAAAAAGTCGCCACCATATCATCAACCATCTCATCGAGAATCGCCTCAATGGTTTCACGAATGTTTTCACCGGCCAGCACCTCCTTGCGCTGGGTATAGATAACCTCACGCTGGCGGTTCATGACATCATCGTAGTCGATCAGGTGTTTGCGGATTTCAAAGTTGTGTGCTTCGACTTTTTTCTGGGCGCCTTCAATCGCCTTGGATATCATGCCATGCTCAATCGCTTCATTTTCCGGAACTTTGAGCTTTTCCATTACGAACGAGACCCGGTGAGAACCAAAGATGCGCAACAGATCATCCTCAAGACTCAGGTAGAAGCGGCTTTCTCCGGGGTCTCCCTGACGCCCGGAACGACCGCGCAACTGATTATCAATACGTCGAGATTCATGTCGTTCGGTGCCCAGGATGTATAATCCGCCGGCAGCAATCACTTCCAGCTTTTCTGCAGCACAAAGCGCGGTATATTTTTCCAGGGCCTGAGCAAACGCCTGCTGCAGATCGTCAGCGTTCGCAGCCTCGCGTTTGGCCATCATTTCGGGATTTCCTCCAAGAACGATATCGGTGCCACGACCGGCCATGTTGGTAGCGATGGTGATCGCACCCTTGCGGCCAGCCTGGGCAACGATTTCTGCTTCCCGCTCATGCTGCTTGGCATTCAGTACGTTATGTGTAATGCCTCGTTTCTTCAGAAGTTCAGAGAGTTTTTCTGAATCCTCGATGGTGATGGTACCGACGAGAGCAGGCTGGCCGGATTCATGGCTATGGACGATATCTTCAATGACCGCCCGAAATTTTTCCTGTTTGGTTTTATAGATAACATCGGCCTGGTCGATGCGGATCATTGGCTGATTGGTCGGGATAACTACGACGTCGAGCTTGTAAATCTGGTTGAATTCGGCAGCCTCGGTATCAGCAGTGCCTGTCATCCCTGCCAGTTTCTCATACATGCGGAAATAATTCTGGAAGGTAATCGTCGCCAGGGTCTGGTTCTCCCGCTCGACTTTCAGACCTTCTTTCGCCTCGATCGCCTGATGCTGGCCATCACTCCAACGTCGCCCCGGCATGAGTCGTCCGGTAAATTCATCAACGATGATGACCTCGCCGTCCTTAACCACGTAATCAACATCACGCTTAAAGATGGCGTGAGCTCTCAGGGCCTGGTTAACGTGATGGAGAATCGCCATGTTGCCAGGTTCGTACAGGTTGTCGACGCTCAACAGTTTTTCGAGATTCAGGACACCCTCTTCGGTGAGGGTTGCCGATTTGGACTTTTCATCCACGGTGTAGTCGCCGGTATAGGTTCGCACCGTCCGACTGATAGTGCCATCGCGTTCCTCTATCATTTCGCCTTTTTTCAAGAGGGGGATCACTTTTTCCGCAGTATAATAAAGATCGCTGGTCACGTTGCTTGGCCCGGAGATAATCAAGGGGGTCCTGGCCTCGTCAATCAGGATCGAGTCAACTTCGTCAACAATGGCATAGTAGAGGTCGCGCTGCACGTAATCCTCAAGAGCGAACTTCATGTTATCGCGCAGGTAATCAAAGCCGAACTCGTTATTGGTGCCATAAGTGATGTCGGCCCGATAAGCAGCTTTTCGCTCATTGTCATTCAAACCGTGTACGACACAGTCAACGTCCATGCCCAGGAAATTATAGACCTTACCCATCCACTCAGCGTCACGTTTGGCCAGATAATCGTTGACCGTAATAACGTGCACCCCTTTGCCGGCCAGAGCATTGAGGTAAACGGGCAGGGTCGCCATAAGGGTCTTGCCTTCACCGGTCTTCATTTCGGCAATTTTGCCGGAATGCAGTACTATGCCACCGATCAATTGAACATCGAAGTGACGCATTCCCAGAACACGCAGTGCAGCCTCACGGACTACGGCAAAGGCCTCGGCTAAAAGGTCATCAATTGTTTCGCCCTTCTGCAGTCGAGAGCGGAATTCAACCGTTTTCCCCGCCAGCTCGGAATCTGTTAGCCCCTTGATTTCCACTTCCAGGGCGTTGATCTGGTCAACCGTCTGTTGCAGTCGTTTCAGTTCACGATCATTCTTGCTGCCAACAATTTTCTTCAGGACACTACCAATCATGTGTAACTCCATAGCCGGCAAAAGTACCGACGACAATTATGAAAAATATCCGACTGTTGCTCCAGTCGGAATTGAGAATTTTAGCACAGCTGAGAGGGCACTAACAAGGCTAAAGGAGGCTAAAGGAGGGTTCCTAAGGCGCAGTTTATTCCACTTCGGTTAACACAAAGTAAGAAACGTCACATCCTCTGAGTAAATTTCAGGGAGATGTGACGTTTCTTACTCTACTCGTTTGACAATTAGACCGCGAGGTGTCTATCTGCTAATCCCAAACCCCTTTCCTGTAACTGAAAATGTGACGGTTCGGAATTACTTCCACAAGGGCAAATAAACTCTGATCGAATTGTTCAGGAGTGGCAGCGGAGGATTCAAATACCTGCTCTTCATAGGAGAGCACACCAACGAAAGGAATCGAACTGGATTGTGAACGACGGACTTTGACACTTAGCGTGGAGTCGTCAATTTGATGGTAGCGGGCGCGAAAAGTACCGTCCGGCAGCCTGGCAATATTCATACGAGAGCGGGAAAATCTGAGATTTCGGTTCAACTGTTGAACTTTCGACTTGGCAAATTTCTCAAAATCAGAATATTTGCTGGCAAGCGTCTTATCTTTGTCGACAGGTTGCTGAACATCTTGTGGGTTGATGATCGCGTGACTGACCTGGCTCAATTGGTCACCAGCTACCGCCGGCAACGTCAGCATGACAAAAGCGGCTGCAACTAGAACTGACCGGGAAACAATCTTCATAAAGCACCTCATGCAGAACAATTCAATTTGATCATCTGATAATCTACTTTAGCAATGATCATACCAGAATGTAACTGCATGAGATTAACCTCGAGTATCCTGTCTGAGTATACGGGCCGAAGCGAAAATTTGGATGTTTAAGAACAGATTTTAGCTCGTTTGCAGGTTCATAGCCGTAGCTATGGTCCAAAAAGGAGCTGAAATATGGGCCAAACAGCCGGATTTGCAGCCGGCTCATGGATAGTCCGACAGGCTGCTAGCTATCGCAGAAACAAACGCCAGTGTTCTGTATCTCGCCATCAAACAAGCAGCCATTCCAAGCCAACTTGTGACATTCTACGTCAGGTGACTCAGCTAAATCAAACCTGCACTTCACCCCCTGAAGAAGCTCAGATAACGGAATTCAACAACAAAAACTCCGGCCAGGC
>JBPPMD010000142.1:0-3853 GCA_051305875.1 Desulfuromonadales bacterium | reverse complement strand
GACCAGTGCATTGAGCAACGGCAGCGGCACCGAAGCATTGCCGGTCAGAAAGACCCGATCACCGGATTTGATCACCTTGACGGCCTCATCCGGGGTTGTGGTCCGTAAGCGAAAAGTCTCTTGCCAGGTGGTCCCGGTTTCTTTTTTTTGTAAAAGCATTATATTTACCCCTTAGTTCCCAAGCTGAATGCGGATTCTGCCGTCGACGGCAAAGGCTTTATCGGCAAAGGCCATGATCGGATTCAGGTCCATCTCCTGAATCATCGGCAGATCGCCCAGCAGTTGCGAGACCCGTTGAATCAGTTCGACCACTGCTAGTTTGTCGATTCCCGCTTCGCCGCGAACGCCATCGAGCAATGCCGCAGTTTTAATCCCTGCGAGCATCTCTTCGGCTTCGACCCGGGTCACGGGAGCAACTTTAAAGATCACGTCCTTGAGGACTTCAACGTAGATGCCGCCGAGTCCGAACATGACCAGATGACCCAGTTCACGTTCGGCACTTGCGCCGATAATCAGCTCACGCCCGCCGGGGAGAAATTTTTGCACCAGATAGCCAAGGTCACCAAAGTGACCAAGGCGCTCCTGCATCTCCAGAACTGCGCTACGCACTGATGCCGCATCCTTGAGGTTGATGACGACCCCGCCCATATCGCTTTTGTGGTCGATCTCGGCGCAGTCGACTTTGACCACCACCGGATAACCGATCTCAGTGGCTGCGGCTACCGCCTGCTCGGCATTTTTAACAACCTGCCAGGGGGCAATCGGGATGCCGTAGGCTTCGAAAATCCTGTAGACTTCGTAGGCTGAAAGGACTTCACGCCCGGCTTGCCGGGCTTGTTCAATGATTGCCCTGGCTTGATTCGCGTCAACGCCACTGAAGGTTTGCGGCTGGCCGATATTCCTTTTCAGAATACGTCCGTACTCAACCAGGGCGCCGAGGGCTCGAGCGGCATCGCCGGGGTTGGCGTAGTAAGGCACCTCACCCTCTTTGAGAATCGCCATAGTCTTCTGGTAACGCTCCAGCTTGAGATTTGTCATGAAGTTGCAGACCAGCGGCTTGCGCCGCTGACGGCTGACGGCAACTATTTCCCGGGCGACAGCATCGGTGTCGGTAAAGGGCGCAGTGACAAAGTTGATGTAGATGCAGTCGATCTGTTCGTCATCCAGCATGACATCGAGGGCAGCGCGGAATTGCGGGCCGCCGGCAGTGGCAACCACGTCAATGGGGTTTTCCAGGGCTGCCTGGGGGAACTGGGTTTCACGCAGGCGGGCGATCGACGCCTCGCAAAGTTTCGGCACCTCAAGATTGAAATCGATCAGCACGTCAGTGGCGATAACCGCCGGTCCGCCGGTGTTGGTGATGATGCCGACACGGTTGCCTCTCGGGATCGGCTGACTGGAAAAAGCCATCGCCGCGCGCACCATCTCGCCTTCGTCATTGAACGGCAGAACACCGATCTTCTCGAAAATCAGCTCAGTAGCGATATCGACCCCGGCCAGTGAGCCGGTATGTGATGAGGCTGCTTTGGCGCCCTCTTCCGTGCGACCGGCTTTCATGGCCAGAATCGGTTTTTTCGCCGTCACCTCGCGGGCCACCTCAAGAAATTCGCGCGGTTTGTCGAAGCCTTCGGTATAGAGAATGATCGCTTTGGTTTTCTCGTCCTCGCCATAATACTGGATGATTTCCGGAATCGATACATCACAGGCGTTGCCGTTGGATGCATAGAGGCGCTGACCGATATCCAGATCGTCAAGGACCTGCATGATCAGCGCACCGACGCCGCCGCTTAAAGCCACGACCGAAATGCTGCCCGGCTTGGGGAAGGTGAACGTGAAGTTGCAGTAAGCGTTCAATTCCGGGTCGGAGTTGATGATTCCCTGGCAGTTGGGTCCGAACACCCGAATGCCGTATTTGCGGGCATTGGCCAGGAACTCTTCCTGCAGCCTGATACCCTCATCACCCATTTCACTGAAACCGGCAGAGTTGATAATGACTGCCTTGACCCCTTTTTGGCCGCACTCCTCAATTGCCTGGGGAACAAACTGGCCGGGGATAATGATGTGCGCCAGATCGACTGGGCCGGGGATGTCCGCAATGGTCGGATAGGATTTGAGTCCGCAGACCTCGTCGGCCTTTGCGTTGACGGGATAGATCTCCCCCTTGTAGCCGTAGGTCTGCAGGTTTCTGATGATGACATTGCCGATGGAGAGCTCTTTGGTCGAGGCACCGATCAGGGCAACCGCTTTTGGCTTGAACAGGGCGTCCAGCATCTTATTTTCTCTCCTCAAGTTGCTCGATAAAAGCTTCGACGTTGGTCCGGGTCTGTTCATCGGAGACACAACGCAAATCGTTGAGGTCTCCGGAGATCACCAGACTCGGGATACCGGTCTCCTGCTCCAGTCGCTGTGGCATGCCGTAGCGACTGTTGGAATTGCAGGGGCAGGTTTTGGCGTCGTGATAGATGATACCGTCGATGTGGAATTTCTCCAGCATGGCTTTGATGTACTGTTCTTTGTAGGTGTCCGAGCGGACGATAAATAATCCGAGATAAGCTTTGGCCATGCTGCGGATCGGATCCTCGGCATCGAAGTCAGGGAAGATCCAGCTGCTGCAGTAGGTGGAAACCAGGACGCTGGCCTGCAGATCGGCGAACAACTCGGAATGTTGGCGCAGGCGACCCCATACCGGCATTCCTTCCCAGTAGATACGATATTTTTCATCATCAACCGCACCCACCTTGTCGGCCATCCGCTGCTTGAGTTCCTCGAGCAGTTGCTGGTAATAATCGACCGCCTGCCGGGTGCCGCGCAGCACCACCGCCGGTCCCATATGAATGGTGCCGTCGAAGAAGGTGAGAGGTGCCGGATCAGCCGTCGCGGTCTCCAGTACCTGACGCCAGAGTTCGGTGCATTCGCGGGAGAGAGCAACCGTTTCACGCAGTCGCTGCAGATCCAGTTTCTGTCCGGAAATTTCTTCCAGGGCGGGGATCAGCGCTTCGATCTGCCGGGTGACGTCGTCGATCAGGATATCGGTAACGTCGGTAAAATTCTTTGGCGAAGTGATGCCGATGCAGGGGACATTCAGTTCCCTTGCGTACCAGGAGAACCAGTCCTGGACGTCACGACACTGGTTGGTGTTGTACACCAGCACGTCGGGACGGGGTGGAGCGTCGATCCCCGGATAGGCCCTGGACAGGGGCGAGACTTTTTTCAGGTACGCGCCGATATCTGCGGTCAGGTAAGAGCAGATATCAGGGGAGTATCCGATGGTGTTGGCCTCGGGGATCAATTCGGTGGCCATGCGTGTCGCGCCGAGCATGGCTGCGTGATTCTCCGGAAAGTGTACGGCAAAACCCATCGCCCTGAGCAGCTCGGCCGGTCCGACGCTGGTGCACCAGGCGACCTTGCGGGTTGCCGATTTAGCCGCGTCATCCAAATCATAGAAGTAGTCGGACATGATTTTCATCATCTGTCCGGTTGATTCGATCTTCTTTCTTTGCGGTTGTTTCGCTTGTGCCATGTTGACTCCTCGAACATCTTGTCTTAAATGTCCTTTTCGCTTACCAGGACGGCGTTTGCCGCTTCCAGTGCGTAGAGGGCTGCGCCATGGGCGCCGGTGAACTGGGGAAACTCCGGCAGCAGCACCGGACGGCCAATCAGTTCCGCGGCCATCTCCACCAGGTAAGGGTTGTGGGCAACCACACCGCCACTCAGGACCACTGTTTCGGTCAAAGAATCCATCTCCAGCACCCGCTGGATCATCGAGTAGAAGATCCCCTTGATGATGTCGGCAACCGGTTTGCCGTGACGGATGTTTTCTAAAACCTCAGTGGCCGAGAAAACCGTGCAGTAA
>JBPPMD010000122.1:0-3781 GCA_051305875.1 Desulfuromonadales bacterium | reverse complement strand
TTCAGGAGCAGAAGATCACGGATGCTATAGAAGAGCTGCGTACGCTCTGCCAGTTTCTCAAGGTGCTTGGCTCGTACCCGAAAGCGCGATAGCTCAGGGGCATGGAAGGGTCTAGCAGCCTGTCGGACTATCCATGAGCCGGCTGCAAATCCGGCTGTTTGGCCCATATTCCAGCTCCTTTTTGGTCCATAGCTACGGCTATGAACCTGCAAATGAGCTAAAATCTGCTCTCAAACATCCAAATTTGCGCTTCGGCCCGTATAGTCCGACAGGCTGCTTGCCTCAGAGTTTGATGACATATGAGTCAGCAATTTTATCGTGCAACCCTTGCTTCTGGCTATCGAAGGCGACCATGAGATAGCCGATGCCGAGCAGGATGATGGAGATGAATTTGCCCGGCACCTCGCGCAAGAAAGCGCGGCTGTAGCTGACCGGGCTGCCATCGATGCGAATGACCTTGATGCGCAGGGCCATTTTGCCCGGGGTCTGGCCGCAGTAACCGGTAAAGAATACAACGTAGCCAATGATGAGCGACACGCCGAACAGCATGAGGACCAGACCGACGGCCGGGTCATCTTCGGTGGCAATCCCGAGCATGCCAATCACCAGGTTGATCAGCAGGCTGAGTAAGCCTTGCACCATTCCCAGCAGGAAAAAGTCGAGCATGCAGGCTATAACACGGAGCCAGAAGCCCGCTTTCGGTTGATCCTGCGGCGCCGGTCTTTCTGCTTTGCGGCGCAACTCGGCGAGGCTGCTGTTCAGTATGTCAGAGTTTTGAGGCGACTGTCCGTTTTTCTGCCATTGGCCCAGGAGCATGGCGTACACGACCCCACAACCTTTGCAGGTGTCGCTTTTATCCTGCAGGAGACTGCAAACCGGACAGGTGATCTGCTCTGACGGCTCACTCACTTGTCCGGGGTCCGCCTCGTGCCTGGAGCGCAGCGACTTGTCAAAGATAAACCCATTGCCGCATCGGGGGCAGTTTACCTTGACCGGTCGATCCGGAACACTTGCCGGATCGACCGTCCTGGAAAAATTACATTTTGGACAGATGATCTTCATTTGTTCTCGAGTCTTTATCCTGAATCCGTGAGGAGTGAAGGGTGAAGAGTGAGGAGAGAAACCAAAGGCCCGGTTTCACCTGAAGGTTTACGCCTCATCCCTTACGCCTCACCTGCTGGGGTCTGCAAAATGGCTTGTAATCGGCAGAGTCAAATTTAATTCACGGATTCAGGTTTATGGTAAAGAGGCTTTTCCCGCCTCGCACTCAGCATCTTACGCTTGCAGGTGTTATCCCATCAATGTCGCCAGGATGGCCTTCTGCACGTGCAGACGATTCTCGGCTTCATCGTAAATAATCGCATGGCGACTCTCTATAACCTCGTCGGTGATTTCTTCATCACGATGAGCCGGGAGGCAGTGCATGACCACGCAATCAGGATCAGCCAGCGCAACCAGCTCCATGTTGATCTGGAAATCGGCAAACGCTTTTGCACGTTCCTGCTGCTCAGCTTCCTGACCCATGCTTGCCCAGACATCAGTGTTCAAAACGTCTGCGTTGCGCACAGCTTCGCGGGGGTCATCAGTATAGAAAATACGGGCACCGGCATCTGCTGCCCGTTTGCAGATCCCGGCATCCGGTGCATAGCCTTCCGGAGTGGCCACGCGCAGTTCGAAACCGAACACCGCAGCAGCGTTGATCCAGCTGTTGGCCATATTGTTGCCGTCGCCGATCCAGCAGTAGCAGAGCTCACGATAATTCTTCTTGTGCTCACTAACAGTGAAGAGGTCGGTCATCACCTGACAGGGATGATAAAGGTCGGTCAGGCCGTTGATTACCGGCACGGAGCTGTATTGAGCAAACTCTTCAACAGCCTGTTGCGAATAGGTGCGGATCATGACGCCGTCGACATAGCGAGCCATGCATCGGGCGGTATCCTTGATCGGTTCTCCGCGTCCCATCTGGGTGCTGCCGCCCGCCAGGAAAAGCGCGTGTCCGCCCAGCTGGAACATGCCAACTTCAAAGGAGACGCGGGTTCGTGTCGAGCTTTTCTCAAAGAGCATGCCGAGGGTTTTGCCTGACAACAGGTGATGTTTCAAACCGGCTTTCTGCCTGGATTTCAGGTCTTTGGCCAATGCAAAGATCTTTTCCAGAGCGTCGAGGCTCCAGTCGCTGAGGCAGAGAAAATCTTTATTCACAATAATGACTCCTTAAAAAATTCGGTTTCAACTGGCCTGAACGGTGATGTTAACGGTTGCCAGGACTTCATCGAGAATCGCCACCGCTTCATCAATCTCTGCCCGGCTGACGATCAGCGGCGGAACAAAGCGCAAGACCTTGCCAACGGTGCAGTTGATCAGCAGCCCACGTTCCATGGCGGCATTGACCAAAGGTCCGCCCTCGATCGTCATCTCCATGCCGATGATCAGACCGCGTCCACGAACTTCTTTGATGAAGGCATATTTACCCTGCAATCGCTCAAGCTCCCCCGTCAAATATTCGCCCATGGCTCGACAGTTGTCCAGGATACCATCGTCGGTTATCGTCTGCATCGCGGCCAGAGCCGCAGCGCAGACCAGCGGGTTGCCGCCGAAAGTTGACCCGTGCGTCCCCGGGCCGAGCTTTTCGGCCAGAGATGTTGTCGTCAGCATGGCGCCGATCGGCGGACCGCCGGCCAGGGCCTTGGCCAGAGTCATGATGTCCGGGGGAACCTCTTCGTGCTCATAGGCCCACAGGGTGCCGGTTCTGCCGCAGCCGACCTGAACCTCGTCGTAGATCAGCAACAGGTCGAATTCGTCGCAAAGGTCCCGGACGGCTTTGAGATAGCCGGGTAAAGGCACGTTGACGCCACCTTCACCCTGTATCGGTTCCAGCATGATAGCACAGACATTCGGCGTGACCATCTGGCGCATCGCCTGCAGATCGCCGAAGGGCACGTGTTTGAAACCGTTGAGCATCGGTGAAAAGCCGGCCTTGACCTTCTCCTGGCCGGTTGCGCTGATGGTGGCGATGGTGCGGCCATGGAAAGAGGCCAGTGCCGTGATCACCTCAAAGCGGTCTTCATCGTATGTCTCCCTGCTGTGTTTGCGTGCCAGCTTCATCGCTGCTTCATTAGCTTCAGCGCCGGAATTGCAGAAGAAGACGCGGTCGGCAAATGAGTGTTCACAGAGCCACTCCGCCAATTCGATCTGCTGGGGAATATGATAGAAATTGGAGCAATGCAGCAGACGTCCGGCCTGTTCACGCAGTGCCGCCACGACCTTGGGGTGACAATGGCCGAGATTGTTGACCGCTACCCCGGCGAGGAAGTCCAGATAGACTCTCCCATCGACATCCCACAGTCGACAACCCTCGCCGCGCCGGGCGACGATCGGGTAGCGGCCGTAGGTCTTCATGACATGCTTGTCTGCTTTATTAATCCACTCGCTCGAAGTACTCATACCGGTTATCCGTAAAAGCTGAAAGTGAGTATCTGGTAGCCGGACCTCAGCTTACCTGAACTTCGCGACCGCTGTGCCGATCCCCATGTCGGTGAAGATCTCGAGCAGACAGGCGTGTTCAATCCGGCCGTCGATGATATGAGCTTTCTGCACACCGGCGTTGATCGCATCCAGGCAACAGGTGACTTTCGGAATCATGCCACCACTGATCGTATCGTCGTCGATCAGGGCCTGCACATCAGCGATGTCTATGGTCGAAATCAGCTCTCCTGATTTGTTTTTGACCCCTTCAATGTCGGTGAGCAAGATCAATTTCTCTGCCTTGAGAGCCGCAGCCACC
>JBPPMD010000093.1:0-7365 GCA_051305875.1 Desulfuromonadales bacterium | reverse complement strand
GCTGGATCTGGTCAATATTTACTGGCTGCAGTCCTGTTTATTCTCGGCAATGTTGGCTTCGCCGCAGGCAATATCTTCTACAACGCCTATCTCCCGGACCTGGCATCCGGTCATGAAGCCGATCGGCTTTCGGCCCACGGCTTTGCCCTCGGCTATATTGGCGGCGGCTTGATGTTGTTGATCGTTTTTTTGATGATCCAGCAACACACTTTTTTTGGACTGCCTGACAAGGAGACGGCAAGCCGTCTCGGTTTTCTGCTGACCGGAGCCTGGTGGTTCGGCTTTGCCCTGCCGGCATTTGTTTGGCTCAAGGCTGTCCCGGTTACGCCAGGGTCAACCTTTAGCCTGCGGACCCCGCGTGATTACCTTAAGACCTTTGCTGACTTGCGGCGTTATCGCGACCTCAGCCGATTCCTGATCGCCTTTCTGCTTTACAATGATGGTATCCAGACGATCATCGCCGTCTCAGCAATCTTCGCGCGCGAGGAACTCGGTCTGGGAACCGGCACCATCCTGGGCTGCTTTTTGATGATCCAGTTCGTCGCCATGCCAGGGGCCCTGCTCTTCTCCCGCCTTGCCGGGCGCTTCAACACCAAGCGCGCGGTCATGACCAGCCTGATACTCTTTACCATGATAGCAATGTACGCATCGGTAATGCGTACTGCCGTGGAGTTCTGGATTCTCGGCTTCGCAGTCGCTATCGTCCTCGGTGGCAGTCAGGCCCTCAGCAGGTCGCTTTTCTCCAGTTTGGTACCCAAACAAAGGAGTGCCGAATTTTTCGGTTTTTATGCCATCAGCTCAAAGTTCGCATCAATATTCGGGCCGCTCACTTTTGCGATTCTGATCGATTTGACCGGATCCAACCGTTTCGCCATTCTGGCCCTGGCAATCTTTTTTGTCGCGGGAATAGTCCTGTTGATTGGCGTTGATGTGGAGAAAGGCAGGGCACAAGCGATTGAAGGCTCCTGACGCTGCTGACTCACGATAAATCACACGTTCCAGAAGACTACCCCTTGCGAATGCGCGGGTCCGCCATGGCGTAACTGATATCAGCCAACAGATTGCCGATCAGGGTCAGGACTGCGCCGATCACCAGGATTCCCATAATCAGCGGATAATCCCGCATCAGAACCCCGTCATAGAAAAGCTTGCCCATGCCCGGTATGGCGAATATTGTCTCAAAGATGACACTGCCACCGATCAAACCGGGAACAGAAAGCCCAAGAATAGTGATAACCGGCAACAGAGCATTACGCAGGGCATGCTTGTAGATAACGACTCTTTCTGACAGTCCTTTGGCACGGGCGGTGAGGATATAATCCTGACGGATCACTTCGAGCATGTTGGAACGCATGTAGCGCGAGAAGCCGGCCAGCCCGCCGAACGCCGAAACAAAGACCGGCATAATCAGGTGGTGAACAATATCCCAGAACTGTCTTACCGGACTCAGGTAATCATAACCTATGGATTTCAACCCGGCAACCGGGAAGACCCCAAGGCGCACACCAAAATAATCCATCAACAGCAGCGCCAGCCAGAAGGACGGCATGGCGAAGCCGAGAAACACGAAAATCGTAGTGCCGCGATCGAACAAGCTGTTCCGGCGTACTGCTGAAAGGATACCGATCGGCACGGCAACAGCCAGGATCACAACAATGGACAAAACATTGATAAGGATCGTTATCGGCATGCGTTCGCCGATTTTTTCCAGAACCGGTCGGTTGTCCTGGGCAAAAGAGTCGCCGAAATCGAGTGTTACAATCTGCTTCATCCAGAGGCCGTACTGGACATACAACGGTTTGTCAAGATTGTAACGCTCGCGCAACCTGTCACGCATATCAATGCTTGATTTAGGATTGAGGTCGGTCTGCATATCGGTCGGCTCGCCGGGAGCCAGGTGAATGACGATAAAGCTGATCAACGTGATGCCGATCAACAGGGGAATCATCATGACCAGTCTTTTTGCGAGATAAACAAGCATAGATTCTTATGTAACTTCCTGGTTCAGAGGAAAATCACTCTGCACGCGTTTCAGCGGGTATATTTCTGCTCGCTCTTCGGCACCCACCACTTAATAAAGTTATGGGTGATCCCGGCCGGTGACGGTTCAATACCCCGGAAACGTTTGGCCACTGCCGGCAAGGCTTCAGCGACATAAAGAAACGTATAGGGTTGTTCCTCGGCAAGAATTTCCTGAAAACGATCATAGATCTGCTTGCGTTCGGCCTGGGCAAAGGTACGCCGGCCTTTTTCCAGCAGCTCATCAATTTCCGGGTTGCTGAACTTAACGAAATTCAGCTCACGCGGCGCTGTTTTACTCGAGTGCCAGATATTAAACTGATCCGGCTCCGGGCCGCCGCTCCAGCCGAGGATTGTCGCATCAAAGCTTCCCGTAAAGATGAATTCTTTCAGGAAAGTCGCCCATTCGACAACACGGATTTCTATAACTATACCAACTTCCTTGAGACGCCTCTGGATAATCTCGGCTGTCTTTGAACGCAGGTCGTTGCCCTGGTTGGTAACAATCGTAAAAGCCAGCTTCTGGCCATCCTTATCCAGAATACCATCGCCATCGCTATCATTCCAACCTGCCTCGGCAAGCAGCGACCGGGACAACTCCGGATTGTATGGATAGCGTTTAACATTGGCATTGTAGACCCAGGTATCCGGCTTATAGGGACCGGTCGCGGCCTGTCCAAGCCCGAGCAGAACGCCATCAATGAGTTCCTGCTTGTTGATAGCGTGGGATATGGCCTGTCGGACGCGCTTGTCCTGAAAGAGCGGCTTCGTCAGGTTGAAACCGAGGTAGGTGTAACTGAATGACAAATAGCGATACTTGTTGAAGTTGCGGGTAAAGGCTGGCGTGTCTGTCTGGGTCTGGTACTGTATCGGGGTCAATCCCATGAAATCGAGGCCACCCGATTGCAACTCGAGAAATTGCGTTGAACTGTCAGGAATAACCCGGTAGACGACACGGTGGATATAGGGTTGTCCTTCAAAGTAATCCGGGTTAGCTAACAGCTCCAGCTTTTCACCAGCGTCCCATTTAAAAAATTTATACGGGCCAGTACCAACAGGACGGCGCGAAAGAGGGCTTTTAGTGATATCCTGATCTTCGAGCAGATGTTTGGGATGAATCGATGTACCCCAGCTTTCCAGAGCCGGAGCATAAGGTTTTTCGTAAGTGACGCGGAAGGTATAGGGATCAACGGCTTCAGCTTTGGCTACCTGCAGGAAATCCTCAGCGTATGAGGTCGGTACCTCGGGATTGATGTACAATTCATAGGTGAAGAGAACATCGTCACTGGTAAACGGGGCGCCATCATGCCAGGTGACATCTCTGCGCAGATGAAAGGTAAAGGTCAGATTATCCTCTGAAATTTCCCAGGATTCGGCCAATTCCCCCTCGAGCTGCAGATTTTTGTCATAACGTATCAAACCATTGTAAACCAGGCGATTGATATCACTTGAGGCCGAGTCTGAGGATAACACCGGCAGCAGATTGTTCGGTTCGCCGATCGACGCCTCGATAAAAGTATCACCGTGAACCGGCTTCGCCGCATCACCCTCAGCCGGGATGATCGCCTGCTGCTGTTCGCAGCCGGCCAGCAGAGACAACAGAAAAAACAAGATAAATCTCACAAGTAACTCCTTTGTGAAGCAAGGGCAATTACACCCCCATTTCGCCATGGCCCGTATAGTCTGACAGACTCCTGGGGACACCCACAGCTCCCTCACACTTAGACTTCGTCTAATGAAATAATCGTCACACCAGCCGGCGGAGGTAACTGAAAAATTCCGGGCCGCAGTTCACCGTTTATTACCGGGTCAGAAAATTCAAGACTGGCCCAGGTTTTCTGCTCAGGAATCTCAATATCAAAAAAATGCGGGAAACGGCCGCCTTCTTCTGCGAAGTTAGCGTAACGAATCTTCAGAAACAGCTTATCACGATTGAAGTAACTCACTTCAACAAGTTGACGCAAGGGGTTAAAGATCAATTCCTGACGATGCGGCGACCCGTGACGCACCAGCAGCCACCCGCCGTCCCGGAGCTCAAAAGCCTCTTCACTCCTGGTATTTATCATCGGCGGCTGGTAAAGCAGAACACTGATCAAATCAGCCAGGCGCAGGGGAATGCGAACAAAGCGACCAAGGTTTTCCGGTGTCGCAGCTCCGGTGTAGTAAAGATTTTGTGAAGGGAGCAAAACCCCGAGGGTGTCACCGTCGGCGGCCAGCAACAACAAGGGCGAGCCAAAAGGGCTCAAGGTCTCGGCACGTAGTCGATCAGGTTTTTCAGCCAGTATGACCTGGGTGCCATTCAACGAATTTTCGGGAGTATGGACCTTAACCTTGGCCAGTCCTTGTACTGATGAAACTCGGCCAGAACGATCAGACCAGTCCCGCATGAGCTCCCTGGCAAAGCTCTGGCTCACCTGTTCACCAACGAGGATTGGACGAACCGGGGCACAAGACACGATCAGGAGGATACTCAGCAGCAGTGCAAAGAGAGCGGAATGACGGGACACAGGCTGGACCCTACAGATTATCTGCAAGCGTATCAAGCTTGCCGCGAAGTTCGACATTGTCCGGTTGCAGCTGGAGTGCCTTTTCAAAGGCGGCACGGGCCTGCTTCAGGTTATTCATCGCAAGGTGAATATCGCCGAGGTGTTCAAATACGACAGCATCTTCGGGAAGTTGGCGGCTGGCCTCTTTTATGGTCTCGAGAGCCTCATCCAGACGACCAAGCCGGTAATAAACCCAACCCAGTGTATCCAGGATATGTGGCGCGGTCTTTAATTTGAGGGCACGTTCGGCATAGTCAAGAGCTTTATAGAGATCGCGGTTTTCAACAGCCAGCGCGTACGCGAGGAAGTTCAATGCTTCAGCGTGTTCATCGTCAATAACAAGCAGGTCCTTCGCTGCCTGGATAGCCTCATCGTGCTGTCCGACGCGCTCCAGAATCAGTGCTCTCTGATAGAGCAGATCGATGTTGTCCTGGTAAAGCTTGACACCTCGCTCGACAGTCATGAGAGCTTTATCATTCTGAGCGTTAACCATGTAGAGTGATGCCAGGGAGTTGAATACCTGCGGCCGTGGTTGCCCTTCAGCCAATCTCGATTCGAGCAGCTCGATCGCTTCGCTGATACGTCCGGTTTCCAGGTAGATATAACCGATATGGGATACGGCATCGTCATAAAGAGCCGAGTTCCGGTCAATACCTTGAAAAGCTTCAAGCGCCAGCTCCCACTCAGATTGACTCTCATAAGCTGTGCCGAGGTAATAGCGGGCTGGATCGAGATCCGGCTTCAGATCGAGAATGTCCCTGAAAACAGTAATAGCGTCGGACCAACGATGCTGCTCAAGAAAAATCAGACCAATCTTGCGACGGGCATCGAAATCTTCGGGTTTAAGCTCGACAATGATATTCAGTTGTTCAAGGGCATCATCATATCTCTTCATACCGACATAAACACGGGCAAGATGATGACGCAAAGCAAAATCAAACGGACGTTGCTCAAGAACTTCCGTAAAAACATCCAGTGCATTCTGCCATTCTTCGAGCTCCTCATAAAGGATGCCAAGCTCCAGATAAGCCTGGTCCATACCCGGGTAACGGCTAATCAGATTACGATATTGCTCAACTGCCAGAAGATTCAAACCGGTTTCCCGATAGAGACGAGCCATCGCCAGCCGTCCCGGCACGGAATCCGGAGAGCGTTTCAGCAGTTCTTTCAATTCTTCTGAAGCAAGGTCAATATCCCCGGCGCGCACCAGAGCAATTGCCAGGTGCAGACGAACCGCTTCGTTCTCCGGATCGAGTTCCAGGACGTGGCGGAAATGCGGTACGGCTTTTTCCGGTTGACGATTGTTTAAATAGGCGTTGGCCAGAATCAGGTTGGCCTTGATGGACTCAGGATGACGCAGCAGAACATCTTCAACAGTGCGAACAGCTTTTTCAGGCTGCTCAATGGCGAGATAGAACTCAGCAAGCTCAAAGCGCAGGTCTTCACTGCCAGGGTCATAGTCGATAGCTCTCTGATAGGCTTCGAGTGCACCTTCACGATCATTCTCGGCCATCAGCATGCGTGCGCGTGCATAATGAAAGTATGCGTTCGATTGAGGTTCGTTCAGCCGAGAGACATAGGGCGTCTCATCCGCTGCGACCCCCTGGATATCGCCAAGGACATCGGCAGCAACACAGCCGCATAAAAAGAAGGTCAGCAGAACAAGGGATTGGCAGCGAAACGAAGGCATAAAAGATCCGTTTTGGGGGTGAATGACAATGTATAAAAATAGCACAGTGTGCTCGAATGGTCAATCAAGCTGCCCACTGCGCACAAGCTTTACATGCATATATCTTCTGATAATCTTTAGGAAAATTTGAATATGACAACCAGGCAGGAGCTAGCGACAGCTGCTTGCTTGAGAACACTGTGATCGGAGGCATAAAAACTCGTTTATGACGATCGTGTAACTTGATATGGACCAACTTCATCAACAATTGCTCGACCCTTTATCTTATCCGGAAACGACTCGATCCGTCGACTTCAAGGAAACCCATATTTCGCGTATTTACCTGACTGATCTCCATGCATATAAGTTTAAAAAACCAGTCAATCTGGGATTCCTAGATTTCAGCTCTCTGGAGAAGCGGCGTTATTTCTGCAATGAAGAGGTCCGCTTGAACAGGCGCTTTACAACCGGCACCTACCTGGGCGTTGTCGAATTACGACAAATAAATGGACGCGTCTATTGCGGCAGTCGCGGCAGATTGCTTGACTATGCGGTTCAGATGCGGCGCTTGCCGGAGAACCGCATGCTGGATCGTTTGATCGAGGCGGACTCACCGGAACTCCCGGAAGCTATGCCACAACTCGGCAAGGCCGTGCATAAAGTCACGGAGCAGGCCGAAATCTGTCGCAATGAAGCTGTTCGAAACGCCGTAACAGTCAGAAGGAACTGCGAGGAGAATCTCAAGCAGACGTCATCGGCAATCGGCTCCTCGCTGACAAGTGAGGCGCATCAGCTGATGCAAAGCATTACACAGGACGAACGGGCTGAGCTTGAAGGGATTATGCTTGAAAGCGAAGCCGATGGCTTTGTAAGGGATGGTCATGGCTATCTTCATGCAGCGAACATCTGCATGACTGATCCGATCTGCATTTACGACTGCATCGAATTCAATCGCCAGTACAGGGTTACCGACATTCTTGCCGATCTGGCCTTTCTGATCATGGATCTTGAATTTCGTGGACGTCGGGACCTGGCGGACGGGCTGATGACACAAGACCAGGGACACGTTAAGTCCGATAGCCTCAAGAAGCTGCTGCTCTTTTATAAACAGTATCGGGCCTGGGTGCGGGG
>JBPPMD010000089.1:0-2050 GCA_051305875.1 Desulfuromonadales bacterium | reverse complement strand
GGACCACTCCCCCGGCAACCAGACCGACAGCGAGGCCTGCCTGGCCAGAGATGCGTTCACAGAGTATCGGGCTGCCCGGAAGCGTTAGTTGTGCCGTAGCGTTCAACGCCGGCCAGGACGACAAATCAAGAAGGTGTAATGTGCCATCGGCAAGAGCAACAGCCAGGACCTCGTCGGTGAAAGCGACCCCACGCACATCCTGATAATCGAGGCTCCCTGCTTCAACCAGTGCCCCCTCTTGAGTGATGTCAAAAAGATGCACACCCCCTTTTACTGTACCGACAACCAGTTTATGGCCCTGCAGACCAATTCGCCAGGGGGAATCCAGGGAAGCCAGTAGTTCAGGAACAGGATTCTTTGCGGAAAGAACGATCCGTCCAACCCCCTGATAGAAATTCGTATAATAAATTGTGCTTTGATCGACGACCATACTGGATACCAAGCCTGGCAGAGGATAATGCCTGACAAGCTTTAAGTCGCCCGGGTCTTTCAAGTCGATCAGAGAAAGGCCTGCCTGACGCTTCAACCCTACCAGAGCCTGATCACCGACGATCTTGAACTGCATGATAGATTCAGGCAGTTCAAGAGAGTCGAGAATCTCCGGACTTTTGTCTTTATCAAGACCAATACTGATTATATTTTTTCCTGAATATGAAACCAGGGCAAGGTCGTCTTTGACATCGATGCCCGTGGTTGAAACACCAACCAACTGGTGCCAGAGCAAGGCTTCTGTGTTGAGCAGTGACTTCGCGAATACACCTCTGATGCCGGAATGAAAGTCATCTCCATAGATAGCCAGGACATTAGATTGGTTGGATTTTTGTGCATTTTCAGTGTTAACGTGCGACAGGGAAAAAGATGGTCGGTCACGCTGGACTTCATGGCCAAGCAAGGCGATCAGCAGCACGACCGCGAGGATATAACATAGAACCAGCAGGTGTTTCAATGAGACCTTCCTGTTACTGAATGCCATGTATTGCTCCTGCAGTCCGACTGCCGGGCAAAGAAGGAATAGTCACAATCCCCGGGACAGTGATGACTTCATGGTCATTGAAAAGGTTAAGTCGATATTGATCACGATGCGGTTCTGTCAGCGTTGTTTCTGGAAGCTCAGTTTCACCAGGAGACACCAGGCGCGGTGCAGGAAGTACAGACCAGCCTGCTCCCGGTACATAACCAGCCCAGAAGTCAGGGGCTGCAACGGCAAATTTTTCTACTCCCGAGAAGGCAATTTTACCGAGATTCTGTAGCGACTCGCGGGTTTTTATATCGATGACGCAAACCTCGGTTCCCGTTGATACCAGACAAAAATCTCCGATTAAGGCCATAGCGAAGAGCGGCGCCGACAAATCAAGCAAGCCGTCAAGCTGGAACTGGCCACTACCTGCGATCCTCCCGCAGATAAGGCCTGCTGGACCCGCGGCAGCCAGCAACCTGTCCCCTCCGGGGGAAACCAGTTGTCGCACGTCAGCCTGGGATTCCAGGTGTTTGGGAATTCTCCAGCCCGGACTTGCCGTGGGGTGATCCGGGTGTTCAAGAGAGAAACTCACAACCCCTTCTTTGCCTGCAGCAACAGACAATACCTGTTGCACGATGAGGCCATCCCAGGATTCTTCACCAGAGAATTCAATTTGACCCGATAACACAAAATGATCGTCATCAGTTTTGGCAATGATACTGATACTTGATTCACCACCCGCATAAAGACGGTCATTGGATGCAGTCAACCAACGTTGTCCAGACGCAAGCTGCAGGCTTTCTTTGGATTCAAGTGATGCTTCTTCGCCATTATGAAAAAAATGGACCAGGCCGTCATCATCCAGGATGACCAGGAACCCCTGCCAAAAAAGCTTATCAATGACAGTTGTCTTCTCAGGCAGGCTCAGGGCATTGGTAACACCTCTCGGTAGCGACCCTTGACTCTTACCCAGCAAGACAAAGCCGCCGCCGGTCTGCAGTGGCGCCAATTCTCCTGCAATTCTGGCAGACCCTTTATTGTCATCATCCATTACAGCAAAAAACGACATGTCATATACCCGAAGGTAGCCAT
>JBPPMD010000086.1:0-6898 GCA_051305875.1 Desulfuromonadales bacterium | reverse complement strand
GTGCCGGCCACCATGACCGTGGCGCCGAACTCGCCGACGGCGCGAGCCCAGGTCAGGATGATCGCCGCAAGGATACCGCGCCCGGCTAACGGCAGGGTCACGTGGATAAAGCTACCGAAAGCCGAGCAGCCGAGTAGCCGCGCAACCTGTTCCTGGCGTGGATTGACCTGCTCAAAAGTCGCTTTTAGCAAGCGCACGCTGATGGCGACTACGACTGTAAACTGGGCGAGGATGACGCCGGCCAGGGTAAAGGGAATCGTCAGGCCGAAACCGGCAAGCGTTCTGCCGATCGCGGTATTCCAGGACATGAGGATCAAGGTGCCAAGGGCAATCGGGGTGAGCACCATCGGCAGGTCGATAAAGGTGTCGATCAGACGCTTGCCGGGGAAATCAATGCGGGCCAGCGCATATGCTGACGGAATCGCTATGCTAACAGCGACAGCACTGCTGACGGTCGCGGCAATCAGGCTTAGAGCGATTGCCGAACGGATGTCGGCTCGGGATAACTGCTCGATAAAACCGGAGAAACTGAAAAAAGCCGACTGGCTGCCGACCAGCAGCAGAAAATAGCCGGTAAGTGCAGTCAAAGGCAGGAGCATGGCAAATCTGAAAGCAGCATCCCCTTGCTTCACCAGCGTACCTCCGGAAGTTGATAGAAGCCGCCAATAGCTGCTTGGGGTGCAAACTTGCGGGCCGCACGTTCATCAGTCAAGTAACCCCACTTCTGGAAGATCGCCTGTCCTTCACTGGAACTCAGGTAGGCAATGAACGCTTCCGCTCCTCGCGGGTTTTTCGCATGTTTCAGTACGGCAGACGGGATATACGCCAGGCGGGGAAGTTCTTCCGGGTTGAGCAGGACAGCCTCCATCGCTGCAGGATTCCATGAGGCGAATTCACGCCAGCCGAGTACCACATCCACCAGGTTGAGGGGAATCATAGCCGCGGCCTTGGCACAACTTTCAACCATGCCGCGCAGGTTGGGGCGGACCTGGTCCGTTATGTCGTTGGATTCAAGGATCTCGAGTGCGTAGAGGCCGACGCAGACCCCGTCCGGATCCGCAAGCCCGACCCGTAACCCCGGCCTGACCAGGTCCTGCAACCCTGTAACCTGATGTGGATTGCCTTTGGCAACGATGAGCGCCGGGATCAGGTAGGCGATGATTGTCTCATCATCGTCCACGAGGCCGAATGACTTTGCCTTCTCCATGTAATCAGGCGAACCCGGGATGTAGAGGTCGCCCTGGCCGGTCAGTTGTATCTGGCTGAGCATGGTCCCGGAGCCACCCAAATGAAGAATGATCGCTATGCCGGATGCTTCTTCAAATTTCCTGGCGGCTTCTTCGAGTGGCGGCTGTGATGCGGAACCGGCAAAAACCAGAACCGGTTGGGTTGTACTGGCCGATGACGGCGCAACGATGAACAGCATGAGGCTGAGAAAGAAAATGCTACGCATCAAAATCTGACCCTTCTTCAGAAAAACATTCTTTATAGAGACGGTCCGCTTGCTGATTGACCTGTTGACGCAACATTTCGAAGCGCTCTATCAGTTCGACCGCCTGCGCCGTCAGTCGCGTTTCTCCACCACCACGACCGCCGGTGCGACGCTCCAAAAGCGGCATGGGAGAGATCTCCTCCAAAGCCTGCAACTGTGCCCATGCCTTGCGATACGAGATGCCGAGGTCTTTGGCTGCGGCGTTGATGGAGCCATTGCGCTGCACAGCCATCAACAGGCGCAAGCGGCCGTCACCAAGGAAAGGCTTGCCGTTGACCTCCAGCCAGGTTTTGCTGCGGACCCGAAAGTCTGTCACCTCAGATACCGTTCCACGATCAGGTCGCAAAGGCCTTGTGCATCATTGATGTCAAAGAGCGGCACATCGACCTGAAGACAAGTATCTGAGGCAACAGCGATCAGGGCTGAATCAAGCTCCTCATCGCGGCAGAGGAGCTTCTCGCTGTGCGCACGCCGATGAACTTCAATCTTCGGCAGGGCACTCTTCTTGAAAGCTTCTGTCAGTACGATATCGACATCCTGACACTATGTCGCGACACTCTCAGTCAGGCTCGGTTCCTGTTGTGGCAGGTACTGTTTAATCATGGCGAGTTTGTCCGGCGAGGTGATCAGCATGGTGTCGGCCCCGGCCCGGGACAGTCTCCAGGAATCCTTGCCTTCATGATCGATGTCGAAACGGTGCGCATCGTGCTTGATGACGCCCACCTTGTAGCCGCGCCGTTTCAACTCGGCGATCAGCTTCTCCAGCAGGGTGGTCTTGCCGGTGCCACTTTTGGCGACAATCGAGACGACAGGAATAGTCATGGTTGTTTCTCTCTGAGCCGGGCCAGTTCGTGCGGCGTGTTGACATTCAATAAAGAGCGTTCCCAGTCGTCCGGAAGTTCCTGCCAGTCAAGGAAGCGAATTGCGATGCGTTGGTAAAAATCATAGATGCGAAACTGGCCATGACGCAGCATGTCTTTCATCTGCGGCAGGCAATTCTTGTGATAGAGAGCGAACACCGGTTCATAACCATGCGGCGTACGTGGTACGACAGCATCGAATCCGTTACGATGCGCAAGCAACAATTCAAGTATGCGGTGGTCCGGGTAGGGCATGTCGCATGGAGCGACAAAAATCCAGTCTGTGTCTGCCGAGAGCAGCCCTGTATAGAGCCCGCCCAGGGCGCTGCCCGGGTCGATGTCCGGAATGGCCGGGATGCCAGGCTGGGCCAGGTCAGGACGGTCCCCGGCGATCAGGACTTTTGTAAAATAACGGCGCAGCAGATCGAATGACCGGGAAACCAGGGTTTGTCCTGCAACTTCGATGAGAGCCTTGTCATGGCCCATGCGCAGACTTTTTCCTCCAGCGAGGAGAACGCCTGTGATGTCTGTTAAACCAGCGGCTTTAGCCTTTTCGTTGTGCGCATCATGCATAGCGCTAATTATAGAAATTTACCGAGGCATTGCAACAAAATATTGACATATTTATTCGCTTGGCTATAATGCCAAATAGCCAAGGAGGTTACTATGGATCAACAACGCAAACTTCATCTTGATGCCCGGGCGCGAGTCCTCAAGGCCATGGCCCACCCGACGCGGCTGTTTATCATCGAGGAACTGGAGAAGGGCGAGCAGTGTGTCTGCGACCTGACAGCCATGATCGGCGCCGATATTTCCACGGTCTCGAAACATCTCACCGTACTCAGACAGGCCGGCATCGTGCTTGACGACAAGCGCGGCAACCAGGTCTTCTACCGTTTGCGCGTTCCCTGCATTCTCAATTTTTTCGGCTGTGTCGAGTCTGTGCTTGAATCCCGTGCGAAGGATCAGGCGGCTTATCTGACGGTGGTTGGCAAGTAGCTTTTTTTATCAACAAAATTGGCCATTAGGCCAAATAACCAATTGATACGGGATTCATCCATGAACTGGAAACAGGAATGGAAGCCGCTGGCGACGATTGTTACTGTCTTTCTCGCCATCTACTATCTGCCACTGGAGTGGCTGCAACAGCAGATGTCTCTGCCGCAAAGCCTGTGGGAGGCGCTGCATCTCTCTCGCTGGTACGCCCAGGAGCATGTGCTGCTCTGTCTGGTCCCGGCCTTCTTCATCGCCGGTGCGGTCGGGGTGTTCGTCAGCCAGGCAGCGGTGATGAAGTATCTGGGGCCCAAAGCTCATAAAGGTGTGGCCTACGGCGTCGCCTCCGTATCGGGAACGATCCTGGCGGTCTGCTCCTGCACCATCCTGCCGCTGTTTGCCGGTATCTACCGTATGGGTGCGGGCCTCGGTCCGGCCAGTGCTTTTCTTTATTCCGGTCCGGCCATCAACATCCTGGCCATCGTCCTGACCGGTGCCGTGCTCGGCCCCGAAATGGGAATCGCCAGGGCCGTAGGTGCTATCGTCTTTGCCGTGGTCATCGGCCTGGCCATGCACTTCATCTTCCGCAAGGATGAGGCGGAGAAAATCGTGGCGGCCGCCGGCATGCCCGAGCCGGAGGTGAGCAGGCCTCTCTGGCAAAATGCATTGTACTTCGCTGCGATGGTCGGCATCCTGGTCTTCGCTAATTGGGGAAGTCCAACAGGCGATACCGGTCTGTGGGCGGCTATTTACACAGCGAAATGGAACATTACCGCTTTCTTCGCCGTGGCTCTGGCGGTGATTCTGGTCGCCTGGTTCAAAGTCGGCAAGTGGCGCATGCTCATCGTTGCTTCGCCGGCAGTGGTGCTGGCCCTGGCCGTGCCGGATTATCCGCTGCTGCCCTTTGTCGTTGGAGCCCTTGGCCTCTCGACCCTGACTGCCACCAGCAAGGATGATGACGGGGAGTTGCGTGAATGGTTCGCCACCAGCTGGGATTTCGCCAAAAAGATTCTGCCGCTGCTGCTGATCGGTGTACTCATCGCCGGGGCGCTGCTCGGGCGTCCTGGCAGCGAGGGCTTGATCCCGTCAACCTGGATCGCCGGACTGGTTGGGGGCAACTCCCTGTGGGCCAACCTGTTTGCTTCAGTGGTCGGTGCCTTCATGTATTTCGCCACCTTGACCGAAGTGCCGATTCTGCAGGGACTGATCGGTGCCGGCATGGGCAAGGGCCCGGCGCTGGCCCTGCTGCTGGCGGGTCCGGCCTTGAGTCTGCCGAACATGCTGGTGATCCGCTCGGTGATGGGCACCAAGAAGACCGTGGTGTTTGTTGTGCTGGTGATCGTCATGGCGACGCTCTCCGGCCTGATTTACGGAGGACTGTTCCCGTAGGGGCGCAATTCATTGCGCCCTTTCGGCCATACATACGTGTTCCCGGGCGTGATGAATCACGAGGGCGTGATGAATCACGCCCCTACAGCACAAAAAGGAGAACAAATGATGAAAAAGATCCAGATACTCGGTACCGGCTGTGCCAAATGCACGGAGCTGGTCGCCAACGTCAAGGAAGCCGCCGCCGTACTGGGCGAGGAGGTCGAAGTCGAAAAGGTCACCAGCCTCAACGAGATCATAACGTTTGGCTGCATGACGACGCCGGGGCTGGCCATCGATGGCCGGCTGGTCTCCCAGGGCAAGCTGCTCAAGCCGGATCAGGTCATGAAGTTGTTGAGTTCGGCAGGAGGAAAATAAGCATGAACGTGACAAATATTCGGCGCATCACGTCGCGCTGTATATCCTTCGGTTTGGTTCTCTTGCTGGCGTTGAGCGCCTGCAATCAAGCGGAGTCGGTGACTATTGCCGAGAGCGGACCAATAACCGATCAGAATCTGCCCAGACTGGTCGACGTCGGTGCCGACAAGTGCATCCCCTGCATCAAAATGGCGCCGATCCTCGATCAGTTGCGAAAGGATTACATCGGCCAGCTTGAGGTTGTGTTTGTCGATGTCTGGAAGTATCGGGAAGAGGCGGCCAAATACCGTGTGCAGATGATACCGACGCAGATTTTTTACGCTGCCGACGGCAGCGAGCTTTATCGTCACACCGGTTTTTATGGCCGTGAGGATATTCTCGGCAAGTGGCGAGAGCTCGGTTTCAACTTCAAGGACAAGGACTGATGATCGAACAACTCTTCACGGTTTTGAGCCAGGCCGTTAGCGGGGCTCCCGTGCTGGCCCTGAGTGCTGCTGCCGGCTGGGGGGTGTTGAGTATTCTGCTCTCTCCCTGCCATCTGGCCAGCATTCCGCTGATCGTCGGTTTTATAGACGGACAGGGGCAGATGAGCACCCGGCGCGCCTTTGTCATTTCCAACCTGTTTGCCATTGGCATCCTGTGCTCCATTGCCCTGATCGGACTGCTCACCGCCCTGGCCGGGCGCATGCTGGGCGACCTCGGCCCCTGGGGCAACTGGCTGGTCGCCGGAATCTTTCTCCTCTTCGGCCTGCATCTGCTGGGGCTGGTGCCAATGCCCTGGTCGGGGCCGGGCCGGATCGGCATGCGGCGCAAAGGGCTGTGGGCGGCATTGTCTCTTGGCCTGATTTTCGGCATTGCGCTCGGTCCCTGTACCTTTGCCTTTATGGGACCGGTGCTTGGCGTGGCCTTTGCTGAAGCAGCCAACAGCGTGTTCTACGCAGCGCTGCTGCTGCTGGCCTATGGACTGGGTCATTGTGCAGTGATTGTTTTTGCCGGCACCTTTACCGAAAAGGTCCAGCACTATCTCGATTGGAACGAAAAATCGAAGGGCGCCATCATCCTCAAGAAAATCTGCGGTATTCTTGTCATCGGCGGCGGCGTGTGGTTGATCTTCACTGCCCCGCTGTAAAGGCTTGCAGAGCAGGATAACCAGAGGAGGGCAATTATGAATGGCAAGAAAAGCTTCATTCTCTGCGTCTGCCAGGGGACCTGTCCCAGTTTCACGAAAATGGACATCTTCGGTGTCCTCTCCGACGCACAAGATTTTAGCGTCCTGATCAGGCAGCTGCTTGCAGATACTTGAAGCCAATTATTACCAAAAAAAGGATGCATCATGCACAAAAAGACGTTACCGAACCTGATCGTTATGGGCTTGTGGTTTCTATTTGCCACCAATGCTTTGGCCGCGGAATCTATTTCTGTCGAAAACTATCTGCTCGGCTACACCTATGAGTCGCGCAAGGAAATGAAGACGACCAGCAAGCAGGCTCTCGACTGGATCGAAGACGGCAAGGCCGTGCTGGTCGACATCCGCTTCAAGGAGGAGCAGCAAGCCTGGGGCATGGGATTTGGCATGAAAATTCCGCTGAATGAGCTGCCCAAACGGCTTGACGAACTGCCCAGGGACAAGATCATCGTCACCGCTTGCCCACACAAGGACCGCGCCACTATTGCCATGGTCTACCTGCGCACAAAAGGCTTCGATGCCCGCTATCTGACCGATGGCCTGCTTGGCCTGATGGAGAATCTGCGCGGCGAGGATGCAATGTATTTCATGGATTTGCTGCCTCAAAAGAAACCATGAACG
>JBPPMD010000035.1:0-10463 GCA_051305875.1 Desulfuromonadales bacterium | reverse complement strand
AAACAGCCGGATTTGCAGCCGGATCATGGATAGTCCGACAGGCTGCTAGCTATCGCAGAAACAAACGCCAGTGTTCTGTATCTCGCCATCAAACAAGAATCCATTCCAGGCCAACTTGTGACATTCT
The DNA here is from genome assembly GCA_051305875.1 of Desulfuromonadales bacterium. Lineage (GTDB taxonomy): Bacteria > Desulfobacterota > Desulfuromonadia > Desulfuromonadales > BM103 > M0040. The sequence goes on along the minus strand of JBPPMD010000035.1, from coordinate 10,336 downwards.
ACGTCAGGTGACTCAGCTAAATCAAACCTGCACTTCACCCCCTGAAGAAGCTCAGATAACGGAATTCAACAACAAAAACTCCGGCCAGGCGCTCAGAAGCACCTGGCCGGACGTCGCTCGATTTCTCAATCAGGCGCCAACAAAGCGAACTACTTGGACTGAAGCTCTACTCGCCGGTTAAGTTTACGGCCTTCTCTCGTGCTATTGTCGTACTTCGTCCGTGACTCGCCGTACCCTATAGTCTCCAGTCGCTCAGCTGATATGCCATTTTTGACCAGCCAGTTTTTCACCGAAGCGGCACGCCGCTCGGAGAGTCCCTGGTTGTAGCTTTCGGGACCGGTTGAATCAGTGTGTCCCGAAACAATGAACTTGACGCTGGAATCTTCTTCGAGAATCAACTTGGCTTGTTCCAGAACAGGAACCATTTCATCCGTAATTGCCCACTTGTCAAAACCGAAAAAGAGGTTGAAGGTGATCACCTCTTTGGCAACGACAGGAGCAGGAGCAGGAGCGACGACTACCGGTGGCGGTACAACGACAACCGGAGCAGGCTGCACATCATTATAAAGGACGTCTTTGCCAAATTGGTTCATAGCAGCTTCAGTTGCAAGAGATTTTCCATCCGCTGCGACGCTGCAACCGTTCAGTGCACGAATCGCTTCTATGGTCTTTTGACCCTGAGGAGTATTTGCATAGCTGACGATATGGATACAGAGATCCGGATATTTGCTATAAAGTGACCGCGCCTTGGCAACCGGGTCACTACCAATATTAGACTCACCGTCAGTAAATACGATCAAGGCCGTTTTTCCGGAGAGGCCACTGATTACGGGATCAACTTTATCAAAGGCCTCAGCTATGCTCGTTAAATCGCTGAAAGGCAGACCACGTCCAGCGACTGCAGCACCAAGCGAACCGTTTTTGTACTCGGTTGATTTACTGACTACTTTAAAGGGTGCAAAAAGAGCAACAGTACTCATGTAGCCCAGTTCGGGGACACCCTGATCTAACCTGGTTATTGCATCGACAGCTTGATTAAATTTCTTTTGGCCGCCGTCACCATAGCCCTCAACCATCGACCCGGACTGGTCCAAGAGGACAATAAAATTATCTACTTTTTTCACCACCTCCGCTGAGGCCGTGAGAGGAATGGCCAAACTGAGTGTCAGGACAAGAGCCATTACTGATACCAAAAGCCTGCAAACCTGTTTCATTTTATTACTCCTTTACGTTAAGACCTTACTGTCCCGTGCTAATGAATGACCCTGAATGGATCATGAAATTCATGCAATTAAGGTAAATGTTAGCGGAAGCCGACAATTAGTCAAGCATCCGAATACATTATTATTAATGGGAATACGCTCCCAAAAGGGTAGCTTTCAATATTTATCTGTTGTCAGATGCTCAGTGACTGTCGGCATTTGGTGGCAAGAGCCATTAAGCATCTATTATCACTGGGTTATATACTGTTTCTTTTTTGGGTTACAGCCTCGTATATCTACAAAAACACACACATGACAAAATTTGTTGCTGGAACAGTTTCCTATGAGTCAATTAATTTATATTTCCGGCAGGTTAAACGAGCCTGCCGTTCAGAAAAAAAAATCAAGCGTCGACAGCGCAACCAGGCAATAGTTCGACTGGCTCTTGGGACATAATACAGCAACGAACGTGCCAATGAAAACAAGCTGCTGCCATATCTCCAAGTTCCTGTATTTACTGAATAATCACGAGAGACAAAGAGAGGGAGGCGCAAACACTGGCGGCGAAATGTGTTATATTTAACAGAATTGTCAAATCTGACGGACACAACTGAAGCGACTGCTTTTTATTTATCTAGTACCCTGTAACCCATAATCTTTCGCACCTTGCTTGTTCTTTGCCGCGTCAGCTACGTACCTTACAGGCAATCAGGTCTTAGCCGCAGACAATAAAAAACCCGACGGTGTCGGGCGAAGGTTAGATTGCGTTTAAAGGTATTTCTGCGGGTTGACGGGCACCCCATTAAGACGAATCTCATAATGGACATGAGAACCCGTTGAACGGCCGGTATTACCTACTGACGCAATCCGGTCGCCGCGCCTGACACGCTGGCCAACCTTGACGTTATATTGGGAGTTGTGCCCATAAAAAGTACGATAGCCGTAACCATGATCTATCGTCACCAGCTTGCCATAGCCGGGTTCTGTCTTGACGCTGCTGACGATACCATCTGCTGTAGCAATTACAGGGGTTCCGGTCCGCGCTGCGATATCAAGTCCTTCATGAATCTTGCGCTTGCCAGTAAACGGATCAGGGCGCAAGCCAAAGTTGGAGGTCAACCAGCCTTTAACCGGCCAACCCGAAGGCTTGGCAGCCAACAATGAGCGTTGATCGTTAAGAATACCCTGGATCTCTTCCTGGCTTTCACGTCGCAGATCAATCTGCCGGCGGACCTCGTCTATGCGCTGTTGAATCTTATTGAACTCGTGGTTAACGTCATCTTCCCTTGCCGGGCCGCCGACACCGGCAATACTGTCACTCTTTGGGGCTGAAAGCTTTGCCATAACACGGACCTTGGCATCATTTTGCGCCAAAACAACCATTTCCTGACGCAAATCTTCCAGCTTAACAACCAGTCGATGCAACTCTTCACGCTGCGAAAGGTTCTCAACTTGCAGGCGTTGCAGTTCAGTGCGATCAAAATTAGTCATGACGTAATCAGCTATCAGTCCGGTAAGCCCAAGGGCCAGAATGACGGACACAGCGAGAGCACGCCTTACAACTGTCTTGCGGATACCAAAACGACGCACCTGATGGGAGCCTTCCGGTATAATCAATATGGTATAACGCTTTGCAGCCAAAACTTAAAATCTCCCAGAACCTCATATTTACTGGATTCAGATGCTAACTAATAAAGGATTAACAAGTAAACTGTCAAGGTTAAACGCGCGCGTTGGCAATTATGCTGTTCCTCTCAACTCGTCAAACAATGGGATCAAAGAGACAAGCTGAGTGCAATTTCGTCGCACTCTGGAAACTTCGCACACTTGATACAGTCTCCCCAGATTTTCTGGGGTAACTCTGACTTTTCTATAACCTGGAAACCAAGTTTTTCAAAAAAAGTCTGTTGATAAGTTAAAGCAAAAACCCTGCCAATACCCAACTGTCGTGCTTCGGCAATGCAGGCTTCAACCAGGTACCTGCCGATACCACGACCATTATGGTTCTCATCCACCACCAGGGAGCGTACTTCAGCCAGATCTTCCCAACAGATATTCAGGGCGGCGGCACCAACAACCCGACCATCTTCTACAAATACATAAAAATCACGAATCGCTTCAAAGATATCCATGAGCGATCTCGGCAGGACCAGTCCATCTTTTGCATAATTCAGCAGTAACTTGTGAATTTGGCGGGCATCCTGAAGTATAGCTTTGCGAATCATAAATGCTCCTGATGAACAGCAACGGTTATATTAGACAGCAGTCGAAACTGAAATCAGTTCTTTTGCATGCAGCAGGGTCTGGTCTGTCACCTGTGCTCCACCCAGCATACGCGCCATTTCCCGCACCCTTTCGTCACCAGTGATGCACTCCATTTCGGTCAGTGTGCGTCCCTCATGTTCACGCTTTATGACGCGATGATGGTGGTCGGCAAACGCCGCAACCTGGGGCAGATGTGTAACACAAAGGATCTGGGATGAACGGCTCACAGCCCGCAGTTTACGACCGACGGCAGTTGCAGCCGCACCGCCGATTCCTGCATCCACTTCATCAAAAATGACGGTCGGGACATTATCGGCATCTGGTGCAAGGCGCTTGAGAGCCAGCATCAACCGTGAGAGTTCACCACCTGAGGCAACCCTGGCTAACGGCATGCGAGGCTCACCCGGGTTAAGACTGACCATAAATTCAACGCGCTCAAGACCGTCATGCCCGGGTTGACTCAAGACCGTGAAAGAAACCTCAAAAGAAGCTCCGGGCATGGCCAGGTCACTTAACTCACTGACAAGAGTTGTTACTAGTTGTCCGGCAGCCTGCCGACGGCCAGCAGAAAGCTCTTCAGCCAGGAGTCGGTTGCTTGCAGAAAGCTTGACAAGTTCATCGGCAAGATTCCCCCGGGCAGCACCAGCATTTTCCAGCTCTGTGATTTCACGGTCGAAATCATCTCTTAATTTCATGACTTCATGCAAACTCGGTGCGTATTTACGCTTGAGGCGGGTCAGGCTAGCGAGCCTTTCCTCAATAGCCTCAAGACGGTCCGGCTCGAAAGTGATGCGGCCGAGGTAAGAACGCAGCTGTGTGGACACGTCTTCGAGTTCGAAGAGGCTGCGCTGAACTGTCTCCGCAAGCGAGCCCAGCTCCATATCAATTCCGGCGACTGATTGAAGCTCTGTCGTCAACCCACCCAAAACCTCACAAACGGCTCCGTCGCTCTCATAGAGCGCTTCGTAACCACCGCGAGTGATTGCCGTCAGGCGCTCAACATTCTGCAGCAGCAGACGCTCAGCCAGGAGTGACTCCTCCTCATTGGGTGTCAATTGCGCCGCACTGATTTCTTCAGACTGATGGCGCAAAAAATCGAGTCGTTGTTGACGGTCACGTTCCGCATCTTCCAGACGTTCAAGCTTTTGTGCCACAGCCAGCATGGCGCGATAGGAATCCCGATAAGCATTCACCTGCTTATCGAGAGCGCCATATCGGTCAAGAATGGTCAGATGCAGGTTTCTCTGCAACAGCGATTGATGTTCGTGCTGACCGCACACTGTCACCAACTTCTCTGTCAGGGGCTGCATTTGAGAGAGCGTTACCAGTTGGCCATTAATGTATGCTCTGCTGCGGCCACCACTTTGCACAACACGCCTTAGAACGAGTTCTTCATCGACATGAAAGCCAGACTCAATAAATGAGTGCCGGATATCATCCCTTCCGGCCAGGTCAAATAATGCTTCAACTGTCGCTTCGGTGGCACCGGCTCTAACCAGGTCGGGACGTGCCCGGTCGCCCAGCAACAGGCCGAACGCATCAAGAACGATCGACTTGCCAGCACCGGTTTCTCCGGTGAGCACGTTGAAGCCCTCGTCAAACTGAACCTCGAGACGATCAATGATGGCAAAGTTGGTAATAGTCAGATTGAGAAGCATAGAATCCGGGATGCGAAGCACGCGGTGCATGCGAAAAAGAAAAGTTTCCGGGTTAAAAACTGCATGGTGCCAGCCAGGAGTTTCAGGAAGGCACTATTTTGATGAATTCGTTCGGATAAAACTTGTCATATGACATCACTGCAATGCGTGCAAGAACAAGGCACTGCTCACACTTCATCTTTCTCCCCAACGCAGTTTGGTACGCAGCACCTGAAAATAATCCTTGCTCGGACTTTTTATCAGCAGGGTAGAATGATTCGACTTGCGCAGTTCAATAACATCACCGGCCTCTAAAGGCATTCCTTCCTGACCATCTGCGGTGAATGCCACATCCTCGTCCTGGGACTTGATCTCGATTCGAATCAGGGCTTCATCGGAAATGACGATCGGCCGATTCGTCAACATATGCGGACAGATCGGCGAGATAACATGGCAATGATTCCCCGGATAGATAATCGGTCCACCGGCGGCCAGATTATAGCCGGTCGAGCCGGTCGGCGTCGAAACGATCAGTCCATCAGCCTTGAAAGTGGTCAGGTAAGCATCGTCGATCCACGCTTCCATGTCTATAATACGGGCCAGGGCACCTTTATTGATCACCACATCGTTGAGTACACGATAGCGTGCGACCTCCAGACCATTACGACGGATGACAGCCAAGAGACGCATCCGCTCAGAAACCGCAAAGTCACCTCTAACAACCTGCTCCAGCATCGGGAAGAGTTCAGATCGGGTTATTTCAGTAAGGAAGCCGAGGCTGCCGAGATTGACACCCAGAATCGGGGTGCGCAGGTTTCCGATCTGGCGGGCAACAGAAAGCAGGGTGCCGTCGCCGCCGAGCACAACAACCATATCAACCAGAGACGGGATAGTTTGCCCCGGGTATCCGTGCATATCGGACATAGCTTCAGCCAAAGGTTCATCAACAAAGGCTTCTATTTTTCGCTCTACCAGCCAGGCAACGACCTCTTCAGCAAGGCGGACGGCATCCCTGTGATGGCGTTTGGCAAAGATCCCGATACGTTTCATTAAATCACTTCCTCTCAATCGCGAGACTTTATCACAGCATATCGCCAAAGTCTATGCCTATCAATGACTTACGGTAGCTCGTACTTGTTCGTCAAGTCTCCCTGTGTTACTCTTTTTGTTCAACCTCACACCGTCTTGGTTTAAGATGAATCTTTTTTCCACAGCGACATCAGATAAAGCACCGTCACCACTTGCTGAACGCCTGCGTCCACACCGCATCGGCGAGATGGTCGGCCAGCAGCATCTGCTGGGAAAAGACGGCATCCTGCGCCGCCTGATTGAACAGGATCAGCTCACATCAGCCATTTTCTGGGGGCCGCCGGGCACCGGCAAAACCACTCTCGCCAGAGTCATCGCTCAAACCACCAGCAGTCATTTTGTCGCTTTTTCCGCTGTTCTGCAGGGCGTCAAGGAGATCCGTGAAGTGGTCGCCAAAGCTCAACAGGAGAGGAATTACTACGGTCGCAGAACATTGCTTTTTATAGACGAAATTCATCGATTCAACAAGGCCCAGCAGGATGCCCTGCTCCCCTGCGTGGAAAACGGCGACATCACCCTGATCGGGGCAACTACCGAGAATCCTTCTTTCGAGGTCAATTCCGCCCTGCTCTCTCGTTCGCGTGTCTTTGTTCTTGAGCCACTTGCTGCAGAAGACATCCAGCAACTTCTCAAGCGAGCACTTGCCGCACAAGCAGGCCTTGGCCCGCAGAACCTCACGATCGAAGACAACGCGATCGCATTCATCGCCGAACAGGCACACGGTGACGCACGCTCTGCACTCAACACGCTTGAAATTGCTGCAGCCACAGCCAGTAACAAGACCATCCGGCACAGTGATGCGGCAGCCGCTTTGCAAAAAGCTCCGTTGCTTTATGACAAGGGCGCCGAAGAGCACTACAACGTCATTTCAGCATTTATCAAAAGCATGCGCGGCTCCGACCCGAATGCCGCCGTTTACTGGTTGGCACGCATGATCGAGGCTGGCGAAGATCCACTTTTCATAGCCCGGCGCATGGTCATATTTGCTGCCGAGGATGTCGGCAACGCGGATCCTCGCGCCCTGCAGGTAGCTGTCGCCACCCAGCAGGCGGTTCACTTTATCGGTATGCCCGAAGGCCGCATTCCACTGGCACAGGCGGTGACATACCTGGCATCAGCGCCCAAGAGCAATGCCGCATATGTAGCGATAGGTGAAGCCCAGAAAGAGGTGCGCCAGAGCGGGGCACTGCCGGTCCCGCTACACTTGCGCAACGCTCCGACCGGTTTGATGAAGGATCTTGGTTACGGCAAGGATTACCAGTACGCCCACAATCAAACCGACAGTATCGTAACTCAAGTCCATCTTCCTGAAGCACTTGGCGGCACAAAGTTTTATCGCCCCAAAGATTCCGGTTACGAAAAGACGATCAGGGAACGTCTCGACTGGTGGGCTAACAAAAGGAAACGCGGAACACAGGACGGAAGCCACGAAGAAACCTGAGCATATTGAAGTCACGCCTTGAGATTCTCTCGTAGCCAGCACGCTATTTTCTGATTTCACATTATCGCCTGGTCATATTTCTCCCTCTGTCAGACACTCACCCTGTCGGGCCTGACTTGGCCAAGACATGACACTTATTCATCTGCGTCAGCCCGACCCATACCGGGCAGGCAGACAGGGATGGCAGATTGCAGACATAACTAAACGACCTTAATTATTGTTATACAATAATATATTTAACTATACATAATTACATATTTTTATAATTAGTTATAAATAATTTAATTCAATTATGCCATCTTAGAACCAACAAACAAGTGCTTACTTATATATAATTTCTTGACTTTTAATTCAACTTACCTATAATTGACATTAATTTTAATATAATTATGCCTAAAATGTATTCCATAATATGCGAAATATGTGGTGATATCACAACGATATGGGACTCGAAGACATCGCCAATCCGACTCAAACTGCCCGCAACCTACACCCGTTTCCGACAACTTCACTTCGGCAACAGAGGGTTTCCCTTTCCCAACTGATAAACAAGCTGAACCGTCTCAACTTCAACGAAGAACCTGTCATCTTCAACCTTAAACACAGAAAACACGGCCACACCATTTCTATGCAAGCTCATCCTCGACCTTGTATGGATGCGGAGTTGGAGTGTAACTGGCTGGAGGAGGAAGAGGGCAATGATCAACGCCTGCAGTCTTACGACTTAACCAACTTCACGATGACCGACGGCCAGAAACTTATCCAGGTTGTACCGTCACTGGTCTCGATCAACGCACGTCAGATTACGGTCAGGCTTCCCGAGGAGAGTCTTGAAGCCCGGGCAAGGACGTTCAAAAGATATAAATGCCCCGACATCAAGGCAAAAGTGGTTGCCAACAGTGCCATTTACCATGGACGTCTGCTAGATTTCAATGCTTTCTACTTAAGGGTAGCCCTGCAAGCCGATTCGCCACAGACATTTGACTGGATTAACGGCAATATCCCCATAAACCTGACTCTGGCCGATGAATCCCGGGTCGTCTATGTCGGTGACTGCAGCATCGTTCGGCATACAAATGGACGGACGCAACGGGAGTACGTTCTGAAGCCATCCCGCAACCAGTTTCCACGCTTTCAGGCCAGGGAACACCGCTCTGAACGTCGTGATCTGTTGCCGAATCTCAATGTTGCCTTCACGCATCCGATTACCCGAAAAACCATCTCGCTAAAAATGGTAGACATTTCGGGAGCCGGTTTCGCCCTGATCGAACCTTACGCGGAAGCCACCCTGCTGCCGGGGATGATCCTCGAAGATGTCGGCATTTATCTGACGAGCAGATCTAAACTCAGCTGCACGGCGCAAGTAATCCATCGGGCTCAACTTCCGGACAGCAACCTGGTCAAAGTCGGTCTGGCCTTGCTGGACATAGATCCCATGGAGCACATGGAACTGGTCTCACTTCTCCAGCAGGCCAAGGATCCCGGCACCTATGTGTCGAACCGTGTCGACACAGATGCGCTCTGGGACTTCTTCTTTGAAACCGGCTTCATCTATCCGCAGAAATATGCTTCCATGGTTGACCACAAAGATGAGTTCAAAGAGACATATGCCAAGCTTTACACGCAGCATCCCAAAATTGCACGGCACTTTATTCACATGGAGCACAATAAGATTCTGGGACACTTTGCTATGCTGCGGCTCTACGAAAAAACCTGGTGCCTGCATCACCATGCCGCACTGGGCGGTTATCGCAAATCAGGATTGCTCGTGCTGGATCGCATATGTGAATTCATTAATGATACACATTTTATCGATTCGGCTAACACCCAGTACACCACGGGCTTCTATCGTACCGACAACAAATTCCCGGTCAAATTTTATGGTGGTGCCACCGAGTACATGAATAACCCGAAAGCCTGTTCCATAGACGACTTTGCCTACCTCAAATTTGAAATGGCACCGGCTGACGATGACTGGGACACCGAAGGTCGCTGGGAATTGACCGCCACGAGAAAGGGAGACCTTGTGGACCTGCGGGGCTATTACGAAAAGATTTCTGGCGGTTTGATGCTCGACGCATTTGACCTGACACCGGAAAGTATGGGAACCTGTTCGTTACCTGAAGAATATGCCAACTCCGGGTTCAAACGTGAAGTCCACCTTATGAGCATCAGGAAAAACGGTGAGCTCAAAGCTGTCCTGGCGATCAATAAAACCGATATCGGACTGAACTTTTCTGACCTTACCAATGCATTGCAGGTATTCGTTGTGGACGGCTGTGGCTTCACACAAAGAGATTTTAAGTTCATGCTGTCTTTAGCTGCACTCAAGTTTCAAATAAAGAAGTTTCCTGTCATGGTCTTTCCAACCGCATACATGACAAACAACAATATCCCGTTTGAGAAGACATACCGCTGCAATATCATCAGCTCACAATCCTGGGATGATTACATGCGCTATCTACGCAGTTTCCTGAAGAGAGCCAGAGTTAGATGAGCAAAGATCCACGACACATGGAACTCTACAACAGCTTCCTGATCGACCCGTATATCAGGCTGATAACTAAACGTTATCCGTTCGTTGATATTAACGCGATTCTGTCTTACGCAGGCATCATGCCATGGGAAGCAGCCGACGAATCACACTGGTTAAGCCAGGAGCATATAAACAGATTTGTTCAGCGATCCGTCGAATTGACCGG
>JBPPMD010000030.1:0-8591 GCA_051305875.1 Desulfuromonadales bacterium | reverse complement strand
GGACTCCAGATCATGAGAATTTAACAGCAATCTTAAATCGACAGAGTTTTTCAGGGAATATGCCAATGGATAAATTGATTATTGCCGGACGTTCGTTTACATCACGCCTGATGGTCGGAACCGGCAAGTTCGCATCAAATGAAGCGATGGTTGCCGCGATGGAAGGCTCCGGAAGCGAGATCGTTACCGTTGCCCTGCGGCGGGTCGATATAGACAACCCGCAGGACAGCCTGCTCCATCATATCGACCCCGAACGTTTCCTGCTGCTGCCTAACACCAGCGGCGCCCGTGATGCCGAGGAGGCGATACGCCTCGCCCGCATCGCCCGCGCTGCAGGCTGTGAGCCCTGGATCAAGCTTGAGGTCACACCGGACCCATACTACCTGCTGCCAGATCCGATCGAGACGTTGAAAGCGGCAGAGGTCCTGGTTAAAGAAGGCTTCATCGTTCTGCCATACATCAACGCCGACCCGGTACTGGCCAAGCGTCTGCAGGAGGTCGGTACAGCGACAGTCATGCCATTGGGATCACCGATCGGCACCAACAAGGGGATACGTACCCGCGACAACATCGCCATCATCATCGAACAGGCGATTGTTCCCGTGGTGGTGGACGCCGGACTGGGTGCCCCCTCCCATGCTGCAGAAGCCATGGAAATGGGTGCCGACGCGGTTCTGGTCAACACTGCCCTGGCTGTGTCACGCAATCCGGGCGCGATGGCCGCCGCCTTCAGAAAAGGCGTCGAAGCCGGCCGCGAAGCCTACCTCGCCGGACTCGGCAAACAACAGGACAAGGCTGAGGCGAGCAGCCCGCTGACTGGATTTTTGGGCAAATAAATCAGCCCCAAAGGCACACAAAAAGGCTTTAATCCTTTAACACAAAGACGCAAAGATTAAAGGAAAAGGCGCAAAGAAAACCGTCTTTCAAGAAAATGATTTTAACATTGCGTCTTTCTTGGCTTTTCTCTGCGACTTTGCGTTAGTTCTTTTGTTTTCAGGTCTTCTCCATGTCTCTGAGCCCCTATGGCAAAGATATAAGATAATATGAGTTTCTACGACGTCATCCAAAAATACGACCCGCAGCAGGTCATTGCCGGGATTGAGGCCAAGACAGCCACTGATGTGCAGCGCGCATTGGCGTCTGAGCATTTGAGCAATGACGATTACATGGCTCTGCTGTCACCGGCTGCCGAAAATTTTCTTGAAGCGATGGCGCAGAAGGCCCACGCCATCACCTTAAAGCGCTTCGGCCGGACCGTGCTGCTCTACGCGCCGATCTATCTCTCCAATGAATGCCATAATGGCTGCCTGTATTGCGGCTTCTCGGTGCACAACAAGGTGCCGCGCCGTACTCTGAACCTTGACGAGATCGAGCAGGACGCACGCATTCTGCACGCCCAGGGCTTTCGCCATGTCCTGCTCCTGACCGGCGAGGCGCCGGGGCTGATCGGCAACGACTTTATTGCGGCGGCTGCCAGGCGTATCCGTCCGCTGTTTTCCTCTATCGGTATCGAAGTCTATCCGATGGAAACCGCTGGCTACAAGGAAATGGTCGATGCTGGAATCGACGCTCTGACCATCTATCAGGAAACCTACGATCCCGAGCTTTACGCCCAGCTGCATCCGAGCGGCCGCAAGCGGAATTACCGCTTCCGCCTTGAAACCCCCGAACGCGGCGGCGCGGCGGGATTGCGACGGATCGGCATCGGCTTCCTGCTCGGTCTCGGCGACTTCCGCAGCGAAGCTTTCTTTGCCGGCCTGCACGGTCGTTACCTGGCTCATCACTACTGGCGCACCCTGTTGAGTGTCTCCTTCCCGCGTCTGCGCCCTGCCGAAGGCGGCTTCCAGCCACTCAATCCGGTTTCTGACCGAAAATTCGTGCAACTGTTGTGCGCCATGCGCCTGCTGCTTCACGATGCCGGCCTGGTACTCTCCACCCGGGAAAATGCCGAGCTGCGTGACAACCTGCTGCCACTCGGGATTACCCAGATGAGTGCCGGATCGTGTACGGCACCGGGCGGCTATACGGAAAAAGACTCTGCCACCGAGCAGTTTGCCATTGACGACGACCGCACACCAGCCGAGATCGCCCGCGTGCTGCAGGCGCACGGCTACGATCCGGTCTGGAAAGACTGGGACGGAGCATTTTTACAGAAAAACGAGGCAGCAACCAAATCAAAGTCTATAAATAGTTAACGCGCGCAAAGGTTAAAAAAAAGGAGGGCAAGCAAACATCATTCAAGAGAATGTGTTACCCGTTGCGCCTTTATTTTTTCTTTGCGTCTTTGCGTGACCTTCTCTTCAGGAAGAGTACAACCATGCCCAACCCTGTCGACTTCAACCTCTACCTGATCACCGACCGCCACCAGGTTGCCTCTGGTCACACCCTCCTGTCTGCCGTCGAGGCTGCCCTGCAGGGCGGTGTCAAGGCTGTTCAGTTGCGTGAGAAAGACCTGTCAGCGGCTGAACTTCTGCCGATCGCCCGTGAACTGCGTGTTCTGACCCGGCACCATGATGCCCGACTGCTGATCAATGACCGCATCGATCTCGCCCTCGCCGTGCAAGCCGACGGTGTTCATCTCGGCGGACATTCCCTGCCGACCGATGTTGCCCGCAAACTTGTGGGGCCGGATTTACTGATCGGCATCTCGACTCACACTCATGACGAGATCAGGGCTGCCGAACACCAGGGCGCTGACTTCGTTACCTTTGGACCGGTTTATGCGACTCCGTCGAAAGCGGCCTTTGGACTGCCGCAAGGATTGCATGCCTTGTCTGAAGCCTGCAGTGTCAGTTCCCTGCCGGTCTTTGCCCTCGGTGGCATCACGTCGTCCAGGTTCCCTGAAGTCCGTCAGGCCGGAGCCAGTGGTATTGCATTAATTTCAGCAATTCTTGCCGGTTCTGATCCCCGCACAGCTGCTGAGGCTTTCATCGCTTGTAGTTAATCTGATTTTCAGTAGAATTGTAGCAACTAACACAGTCCTCCATAGTCAACCTCTGCTGAGCGTCCCATGGAAATCACCCTCACGCTACTGATCCTGCTGATTGCCATTATCCTGTTTGCCACGGAATGGATCCGCATGGACCTGGTCAGCCTGATGGTTCTGCTCGCCCTGGCATTAACCGGGCTGGTGAGTGTCGAAGAGGCGTTCTCCGGATTCAGTAATCCGGCCGTCGTGACGGTAGCTGCAATATTTGTCATGAGTGCCGGCATCGCCAACTCCGGCGTGTCCGGAAAAATCGGCGAAAAGGTTCTGGCCCTCGCCGGTAGCGACGAACGGCAACTGATCATTACCATCATGCTCGTGGCTGCACTGTTCTCTGCTTTCATCAACAACATTGGCGCCACGGCGATGCTCATGCCGGTGATCGTCACAATCGCTCAGAAAACCCGCATCAGCCCCTCCAAGCTCCTGATTCCCCTTGCCTTCGGCTCTCTACTCGGCGGGGTATGCACCTTGATCGGCACCCCGCCAAACATCCTCATGAACACCCTGCTGCAGGACTATGCCGGGGAATCCTTCACCATGTTCGACTTTACACCGGTGGGTGTTGTCATCGTCGTGACCGGCACTCTATACATGGCTTTTATCGGGCGGTTCTTGCTGCCAAAACGCAAATCCGGGACACTGACCGAGGTCTACCAGGTTAAGGAATATATCACCGAGGTTGAGATTCTCAATGGATCACCGCTCCACGGCCAGACCATAGCTCAAAGCGGTTTCGGATCGGAATTCGGGCTCAAGGTGCGGGCCATTTTCCGGGGCCGCGAGAAATTCCCCTTTCCCCGTCGCAACCGCAAGATCCAGCAGGGCGACACTTTATTTCTCGAGGGAGACCCCGAGGCCATTCTCAACTTGCGCAAGAAGAAGGGCCTGGAAGTCGTCCCGGAGCGCGACAACCCGCCGTTGGCCAACCTCGACAAGGAAAAACTGATTGTCGTCGAAGCGAGTCTGACACCAACCAGCGAACTGGTTGGCAAAAGCCTGCGCGACGTCCGCTTCGCCGAAACTCACGGCCTCACTGTTCTCGCAATCTGGCGGCAAGGCTCGCCGGTCGTCCGCAAGGTCGACCACGTCACCTTGAAATTCGGCGATGTCCTGCTGATTCAGGGACCCGAGGAAAAGGTTGTCCATCTGGGCAAGGAACACGAATTCCTGCTCATGGGGGGCGTTTCTGCAGCTCCCTACCGTCCTCGCAAGGCACCCATCGCTGTAGCTCTCCTGTTGGGTATGGTCCTGCTCGCGGCTTCCGGGATTCTGCCGATCATGCTTTCTGCCACCCTCGGCGTCCTTCTGATGGTGCTGACTAATTGCCTGACCGCCAAGGAGGCCTACGAGAGCATCGACTGGTCGATCATCGTCCTCATCGCCGGCATGCTGCCGCTCGGTGTGGCACTGGAGAAAAGCGGTGCAGCAGCCGTGCTGGCCGACCTGCTGACCGGCGCTGTCGGCAGTTTTGGCCCCTGGGCCGTGCTCGCGGCACTTTTTCTGGTGACTTCGCTGCTGACCGAGACCATGAGCCACGCTGCTGCCGCCGTGCTGATCGCTCCCATCGCCTTTAATGCCGCAACCCATCTGGGCGTCGACCCCAAGCCCTTCTTCATGGCCGTGGCTATCTCGGCTTCATCCTGTTTCATGACGCCGATAAGCCATCAGTCCAACGCCCTGGTCATGGGTCCCGGCGGTTACAAGTTCTTCGACTATACCAAGGTTGGCGCACCACTTAATTTACTGATCTGGATCATTGCAACGCTGATCATTCCGTTGCTGTTTCCCTTTTAGGACGGCCCAGGAGACTGTCGGACCATTCGCACCGAAGCGAACTGTCGCCCGGCAATGTTCCAGCTGTCAGCTATCAGCCTCCAGCCTCCAGCCTCAAACCTCAAGCCTCAAGCCTCACACCCCCGCCTTTTCAATCACCTTCATATAACGCCTGGCGTCCTCGGCAATTTCAGGTGTTTGTGCCAGGTCGATGGCGGCCAGGAAATAGTGCCAGGCTGAAGTTTCGCTACCGTCTGCATGCAGCAGAGCCCGTCCTGCCCCGAGATAGGCCCGGTCCAGACCCTTGTCTCCGGGCCTGTCGGCGATCAACCGCCGAAACACGGTCAAAGCTTTGTCTGCAAAGCCGCTGGCAAGCAGATACTCACCGATGGCGAGAGTGTCAGCGGTTGAGAAATGGCCGCGCTGACTGCTGCTGTCCAGTTCAGTGAAACGGGTGGCAGCATGCGCCATGTCGTTACGTTCTATGCAACGAACGATATCAGTCACAATATTCAATGGGTCGGAGCGCTTGCTGCTGCTCCCGGAGGAACTTGCCTTCAACCGCTGCAAACCGGGCAGACGATCAATAGCCAGCGCCATACCCAGCCCGGCAAGAAAACCACCGATGTGCGCTCCGTGTGCAACACCGCTTCCCTCTGCCGTCGTCAGCATAAAAGGCAAGAGATTATCGATGATCAGATAAACGCCCAGGACAATGCGGGCGGGGATCAGAAAGGTCGTCATGATCAAGGGGAAGAGAAAAACAAACACCTTGACCCGGTTGTGCGGAAACCACAAAAAATAAAAACCCAGCACCCCGGAGATTGCTCCCGAAGCTCCGAGCATCGGAATTTGTGAGTTCGGCACGAACAGACCGAAGAAAAGAGTGGCAGCCAGTCCTGCACCCAGATAAGCAATGAAATAATTTACATGACCAAGGCGGTGTTCTACATTGTCGCCGTAAATCCAGAGGAACAGCATGTTGCCTGCCAGGTGCATCCAGCCTGCATGCAAAAACATCGCTGTGAACATACTCAGCAGGGAAAACTCGGCAGGCCTGAAACCGTACTTGAACACCACCAGGTCGTACGCCGAGATATGTTCGTAAATCAGTGCCTCCGGCCAGGAACCATGCGCACCGAGGAGCTTCAGATATTCCAGTAAAGCCGGGTCATTGAGGTCGGGTCGCGCGACAGACAAGGGAAGCGTCACCGCCAGGAACACGGCGATATTGATCCCGATCAACAGCCAGTTGATATAGGCCGTTGTTTTGTGGTTGGGTACATCGCCTATCGGCAGGAGCATCAGCGTTCCCGTTCAGTCAATTAAACATAACAACGCACAGCCTTCGACCGTGAAAACTCTCTAACTGTAACACATGACCGCAAAAAATATTTTAACGCAGGCAAGATTGCTCTGTATCCTATATTCTGTATTCTGTATCCGGTATTCTGCTTTTTTATTTTCTAAAAACTTATTCCACGGAGACAACCATGCACACTGTGAATCTTGGCGATCGCAGCATCACTGTCGGCAAAATCGTCTGCATCGGCCGCAACTATGCCGAGCACATTAAAGAGCTTGGCAACAAGACACCGGACAAAGCGGTCATCTTCATGAAACCGGCCAGTGCCATCGTTGCCACGGGCGGAACAGTGGTGATTCCTGATTATTCCAATGACTGCCATCACGAAATCGAACTCGCGGTATTAATCGGCAAGCAGGCAAAAGGAGTCTGTGCTGCAGAGGCCCTTGACCATGTAGCCGGTTACGCTGTTGCTCTGGACCTGACCCTAAGGGATGTGCAAAACACGCAAAAAGAGAAAGGCCTGCCCTGGGAAATCGCCAAGGGCTTCGATACCTCTTGTCCACTTTCGGCATTCGTGCCGGCAAACCAGGTCCGGAACCCGCAAAACCTGCAACTCAAGCTGACAGTGAACGGCAAAATGCGCCAGAACGGAAGTACCGGCGACATGATGCGTACAATAGCGGAATTGATTGCTGAGGTTTCCTCTTACTTCACCTTGGAACAGGGAGATATTCTGCTGACCGGGACTCCGTCAGGTGTCGCCAGAATCACGAGTGGTGACCGGCTTGAAGCTAGCATTGAGGGGGTGGGTGAGTTGGTTGTTTCAGTAGCCTAGTTTTCGTCCGGAAACGGCCCTTTTCCGCAATCTCTGCGTCAATCGGCGGATTTGATTGTGCGGCGTAAAAGACTACGCCCCCGCTCAAATCCTTGATTTCCTTGACCTTGCGAAAAATTGCTCGTTTCCAGATCGAAAACTCTCATCCCGATTTAATTAACCTGGTTGCGTGGCCTTCCCGCCAGAAATGCCCGGAGGTTTTCTTTAATCTCGGCGATAAGTCGCTGCCTTGCGGCAAAGGTCGCCCAGGCCAGGTGCGGAGTAACGTAACAGTTTGGCGCTGTTAGCAGTGGATTGTCTGCCGGTGGCGGCTCCCTGGAAAGCACATCCAGACCTGCGCCGGCGATATCGCCATTGCGCAATGCCTGCGCCAGGGCCTCTTCGTCAATCAGCAAACCACGGCTGGTGTTGATCAGACATGCCGATGTCTTCATCAGGGCCAGGCGCTCGGCGCTGATGAGTGCTTCTGTCTGCGGGGTGAGAGGACAGTGCAGACTGACAACATCGGATTCGGTTAAAAGCTGATCAAGTTCGACAAAATTCACATCCGGGCAGGTAACAGGGTCCGGAGTCCGTGTATGCACCAGTATCCGCATCCCGAACGCTGCAGCGATGCGTGCCGCGTCCCGGCCGATATCACCGTAACCGACGACACCAAAGGTTTTGTCCGTCAGCTCAACCTGAGGGGTATCCTGAAAGGCAAAATCGGGGCAGTTCGTCCAGGCGCCCTGCCGAACCAGATCGGCATGCCGACCAACACCGCGAGCCAACTCCAGCAGCAGTGCAAAAGCGTGCTGGGCCACAGACGCCGTGCTGTAGGCGGGGACATTACTGACGACAAGGCCATGATGTCGAGCGGCGTGCAGATCAACGGCATTGACACCGGTGGCCTGCAAACCAATATAGCGTAAACCCGGCAAGGCGGCCATTTCATCGGCGCCGAGGAAAACCTTGTTGGAGATCAGGGCTTCGGCACCAGTCGCGTGTTCAACGGTCATTTCGGCCGGCGTGCGATCATAAACGATCAGTTCGCCAAACTCAGCTAAACCATCCCATGAGAGATCACCCGGGTTAGTCGCATAACCATCAAGAACAACGATCTTCATGACGTTTTCCCCTCTTCGCCGGGCACCAATCCATTCCCGTCGTGATGACGCTTGAGGTAGGACTTTAGACGCACGGTATGTTCTCGATCAGCTTCGGCCAAGGTCTTGAACATGGTCTGCAGATCAGGTTGATTCCCCGATGCAGCATAACCGAGGTGAGCGGCCAGAAAGGCATCCTCCAGTTCCACGGAAGCATAAATTGCTTCATCGAGAGAAAGACTGCCTTGCCGCACATCGAGAAGAATCGCGTCGGCGCGGGCCAACAGCTCTTGCGCCCCTTCACGGGTCAGGTCACAGGTTATAACGCCCGCCCTCTCGAATCGTTCTCCCACTTGTCGAATCCGCTGCGCGTGACGGATTTCATCATCGGCCATCGCCTGCCAGATTTCGCGCAATTCTTCGTTGGCTTGCGGATGGTTTACCAGTTGCTGGTATATTTCACTAACCCGCTCTTCAACTTCGATACAAGCTTGCAGAATCGCTTTCATGCTGTTCTCCTGGAGAATTCTTCTCATAAATATGGCATTGGACGAAGCAGTATCAATGGCGGAACAGTAATGTTTTTTTCAGACAGAAATT
>JBPPMD010000354.1:0-2238 GCA_051305875.1 Desulfuromonadales bacterium | reverse complement strand
GCCATCAGCAGATCAAAGACAGTGGTGACCGGAATCCGACCGCTGGCCGTCTCAAGATAGCGTACCGGAACGCCGCGCTGCACTGAATTGCCATCGGAAAAATCGTCAAAAGCAACCTGCAGAACATCCTGATTTCCATCCAGCAGAGAAAGAGCAGGAGCGAGTTCCGAACCATCCTGACCATCCTTCATCAGCAGATTCCACTCGCCTTTTTTCTTCTGCCAGCGGAAGCCGAGAGTGCCAAGCGGCATACGTGGCTGCTGGCTGGTTTCATCCCAGACCAGGTATTTAAAGCCGGCATTTTCTTCCTTGCTGTAGCGCTCCAGATCGGCAGCCTTGGCCATCCGACCTGCAGTATAGGCACCGTCTTTTTCCTGCAGTTCGATCAGGAAAGGGGTGTCGGTATAGCGCTTCAGGTAATCCATAAAGTAAGGCGTTCTGGCCTTGTGATGAAATTCGCTGAGGATCACATGATTGACCGCCATCCAGAAGGCCCCGTCCTGGCCGGCATGAGCCGGAATCCACCAGTCGGCATGTTTTGAAGTAATATTGAAATCGGGAGCAAGGACCGTGACCTTGGTGCCATTATGGCGGGCCTCGGTCAGATAGTGGGCATCCGGGGTGCGGGTCATGTCCGGGTTGGAGCCCATGACGGCAATATATTTACTGTTGTACCAGTCAGCGCTTTCAGCGACATCGGTCTGCTCGCCCCAGACCTCCGGGGAGGCATTTGGCAGGTCGCAGTACCAGTCGTAAAAGCTCAGATTGGCACCACCCATCAACTGCATGAAACGTGAACCACCTGCGAAGCTGAGCATCGACATGGCCGGGATCGGCGAAAACCCGACCATGCGATCTGCACCGTACTTCTTGATGGTGTAGATCGACGAGGCGGCAATGATCTCTTCGACCTCGTCCCAGCTGGAACGCCGGAAGCCGCCTTTGCCACGCGCCTGCTGATAACTCTTGCGGTTCGCCTCATCTTCAACGATCGACGCCCAGGCTTGCACCGGGTCACCGTGTTCGGCCTTGGCTTTACGCCAGAGGTCGGTCAACACGCCACGCAGGTAGGGATACTTGATGCGCAGCGGACTGTACAAATACCAGGAAAACGAGATACCACGTTGGCAACCACGCGGCTCATAAGGGGGGATGCCTTCCTCAAGTTCCGGGTAGTCGGTGGCCTGGAGCTCCCAGCCGACAATACCGTCCTTGACATGAACATTCCATGAGCAGCCGCCGGTACAGTTGACGCCGTGGGTACTGCGCACCACCTTGTCGCACTGGTTGCGGTTGCGGTAAAACTCTTCCCACTTGCGGGACTGGGGGTCTATTATGTCCTTGATCCAGCTCATACCAGCTCTCCCTTTCCATTACGGACCTGTTCAACCAGGGGCCGCCGTACTCCCTGTAGTCGCCGCCAGCCCAAGACTCCAATAATTGCAAAAATCGTCAACGTCGCCAGCACAACATGGAGAGTCAGAGCACCGCCGATCGGCGCCATCTGGCCGCTGACACTTCCCATGAACGCTGATAGATCGGTACGCTCCTGCTCATTCAGGGGTCTCGTGGCGTAAATGGCCTCCATGCTGGGAAACGGTAACTCCACCAGCATGTCGAGAAGATCCTCTTCACCAAAGTCGGCGAAGGTCGAGGATAGGTCCGGGCCGTAGCTGGCACCGGCGGCTCGACCGAGTCCGGCTTTGGCGATACCGTGACAGGCCAGACAGGGTGCCCCGCCGCCAGAAAAAGCGGTCATGCCAATAAACAAGGCTTCCCCGCGAGCAGGATCACCGGTTAATTTGAGAGGGGCAACTTCGCTGGGATGGTGCGCAATCTCCTCTGGATGAGCGAGATACGTCAGCAGGGCGTCCATCTGCCCCGGTTCCAGTTTCTGGGCGGGCATCTGCAGGTTGGGAAATTTCTGTTGCAACTCCTTGGCCAACGGATCCCCCGACGCCAACAGCTTTTCGGGATTCGTGATGAAATCGATCAGCCACTGTTGGTCGCGACGTTCCGTTACCCCGGCGAGATCGGGGCCTGTCACCCGGTCCCCCTGACCGATAGTATGGCATGCGATGCAGCGCTGGCGAAACAGGCTCTCCCCCTCTTCTGCCAACTTTGTCAGTTGCTTCCCGGTCGGTTGCGCCGCAACCACAGCAGTGGCGGCAACCAGCAGCGCTGTCAGCCACGTGAGACATTTCAATAGCCATAGTCGTTTTGTCATCGGCTCACCTC
>JBPPMD010000353.1:0-6723 GCA_051305875.1 Desulfuromonadales bacterium | reverse complement strand
TCCTCTGGAAGTCTTCCAGCGATTCTACATCGAAGAGCGGCAGCTCCTTGTCGCGGGCATGCAGCAGGCGTGAAAAGAAGTTCTTCTTTCCTTCATCCTGTTTGATCATTGTCGGCACGATTAATTCCTGGAAACCTTCGGCCAGGTTTTCGAATTTCTTGACGTCAGCGTCTTTAATCCGGTAGCGACGACTGAGCCTGCGCCATTCCATGACCAGTTCCGTCAAGACATGCTCAGCCTGTGTCGGCAGCGGGCCTTCAGGAGTCGGAGTATGATTTAAAAGGACGATTTTCTCGAGGGACGGCAAGCTCTCGGCAATGTCGTAAACGGTTTCGAGGAAGGGCTGTTCAGTAAAGAGCACGCGGGCGCCGCAGTCGGAAAGGATGTGACGAAGTTCTCCCTGCTTGAGATCCTTGTCGACCGGTACGACAATGGCGTTGCTTTTAATGATACCGAAGTAAGTTGCAACCCAGGCTGGAGAAGAGGGCGCCAGCAGGGCAGCGCGTTCCCCTGCATCAATGCCCCATTCCGACAGCCCGGCTGCTACATGGTCGGATGCCTGCCATAGCTGCTCGTAACTGTATTCAGTCCAGCATCCCGCCACTTTATAACGCAGAGCTGTCTTTTTGGCATATTTCCGACAACTATTCTGCAGCATCTCTATAATCAATGACATTGCGATCAGGCTCCCTGCCTTGCTTTGTTGTCTTGTGCCAGAGTTTGTTGCTCATCTCCGGTTTGTTGATTCACTTGTATGAACTCTCAGTCAGGAACGCATCTTAGTCAGGCTCATGCAACAATGGCAAGAATAAAGCCTGAGCGCAGGTAATGAGGGGATTCAAAAAGAGCCAGCGAGTGTTTGCTCCTTTACAAACCAACAAGAATCCGATATTTTTTATAGTTCTTTGGTAACTATTCAGCACATAAGCGAGTGCATGTGGTCTGCAGCCATTGCCTGCGTCCAACGTTGTCACTTAACTTCCCGCAAGCAACAGCTGCAGCCCACATGCTGTGCCGTTGAGTAAGGGAGCTGAGTAATTACGTTCTTTGTTGCTCAGCCGGTGTGTAAATCGTTTGCATCTCTCAGGAAATTTCACTTTATATATATGAAACAGTCACAAATCCGCAACTTTTCTATCATTGCCCACATTGATCACGGTAAATCGACTCTGGCCGACCGTTTGCTCGAAAGGACCGGAGCCCTGTCCGATCGAGAAAAGACCGACCAGTTCCTCGACAAGATGGATTTGGAACGTGAACGCGGCATCACGATCAAGGCCCAGGCCGTACGCCTGAATTATACCTCTGTCGACGGGCAGCAATACATCCTCAATCTGATTGATACGCCGGGTCACGTTGACTTTACTTATGAAGTCAGCCGGTCCCTGTCAGCCTGTGAAGGGGCTTTGCTGGTTGTCGATGCGTCACAGGGCGTAGAAGCCCAGACGTTGGCCAATGTCTACCTGGCAATTGATCAGAACCTCGAAGTCTTTCCTGTTCTGAATAAAATCGATCTGCCCAGCGCAGATCCGGAGAGGGTGCGTTCTGAAATTGAGGAGATTATCGGCCTGGACGCCAGTGATGCCGTGGTCGCCAGTGCCAAGGCCGGCATCGGTATCGATGAGATTCTCGAGGCGATCATCAAGAAGATTCCAGCGCCCCACGGGGACCCTGAGGCACCTCTTAAGGCCTTGATTTTTGATTCGTGGTATGACCCGTACCAGGGCGTCATTGTTCTGGTGCGTGTGATTGACGGTTCGCTCAAGAAGGGCGACAAAATCCGCCTGATGGCCAGCCGCACAGATCATGAGATTCTGAAAGTAGGGGTTTTTGCACCGCATACGATGGCCGTGAATGAGCTGACGGCAGGAGAGGTCGGGTTCATTACCGCAAGCATCAAGGTGGTTCAGGACGCCAAGGTCGGGGATACTATTACCCATGTGCGCAGACCTACAGAAAAGGCGCTGCCCGGCTTCAAAGTGGTCAAGCCGATGGTCTTCTCCGGACTTTATCCGATCGACTCCGGTGATTATGAAGACTTGCGCGATGCCATGGAAAAATTGCGTCTCAACGACAGTTCGTTCTCTTTCGAACCGGAGAATTCAATGGCGCTCGGCTTCGGTTTCCGCTGCGGCTTCCTCGGACTGCTGCACATGGAAATTATCCAGGAGCGCCTTGAGCGGGAATTTGGTGTCGACCTGATTACTACCGCTCCAACCGTTGTCTACCGGGTCACCACTGTCAAGGGCGAAGTGATCAACGTTGATAGTGCCAACAAACTCCCCGAAGTCCAGTTTATCGATCATGTTGAAGAACCATTCATCCTTGCTTCGGTCCACGTACCCAACGAATTCGTTGGTGCTGTGCTGGCTCTGTGCGAGGAAAAACGCGGCGTGCAGCGCGAAATCAAGTATCTCACCGCTAATCGCGTCATGGTTATCTATGAACTGCCGCTCAACGAAATCGTCCTTGATTTCTTTGATCGCCTCAAGAGTCTGTCGCGCGGCTACGCTTCTCTCGATTATGAACATCTTGATTACCGTCATAGCGAGCTGGTACGTCTCAATATTCTCATCAACGGAGATCTTGTCGACGCACTTTCTTTAATTGTCCACCGCGATAAAGCCCAGTACCGTGGTCGTGATCTTGTTTATAAAATGAAGGAATTTATTCCGCGTCAGCAGTTTGAGGTGGCGATTCAGGCGGCAATCGGTAATAAGGTTATAGCTCGCGAAACGGTTAAAGCGCTGCGTAAAGATGTGACCGCGAAATGTTACGGCGGTGATATAACCCGTAAACGCAAGCTTTTGGAAAAACAGAAGGAAGGCAAGAAGCGCATGAAGCAGGTCGGCAACGTGGAGCTGCCTCAGGAAGCCTTTCTGGCCATATTGAAAGTCAAGGAAGGCAAGTAATGAAGTTTTTCACAAAAAACAAAACGTCTAACGGTCACTCCCGAAAGAAAAAGTCGCAACTTCGTGATTGGAGCGAAGCGCTGATTGTTGCAGCTGTCCTTGCCCTGATTATCCGTACCTTTGTTGTGCAGGCGTTCAAAATCCCGTCCGGTTCGATGGAGGACACCCTGTTGATCGGCGATCATCTGCTGGTAAATAAATTTATTTATGGGCTTCAGGTGCCATTCAGTGATGAACCGACGCTGTCGATACAAGACCCTGAACGTGGCGATATCATCGTTTTTGAATTTCCGGAAGACAAGGGGAAATCCTACTTCCAGCGTCGCGACTTCATTAAGCGGATAATCGGCGTGCCCGGTGATAAAATCGAGATTCGCAGCAAAAACGTGTATATCAACGGCGAGCGTTACCTGACACCTGAAGCCGTTTACAAGGACGGGACCCTGACCGCCGGTCCACGTGACAACATGCCTGAGGTCATTGTCCCTGAGGATAACTATTTTGTTATGGGCGACAACCGCGACCGTTCCTATGATAGTCGTTTCTGGGGGTTTGTCGATCGCTCGGTGATCAAGGGGAAAGCGTTTATCAAATACTGGTCCTGGGACAGTGAAAATTTTAGGCCGCGCTGGAGTCGCATAGGGCGCATGATCGACTGATCATCTGCAACGCGTGGCTTGTTTTCTCCGCCTTTTTTATAAAACACTCAAAATTTGTCGTGCTATCCGGAGCTTCCTGACGAATACTGTGCCTGTGTTGTCTGGAGTTTCCGGATGGGCACTAATGACAAAATAACTTTCTTTGACGGTAATTTCGTGAAGTATTATTGTATGAAAGCCATGAAAGTATTGCCAGCTTTTGTGCTGATAGGACTGATCTTGTCGAACTGTACTTCCAACAATAAAGACTGGCGTACAGCCAGTCGCGAGTCTGCGGGGATTGCACCCAACCCTTCCATCACCAATGAAGCCGTTCTGCATGTCTACGGCGCCAGGGCCTGGGGCTGGCGTGGCTGGTTCGCTATTCACACCTGGATTGCTGCAAAGCGATCAGGTGAAAACTTTTACACAGTGTACGACGTGATCGGATGGCGAGAAAATCGCGGCGAGCCGGTATTGAGGATTGCCCGGGATATTCCTGATCGTTACTGGTTCGGTGAAAAACCTCGAATTCTCATAGAGCACAGGGGAGCCGGTGTCGATGAACTGATTCATGACATTGACAAGGCTGCCCATGATTATCCGTGGAAAACGACCTACAGGGTGTTCCCCGGTCCCAACAGCAATACCTTCACCGCATGGGTCGCCAAGCAAGTGCCAGAAATGGAGTTGGACCTTCCATTCTCTGCTATCGGCAGTGGCTTCGTGAACTAAAAGGGTTCCGGATGGTAACCCTGTGTGAACACAATGAAGTTACTGTGATCAGGAACCTGATCTACCGGCAGTCGGCAAGCCATAGACATTGATCCTGACCGCAGCTGTTCGCTTGACCAGTGTTGAAACATTCCGTATTGCCTTCCTGTTTTTGCACGGCCCGGATTAACTCGGTTTTATTCATCTTCGCACATTTTATGCCCCGGGTTCTGGCAATCGATTTGATTTCGTTCATATTCATTGTCGGTGTCTCCTTTGTTTTCATCTGTCGCTTTGGCAGAGGGTAGTTGACGAGTAATTCTGAGAATTATACAGTGAGAAAATCGAAAAGTGGCTTGCTAGCAGCCTGTCGGACTATACAGACTGCTAGCATGCTTCCGTGAGCAGGACCTTTACAAGAGACAATCGACAGCCTGTGCCTCTGCCTGGGAATGATCGTTTGGTTTAGGTTATGATGTTGATGATGGATCGTATCCTGCTCGGCAAGTTCCTGAAATAACGGCTCTGACGCAATACTTCCAGCTCCCGTTTCTGCTCATCGTTGGTGAGTTGGCTCCATTTTCGAACTGGCGTTTTTTCAAACAGTTCCGGGTCCATTTCATTCCTCGTAATTTGTTCGGAGCTGCATTCGAAAAAATCCTTATTCCATAAGTTCATTTTACAGGGTGTATAATTGCATGAATGTGAAACTTGAAACAATCCTCATAAGGTTGCATTTTTGTAAGACAAAAGGGTGTTATCTTTATGACCTGGAGGTCGGGGGCCAGGGATCATCCCGGTTTTTGTTACATGAGCCAGGGCCACTTCAGGGAACTCATAATTTTGCAGATGTGGTCACCAGCCGTTGACCGCCTCGTCTGCAAGGACTTTGGCAAGTTTGTCCTGGACATGGTGCAATCGTTCACCGGTGAGGATGGCGATGTTTCGCATGAAGATGTAGGCCAGATGATAATTGGTTTCGAAGAGCACCTGGAGGGTCTCCCGGTCGACTTCGAGCAGTGTGGTTTCACCTCTGCAATATCCGGATAGCCTGTATTGGTGAGGTGGCACAATTGCTGACCAGCCGACAGCAGCCCCTGATTTTAATGAAACTATAGCAGTGTCGGCATTCTCCCGGTGAGGCATCTCAAAGTGGAGATCGATACTTCCTTTCAGAATCAGGTAGAGTTTGGTCGCTTCAGCCTGTTCCATGAAAAGGTTGGTACCATCCGGATAAGTTTTCTCCTGGCACCGGCGCAGAAATGCTACCGTTTCATCCGGAGCAAATCCTTTGAACAGCCCGTCTGCAAACAATTCCGCGATATCACTCATAACCCACCTTCCTTTCCTTAGCTGGCAACCCGGTTCTTCGAAAAAAGCTGCTATGTCTCACGGTTGAGGTAGACGACTGTGGCACCATTGCACCGTCTCAGCCCGGAAAACAGCTCAAAGCGATTCTCTCTAGCCTTTTGCAAGAGCCCCTCTTGTTACAAGAATACCTGCTTTTTGACTAATTGCATATTTACACCGTCACCGACGACACCGCCTCCAGTTCCCAGATATCTCTATTGTACTCGGCAATCGTGCGGTCCGAGGAAAAACGGGAACTTGCGGCGGTATTCAGAATGCTCATGCGGGTCCAGTGCTCCTCGTTACGGTAGGCTTCGGCAACGCGCTGCTGTGCATCAACGTAGCTGCGGAAGTCGGCCGCCGTCATCCAGGGGTCGTCGGCATTGGTGATTGCGTTGAGGATCGGGTCGAAGATGCCGGGCTCGAACTGGTTGAATTGAGCGCTTTCGAGTAGCTGCATCACCCGGCGCAGGTCTTCATCGGCAGCGATGATTGCCACGGGATCGTAACGGCTGCTCATCTCCTCGACCTCTGCAGCGGACAGCCCGAACAGAAAGAAGTTTTCTTCACCAGCCTCTTCGCGGATTTCGATGTTGGCCCCGTCCAGGGTGCCAATCGTTAAAGCACCGTTCATCATGAACTTCATGTTGCCGGTTCCGGAAGCCTCCTTGCCAGCAGTGGAGATCTGCTCTGAGAGATCGGTTCCGGGAGCGATTGCTTCCATTGCGGTTACCCGATAATTGGGCAGAAAGGCGAGACGCAGACGTCCGGCAGTCACCGGGTCGTTATTGACCACAGCCGCGACGTTGTTGATCAGCTTGATGATGCGCTTGGCCATGAAATAACCGGGCGCTGCTTTGCCGCCGATGAGGACGCAGCGTGGGGTAAAATTAGCATCGTCACCCCGCTTGAGGCGGTCGTAGAGATGAATGACGTGCAGGACATTGAGCAGTTGCCGCTTGTATTCATGGATGCGCTTGACCTGCACATCAAAAATCGCTTCCAGATTGAAGGCCACGCCGCAATCAACCACGATCATCTGCGCCATAAGCAATTTGTTCTCCTGCTTCACCTCTCGCCAGCGGCTGCGAAAGGCAGATCGTCAGCGT
>JBPPMD010000350.1:0-5189 GCA_051305875.1 Desulfuromonadales bacterium | reverse complement strand
ACCGCCCACATCGTCGACAGGTGCTGCCGCCCGACAAGAACCTGCGGCGCACAGATATTTTGTTTATCCAGCACCATGTTGATCGCGTCCAAAGCCAGCCCGGGGCGATTATTGGTTTCACTCAGGTGCCCGAGGAAAACAGCTGTCAGGCCATCCCAGAGCAGACTTTTCAACAAAGAACTGCCCGCGTCATTGGAGAGGTGACCATGATTGCTGCGGACGCGCTGCTTCAACGTCCAGGGATACGGCCCGTCGCGCAACAGCTCTTCATCGTGATTGGTTTCAATGACCAGGGCTCGACAGCCCTGCAGGCACTCCGCTACCAGACGAGTCGCAATGCCCAGATCTGTGGCAACCCCGACCTTGCCCTGCTCTCCGGAAAGCGTGAATCCGACCGGGGCCAGGGAATCGTGGGTAATGGCAAAAGGCCTGACAGTCAGATCATTGACCGTAAAATCTTCTCCATCGACAAATTCATGCACGCATCCCGGCTTACCGACATCCGGCAGCTTCCGGGCCAGATCGGTATGCAGGTAGACCGGAAGGTCAAGCTGGCGGACCAGGGGACCGAGTCCACGCACATGATCGGCATGCTCGTGCGTGATCAGCAAAGCGGTGAGACTCGCAGCGTCAACGCCGATCAAATCAAGTCGTTTGCGTAATTCCCGGGCTGAGAGGCCGGCATCGATCAGGAGTCGCGTCCGTCCCGATTCGACCAGCAGGGAATTCCCTTTGCTGCCGCTCGCCAGCAGGCAGATTCTCATCGTTGACCTTTAGCCGGGATTACGGGCGAGTATTGGCGGGAGGCCACAAGTTTCAGTCGCATGTATGATTCTCTATTGAATGTGTAATCCGGAGTCCGGATGGAAACTAGCTTAAGAAAATAAAGGATGCAAGGGAGAAGCGCATCAGATACGCTCCGACAGACTGCTGGTGTCTCGGTCAACACATTCCAAAGCGTAAAAAGTGCCTGAATACATAACATAAACACTCCTGACGGGCAACCGGCATCGTGCAAAAAACCATTAAAAACGGTTGACCATCAAGGGTTGATTCGATATCATTTCAATGTTGCTAATTTTTCTGCCTGAGCGGTTTCCGTCAGGCATCTTTCTTTTTTCAAAACCACACCAGGAGGATGAGAACATGTCGGTTAAAGTAGCCATTAACGGCTTTGGGCGTATCGGCAGGAACGTGCTGCGTGCTGCTCGGAACACGTCAGAATTCGAGATTGTAGCCATTAACGATCTCACCAACCCGCAAACTCTCGCTCATCTGCTTAAATATGACTCGATCCATGGCATCCTCGCAGAAGATGTTTCCTCCACAGCAGACGGTATCCGGATCGGTGGCAAGTTAATCAAGGTCTTCAGTGAGCGTGACCCTGCCGCCCTGCCCTGGAAAGAACTCGGTGTTGATATCGTTATCGAATCGACCGGCTTTTTTACCAACGCCAAGGATGCCGCCAAACACATTCAGGCCGGTGCCCGCAAGGTTGTCATCAGTGCACCCGGCAAAGATGTTGATCTGACCATCTGCATGGGTGTCAACGACAAACTCTACGACGCAGACCTGCACAACATCGTGTCAAACGCCTCTTGCACCACCAACTGCCTGGCTCCGGTTGCCAAAGTTCTGTTGGAGAATTTCGGTATCGTCAAGGGCCTGATGACCACCGTGCACGCCTATACCAACGATCAGAACATTCTCGATCTTCCTCACAGTGACCTGCGTCGTGCCCGCGCTGCGGCCCTGTCGATGATTCCGACCACCACTGGAGCGGCCAAGGCAGTCGCCTTGGTTCTGCCGGAGCTGAAAGGCAAGCTGGACGGCCTGGCCGTTCGTGTGCCGGTCCCGAACGTCTCTCTGGTCGATCTGGTTGTCGAGACCGAGAAGACAACGTCTGCAGAGGAAGTCAATAAAGCCTTAAAAGCCGCCGCCGACGGTCCTCTGAAAGGCATCCTCGCCTACTGCGAAGAGCCGCTGGTTTCCTGTGACTTCAACGGTAATCCGTCTTCCTCCACGGTTGATGCTGCAATCACCACTGTGATCGGCGGAAACATGGTCAAGGTTATGAGCTGGTACGATAATGAATGGGGTTATTCCAGCCGTATTGTCGATCTGGTCAAACTGATCGCAAAAGCTTAACGTTATCTATCAAGGGCAGGTTGTTAACCTGCCCTTTTTAACGCAAAAACAAGGATCTCAGCAAGGAGTCTATATGTTTGAGAAACTCTCCATCAGAGATATCGACATCCAGGGCAAGCGGGTCTTCTGCCGGGTCGACTTCAACGTACCCCTCGATGACAACAATCAGGTCACCGATGATTCACGCGTCAAGGCGTCGATGCCGACGATCCGTCACATTGTCAACAATGGCGGCCGTCTGATCCTGGCCTCGCATCTCGGGCGCCCCAAGAACGGTCCTGAAGCCAGATTCAGCCTCGCTGCAGTAGCGCCGTGCCTGGCAGAGTATCTGGGGAAATCAGTCGTAATGGCGCCGGACTGCATCGGACCGGCGGTAACTGAGCTGGTCAATCAGATGGCGGATGGCGATGTTCTGATTCTGGAGAACCTGCGCTTTCACGCCGGTGAGACCAAAAATGATCCGGACTTCGCCAAAGCTTTGGCTGAGAATGCCGACATTTACGTCAACAACGCGTTCGGCACGGCTCATCGCGCCCACGCCTCGACCGAGGGCGTGACTCGTTACCTGCAACCGGCCGTCGCCGGCTTCCTGCTCGAAAAGGAAATCAAGTATCTCGGTCAGGCACTGGCCTACCCGGACCATCCGTTCGTTGCTGTCATCGGCGGCGCCAAAGTCAGCGACAAGATCGCTGTCATCGAAAACCTGATTGACAAAGTTGACACCCTGATCATCGGCGGCGGCATGGCTTACACATTCCTGCGCGCCGAGGGCCGCCCGACGGGCAAATCGCTGGTCGAGGAAGACCGCATCGAACTGGCGAAAAAGCTCCTGCAGAAGGCTGCCGACAAGGGCGTTACCCTGCTGTTGCCGCAGGACCATGTGGTTGCCTCTGAGTTCAGCGCGGATGCCGAGCACAAGATCTGCAGCGACGCCGACTTCCCTGCCGACTGGATGGCGCTGGATATCGGCCCGGCCACGATCGCGGCCTATACCGACGCTTTGCGCGATGCCCGTATGGTGATCTGGAACGGACCGATGGGTGTTTTTGAATTTGATGCCTTTGCCCGCGGCACCATGGCAATTGCTACAACCCTGGCAGAATCGAAAGCCCGCTCGATTGTCGGCGGCGGAGACTCTGTAGCAGCAGTCATGAAAGCCGGCTTAGAATCGAAGATGACCCATATTTCAACCGGAGGCGGCGCCTCACTGGAGTTCCTGGAAGGAAAAATCCTTCCCGGCCTCGCCGCCCTGACGGATGCTTGAAGGACAGTAATCAGTAATCAGTAATCAGTAATAAGTAATAAGTTACTTTTCACTATTCACTATTCACTATTCACTATTCACTTTTCACTATTCACTTTTCACTTTTCACGGATTTCCAACCACCATTTCAAGGAGATATATCCTATGCGCACACCGATGATTGCAGGCAACTGGAAGCTGCATAAGACCCTGGCTGAGTCATGCCGACTGGTCGCTGAACTCATGCCGGCCGTGGCTGCCAATCAGGTCGTGGAAATCGTCGTAGCCCCCGTCTTTACAGCCCTTGACAAGGTCGCCGAAGAAATCGCCGGTAGCAACATCAAGCTCGCAGCGCAGAACTGTTATTCGCAACCACAGGGCGCCTTCACCGGAGAAGTCTCCCCGCCCCTGCTCAAGGATGTCGGCTGTCAGTATGTCATTATCGGCCATTCGGAACGCCGCCAACTGTTCGGCGAATCTGATGAATTGATCAACAGCAAGGCTCATGCCCTCACCAAGACCGGTCTCGGCTGCATTCTTTGTATCGGTGAGACCCTCGATGAACGGGAAGCGGACCAGATGTTCGATGTCCTGCGCCGCCAGGTCCGTTTAGGCCTGAAAAATATCAGTGCAGAACAGATGACGGGTGTCGTGATTGCTTACGAGCCGGTCTGGGCGATCGGCACCGGCAAAACCGCCAGTGACGCACAGGCTCAGGAGGCTCACGCCTTTATCCGCGCGCTGGTCACCGAGCTCTATGACAAACCGACGGCCAACGCCACGCGCATCCTTTACGGTGGCAGCGTCAAGCCGGACAATGTCGACAACCTGATGAGTCAGCCGGATGTTGATGGCGCTCTGGTCGGAGGCGCCAGCCTTAAAGCAGAAGATTTCGCCCGAATCGTTAATTTCCAGACCACTACATAATTTTACTGAGA
Source organism: Desulfuromonadales bacterium (assembly GCA_051305875.1). GTDB lineage: Bacteria > Desulfobacterota > Desulfuromonadia > Desulfuromonadales > BM103 > M0040. The sequence goes on along the minus strand of JBPPMD010000350.1, from coordinate 860 downwards.
TCACATTCTGGCTTTTCTCGCAAATGCTATTATGTTAGAGTGCGTTTTTTGAAAAACAGAGAACCGCTATTCAAGGGGAGAAAATGAACACCATACTATTGACAATACACATCCTGATCAGCCTTGCACTGATCGGCATCGTTCTGATCCAGGGCGGCAAAGGCGCCGAAGTCGGCGCAGCTTTCGGAGCCGGAGGCAGCAACACAATTTTCGGTGCATCCGGCGGCCAGTCGTTCTTAAGCAAATTGACTACAGGTGTCGCAGTTATCTTCATGCTGACCAGCCTGGCCCTGGCTGTTTTCTTTAGCCAACCCGGCTCGTCGAGTGTCATGCCTGACCAGGTTGCACCTGTCTCTGCACCGGCTTCCATGCCTGACCAGAGCGCTCCTCCGGCCGCCCCCGTCGAAGCTGCAAAATAACGCGTCAATTTAATTGACAGCGTCGCACCATATCAGTATAAATACATCGCTTGCCGAAGTGGTGGAATTGGTAGACACGCACGCTTGAGGGGCGTGTGTTCGAAAGGACGTGCGAGTTCGAGTCTCGCCTTCGGCACCAACGAAAACAAATAGCTGGAATCATTATATTTTTTCAGCGACTTGACAGCGCTACACAAAACGCTACACTACGGAGCGTACATTGTGAGCGCTGTTTCTTTATCCAGGATACCGGTTAACATGCTGATCAGAGGTGGTAAATATCACTACAGAAGGCGTATACCTGCTGCGTTGGTAGAGCTCTTTGGTTGCAAGGAAGTTACCAAGTCACTTCACACAACAGACCCAAGACAAGCAGCACGTTTAAAGAGCCAACTTGATGGACAAATAGAAAGCCTCTTTCAAGCGTGTAGATTTAGCCCT
>JBPPMD010000219.1:0-3068 GCA_051305875.1 Desulfuromonadales bacterium | reverse complement strand
ATCGCGGCGGATGCCGTGGGTCCGGTAGCGCACCAGGGCCGGAGTCAGATCAAGGAATGCTGATGCTTCCACCAGCGTGATGCCCCGGCGCAGGTAGAGGTCGACCAGGGCATTTTACAGCTCCGGCTCGTTGGGGCTGTGACTCAGGTTGAAACCGTAGGAACACTCGGGCACGTGGCTTTGCAGTTGATCGATGGCCGCCTCGACTTCCTCGACCAGCAGACCTGCGGCACCAAAGAATCCGAGCATGCCGGCCTGGGCCAAAGCTTCGACCATGGCCACCGAGCTGATCCCCTTGGCCATGGAGCCACCTACATAGGGATAGCGAATGGCATGATCCCGACAGAATTTGGTGTCGCCAAGCTTTTCCGGGACACAAGGCAGCGCCATGCCATTAAAGACCTGGCCGGCGGCGCTCTCCTGAAGCGTACCCGCTGTACCGGTCATTACCCGGGTGCCACAATCCTGCGCCAGGAGATAGAGGGGACGGTTGATGCGGCGCAACCCGGCAATCAATGCCGGTCCCGCCGCCACCTGCTCACCGGGCAAGAATACCCCCAGAGGTCCTGAAAATTTAATCTGCGGTGCTGGCAAAAGAAACTCCCTGTGGCCATTTTTCAAGCAACGAGATGGCCCCCGGCGTCAGCAACCAACCTGCTGAACATGCCGAGTCAACAATGATTCTTGAATAGAACCGCTGATTATAGTTTTTTTTATGTTTCACCACAAGCCCTGCAAACAGCTTCTTGCACAGTCAGCAGTGATGCCGCATCTGCATAAAAGTCCTGAAGCGGAGTACTACATATCAACCGTCGCACCTTTCGTCCCCCTGATTTTTCAAACTTACCGTTTGCGTCATGAGCCTGCCCAGGTAAACCTTTTCGCACTCCAGCCGTCTTAATCAACAAACATTGCGACAACATCTTTGAGGGAAAGGACTAAACCATGAAAAAAATTATTCCGACCACATTGACAATCCTTCTGCTGCTTTTTGCTAACAGTGCCATGGCTGAGCGAGGTTCCGAGCGAGGCAATCGAGATGGCTACGCATCCCAGGGTAAGCGCATCGAACAACGCCTGAACACCAGGGGAGATCGTATCGAACAACATTTCGATCGCAAGGCTGATCGTGCCCATGAAAAGGGCAAGTACCGCCAAGCCCGACATTTCGAGAACAAGGGCAAACAGATCAACCGCCACCTGGATCGCAAGGGCCAACAGATTCACAAACGGTTCGAACATCGCGGCGACTACCGCCGGGATAATCATCTTCGCTACCGCTCATATCCACGGGTTGCATATCCCGTTAAGAGCTATCGTCACCCCAACACCCATGTCAGCGTATTGATTCAGCAACCGGGACTCTTGTTCGGTTGGGGCATACACCGCTAAGCGAACTTACCTTAATCGCGAGCGTGATGCTGATGCAGGCAGGCGATCTTGCTGATCGCCTGCCCGCTAACCGGCATCTCCTGGATCCACCCCTACTATCTCAGGCCATTGCCCTTTTAGCCGCGTCTGATATCCTTGTTCAATGGAAACCATGGAAACATTCTTCGATTACATTTGACCCTGGTGCTACTTCGGTACCGTGCGTACCGACACATTGCGTCAGGAATTTGATCTCAGCATCCGCTGGAGTGTTTTTCCCCTGCACCCGGGAATCCCCGAAGAAGGGTTAGAGCTGACGGAGCTGTTCGCCGGGCGCATGGATATTGATGCCGTATTGCAGCGTCTAAATCGTGTTGCCGGTGAATTGGGACTGCCGATCGGGCAGCGGACCCGCACCTACAACAGTCGCCGTGCCCAGGAATTGGGCAAATGGGCGGAAGAGCAAGGCTTTGGTGAAGCGTTTCACATGGCGGTTTATCAAGCCTACTTTGTCGGCGGCCGCAATATCGCGTTGCCTGAAGAACTGACGGTTATCGCCGCTAAAGTTGGCCTCGATGCCGCTCAGGCACGGCAGGTTGTCGAAACACAAAGCTATGCTGCCGCAGTTGAGGCCGACTGGCAACGGGCGGCAGAGCTTGGTGTCACCGCTGTCCCGACCAGCATTTACAACAATCAGGCGTTGGTGGGCTTCCAGCCCTATGCACATTACCGCAGACTTATAACGACGACAGGTTGATCGAAGCCGGAGAAACCGTTCAGTCAATCATGATCATTTTATGAATGAGGAACAACTGAAGCCAGGCGACTTACAAAAGCCCATGATACAGCAGCAACCACCTCAGCGTAACTGGCTGAAGATTCTCGGCATCGTCGTTGCTGCCACTGTCATTTCAACCTTGTTGGCACTCTGGGCGGTTCACGCTTACCTTTTCCCCGGCTCTTTCAAGCCCGTCACCCTGAGTGCCAGTGAAGAGCAGGTTCTTGAAAGTAAGCTGGAACGCCTGGAGACCATACGGAGGTCACCATCGCTGCACAAGGGACGTTTGCGATCAGGACAGGATGAGAGTTTGCAACCGGAGCGCTACAGTGAAAGCGAGGAGAACCGGCAAATCATTCTCAGCGAACGTGAGCTGAATGCCCTTTTGGCAAAAAATACCGACCTGGCTTCAAAACTGACGATCGATCTCTCCCAGGATCTCGCCAGTGCCAAGCTGCTGATCCCACTTGATGAAGAATTTCCCGTCCTCGGCGGTAAAACCATGAAAGTCACTGCCGGCCTTGAACTGGCCTACCGTGGAGAAAAGCCGGTGGTCGTCTTAAGAGGTATCAGTCTCTGGGGGGTACCGATCCCCAACGCCTGGCTCGGCAACATGAAGAACATCGACCTGGTGCAGGAATTTGGTTATCAAAAAGGCTTCTGGAAAGCCTTTGCCGATGGCATAGACGAGGTGGAGATCAACGAAGGCCAGCTGCGGGTGAGGCTGAAAGAATAAAAGCGTTCCCCTTTTTCAATAACTTCAGAACGAAGCAAAGATACGGGCCGTCGAACGCCCGGGCGCCTGCAGATCAAGATCGAGGAAATAACCGAAAGGCGTCTGCCAGACTTCATAACCGGAACTACGCAAGCGTGCTTCAGTCCGTATCAACAGGGCCTTGGTGAATTCAGCCGAGGCCTT
>JBPPMD010000215.1:0-7868 GCA_051305875.1 Desulfuromonadales bacterium | reverse complement strand
TAAGCGCTGTTTCCAGCAAACTGACCTGAGTGTCGGGAAACGCACTGAGCAACAGGGCCATCGCGCCGCTGGCATGCGGTGTCGAAAAAGACGTGCCGGCGATCCTGATGTAGGAATTGAGGTTGGCCCCGTCGCCCGTCAGGTCACTCGTCAGGACCAGGTACCCGGGGGCCACTACTTCGGGATAGATCGTACCATCGCAGGCAGAGGGTCCGCGCGCACTGAAGTCGCTGATCAGGGTAGGCGACGAGGGGGTTCCTAACGAGCCAACGGCAAAGCTTTCCGGGTAATTGGCTGGTGCGGTGCTGGTGCTGGAGGCTGGTCCGGCATTGCCGGCAGCGAATACGACGGCAATGCCGGCCGCTTTCAGTGCCTGCACATCGGCCTGGAACTCCCTTGAAGCAGCATCGCAAATATTCGGAGCGGCCTCGAAGCTCCAGGAATTATTGACGATGTCCGGGGCATCATCGGTCTCCGGATTGCCATCCGGGTCGAGCAACCATTGGTAGCCGGCATGAATCACGCTGTTCAGGGCCGTGCCGTTATCCGCAAAGATTTTCACCCCGATCCATTCGGCGTCAGGGGCAACACCAATGTAGGCTCCGCTGCTGTTGCCGCCAAGGAGCAGCCCTGTCACTGGCGTCCCGTGGCCATCAACATCAAGGTCGGTGGGTGTATCAGGATGTTCGTTGTTGGGATCGAACCAGCTGTTGCTGCCGCCGCTGACGCCGCGCCAGCGCGGGCCGAGATCCGGATGGTTGATATCGACGCCGCTGTCGACGATCGCCACCGTGACTCCCTGGCCGGCATAGCCAAGGGCCCAGAGGTTCGTCGCATTGACCTGAACGATGTTTGGCTCAGCCGGTTCCGAGGCTTGTGCAGGTAAAGCTTCCGGCAGTTCGATTGCCTGATCAAAAACAATCGACGCCACCTCGGGCAGCCTGGAGATCTCCTCGATCTGCGCGGACGTCGCCTCGAGCGCCACGCCGTTGATCAGCCAGAGCTGTCGGGATTTAATGACCCCGTGGCGATTTAACAGGTTTTGCAGGGGTTGTTGACTCTGCTCGGCACGTAGCTTGAGTGCGCGGATCATATTTGCCCGGGCCTGCGTCCGGATGGGTCCTTTGTTGCGGGATGGAGCAGCGAAAGACTGAACCTCTACCGGGGCTTTCATCCGAACTATGACCGGGACTGTTTCATCTGAGCCAGCCATGACCAGCTCGCTCTGAAGAATTGGGCCGACTTTGTCTTCGTCAGCCGCCTGGATCGACACCGGCAGCAGCAACAAGCCAAGAGAAAACACCAGCACGGGTTTCAACAGTTTACGCATAATGCTGCACTCTCCTTCGCCGGGAAAAATCATACCAAAGGTTAAACGTTGACCACTAGCAACCTGTCGGACTATCCATGAGCCTGAACGAAAATCCGGCCCATATGGTCCGCCAGCCTCCTTGATTAGTATACCCTGAATCCGTGAGGAGTGAAGGGTGCAGAGTGAGGTGAAAAACCAAAGGCCCGGTTTCTGCCCGAAGATTTACACCTCACCCCTTACGCCTCACCTGCTGGGGTCTGCAAAATGGCTTGAAATCGGCAGAGCCAAATCAAACTCACGGATTCAGATATCTACCATTTCTCATGTTCCGGCACCAATCTCACCAACTCGTAAGCGCGTTTCCCCAAGCCGACCTTCTCGCCATGTTGCAGTTGCACCTCCCAGTCGATCTGCGGGTGGACGCCGCGAAATTTGTCGCAGCCCGGTTCATGGCCGGTCTGCATAGCTGTGTTTGGCAAACCGTGAGCCTGGTTGACCAGGTCGGCGCAAGCCTGGTCCAGGGCTACCGGGTCGGTTGAAGCGAGGATGCCGAGATCAGGAATGATCGCTGCGTCGGAATGGCCGTAGCAGTCACATGACGGCGAGACCTGGGTGATGAAGTTGACGAACAGCCGCTGTTTGTCTTTGCCGGCGAGAGCTCCCAGGGCATATTCCGCCATCTTTTTCATCACCAGGGTTGATTCTTCGTTCCACTGGATACGGATCGCACGGGGTTCACAGGCTGTGATGCAACGGCCGCAGCCGACGCAACGGCTTGCATCGAGAACGGCCTTGCCACTGCCGAGGTCGATTGCCTCGTGGGCGCAAGCCTTGAGGCAGGCACCGCAGGTCGTGCAAAGTTGTTCCGAGATAGCGGGGGCCACAGTCGAGTGTTGCTGTAGCTTTCCTTCGCGGCTTGAGCAACCCATGGCAAGGTTTTTGATCGCGCCGCCAAAACCGGTCAGCTCGTGACATTTGAAATGGGAAAGTACAATCAGGGCATTTGCTTCGATGATTTCGAGCCCGATGTCGACCTCGGTAAGAATTTCGCCGGGGACGGCAATTCGACGGGATGAATGGCCGCGCAAGCCGTCGCTCATGATGAGTGGCGCATTGACAACGGCATAGGCAAAACCGTTTTCAATAGCGCAAGTCAAAGCGGACACGGCCTCTTTGCGTTCACCCGGATAGAGTGTGCTGGAATCTGTCAGAAACGGTTTTCCGCCGAGTTTTTTGACCTGGTCGACGACACGGCGCACGAAAGTGGGCCTGATATAAGCGTGTCCGCCCTTCTCGCCGAAGTGCATCTTGATGGCGACGAGTTCGCCGTTCCGGATTATGCTGGACAGGCCGGCTTTTTCGGTCAGTCTCTCCAGTTTGGTGTGCAGATTCTCCCGCATGCCGGCACGCATGTCTGCGAAATATACCCGTTCAGCCATAATCTCCTCCAGTGGTAAATGTTTGTGAATAGGCCGTGATGAAGGGACCGTGATGAAGGGACCGTCACGGTTTTATTGTCACGTGTGTTTCATCACGGTTTTTTCGTCACAGCTTTTTGTCACGCTCACCGTACCGGCTCAGACTGTTTGCCGAGCTGGCCATAGGCCTCAACCTTGCCATTGACTAAATGAACATAGTAGCGTTCCCAGAAACGATTAGCCGGGATGTACCAGAGGTATTCTTCGCTGCCGCTGCCCGAGGCGTTGATTGGCTTGCCCATCTGCTGCATGACTTCAGACTTGCTCATGCCGAGCTCAATCTTGTGCATGCCGATCCAGGGCGAACAGCCGCTGACGAGAACCGCCAATGCAATCCAGAGAATCCATCTGTGCATTATCATCCTCCTTATAGACACAAGTCAGCTGGTTGCCATCTGGAAACTCCGGATAAAACAAGCACGGTTTCCGGGCGAAGACCTACTAAATCAGTGTGTTAAAGCTAGCAGATGGACTTCTCAAAAGCAAGGTTGCGGGCGCAATCCTGGAATGTGCCCGATCGTTAAATGATTCTGCAAGTTTATGGTAGAATGTATGGAATAAATTCAGCCGATTCTGCAGAGGACGCAGTTTTCGGTCCGCGAATGAAGGAGAGAAGACTTATGAGTCTCAACAGCTTTAATACCCGTCAGACACTGGATGTTGCCGGAACGATTTATGACTATTTCAGCCTGGAAACGCTTGCGGCGAAACGCAGCGATGTAAAGCGTTTGCCGCTGACGCTCAAGGTGCTGCTTGAAAATCTTTTGCGCAATGAAGATGGCGAATCTGTAACGGTAAATGATGTCAATGCAGTGGTTGACTGGCTGGATCAGCGCAGCTCTGACCATGAAATTGCTTTCCGGCCGGCGCGGGTCTTGATGCAGGACTTTACCGGTGTGCCGGCGGTTGTTGATCTGGCGGCCATGCGTGATGCCGTGGCCAGGGTCGGTGGCGACCCGCAGCAGATCAATCCGCAGATCCCGGTGGACCTGGTGATCGACCATTCGGTCATGGTCGACAAGTATGCCATGCCGGAAGCCTTTGCCTATAACGTTGACAAGGAAATGGAGCGCAACCGCGAGCGCTATGCCTTTTTGCGCTGGGGGCAGCTGGCTTTCGATAATTTCCGTGTAGTGCCGCCCGGCACCGGCATCTGCCATCAGGTGAACCTTGAATACCTGGCACGTACCGTCTGGTCGGAAGATATCGATGGCAAAAAACTCGCCTATCCGGACACCCTGGTCGGCACCGACAGCCACACGACCATGATCAACGGCCTGGCCGTGCTCGGCTGGGGGGTCGGTGGTATCGAAGCCGAGGCAGCCATGCTCGGTCAGCCGGTTTCGATGATCATCCCCGAAGTCATCGGCTTCCGCATGACCGGAAAACTGCAGGAAGGGGTGACCGCCACGGACCTTGTGCTGACAGTGACCCAGATGCTGCGCAAGTACGGCGTGGTCGGCAAGTTTGTCGAATTCTTCGGCGATGGTCTGGCCAAGCTGCAGCTGGCCGACCGCGCGACGATCGCCAACATGTCTCCCGAATACGGTGCCACCTGCGGCTGGTTCCCCATTGATGAAGTGACCCTCGATTATCTGCGTCTCTCCGGCCGCGACGATGCAACTGTTGCCCTGGTTGAAACTTACGCCAAGAAACAGGGCTTGTGGCGTTTTGACGGCATGGCCGACCCTGATTATACGGCTGTTGTGGAGCTTGATCTCGGCACCGTCAAGCCAAGTCTTGCAGGCCCGAAGCGCCCGCAGGATCGCGTCGATCTCGAGGCCCTTAAAGAATCCACCGAACTGACTATTCCTGCAGATGCGGCAGACAAGAGCGTTGCTGTTGCAGGCACCGACTATCAGCTGAAACAGGGCGCTGTCGTTATCTCGGCGATCACGTCGTGCACCAACACCTCCAACCCGGCGGTGATGATGGCTGCCGGGTTGCTGGCCAGAAAGGCGGTTGAAAAAGGCCTCAGGCAGAAGCCCTGGGTGAAAACTTCGCTGGCGCCGGGCTCCAAGGTGGTCACCGATTATCTCGAAAAAGCCGGCCTGCAGACCTATCTCGATCAATTGGGCTACAATGTCGTCGGTTATGGGTGCACCACCTGTATCGGCAACTCCGGTCCCCTGACCGGTCCGATCGCCGATGCAATCAGCGAAAATGATATGACCGTCTGTTCGGTCCTTTCCGGCAATCGGAATTTTGAAGGGCGGATTCACTCCCATACCAAGGCCAACTGGCTGGCCTCGCCGCCGCTGGTGGTTGCTTTCGGCCTGGCCGGAACCACCCTGATTGACATGACGACCGAGCCGCTTGGTCAGGACCAGCAAGGCAATGATGTCTACCTGAAAGACATCTGGCCAAGTGACGAAGAGGTGGCTGAAATGGTCAAGCTGGTTTCGGCGGATATGTTCCGGGAGAAGTATGCCGATGTCTTTGCCGGCGAGGAGAGCTGGCGCAGTCTGCCGGTTCCTGAGGGACAGACCTATGCCTGGGCAAAAGACTCGACCTACGTTAAAGAACCGTCTTTTTTTGAGGTGCGCAAAGACATCTCGGCCGGGTTGCAAGGCTTTGCCGGAGCGCGCCTGCTCGCCCTGCTCGGTGATTCGATCACCACTGACCATATCTCGCCGGCCGGCTCGATTCTGGCCAGCAGTCCCGCCGGCGTCTACCTGCGTGAGCATGGCACTGAACCGGCGGATTTTAACTCGTATGGCTCGCGGCGCGGCAATCACGAAGTGATGATGCGCGGCACCTTTGCCAATATACGTCTGAAGAATGAGCTGGTACCCGGTGTCGAGGGGGGCTTTACCCGATTGCTACCCGGTGATAAACAGCTGAGCATCTTTGATGCGGCGATGGAATATGCCGAGACGGGCACACCTCTGCTGATCATCGCCGGCAAGGAATACGGCACCGGTTCGAGCCGCGACTGGGCTGCCAAAGGGACTCTGCTGCTCGGAGTGAAGGCTGTGGTCGCCGAAAGTTACGAGCGTATCCATCGTTCCAACCTGGTCGGCATGGGGATTCTGCCGTTGCAGTTCAAGAAGGGAGACAATCGTAAAACGCTCGCTATCGACGGCAGCGAAACGTTTGATCTGATAGGACAGAATGCGCCGATCGAACCCGGACAGGAGATCACTCTGTGCATAAATCGTGCTGATGGCGGCAGCCGGGAGCTGGTGGTGACCTGTCGCATCGACACGGCTAACGAAGTGCGGTATTTCCAGAGTGGCGGCATTTTAAATTATGTGTTGCGGAATTTGATGAAATAGTTGCGTCTCAATCGGGGACAAATGCCTCCCCAGGCGGCGTTCATCAGGTTCGGCTTCCCCTCGTTTTCATAGGTCCCGACCAGGAGGACAGGTGTCGGCTGGCCATATTCCGCTGGCTCTCCTCTATAGCGCTGAAAAATAGTCTACCATTCTATTGCGCATCGCCGTGTCAGGCAAACGGCCCAACCCTGCCGCCATATTATCCTGCAGGTGATGGACCCTGGAAGTGGCGGGAATCACGCAAGTGACCGCTGGATGGGAAACGATGAACTTGAGGAAGAACTGCCCCCAGCTTGTGCAATCGAACTCGGCGGCCCAGTCCGGCAGCACCTTGCCCTTGACCTTGCGGAAAAGAACGCCACCTTGGAAGGGGCGATTGATCAGGACGGCTATCTGGCGGTCGGCGGCCAGCGGCAGCAGTCGTTTCTCGGCTGTGCGATCTTCGAGGTTGTAGGTAAATTGGACGAAGTCCAGCGACTCTTTGCGCAGTATATTTTCCAGTTTCCGGTGATTACGGCCGTGAGAGGTGGTAATGCCGGTGTAGCGGATTTTCCCTTCAGCTTGCCAAGCCCTGATCGTCTTCAGGTGGGTCTTCCAGTCACGCAGGTTGTGAATCTGCATCAGATCGAAGCGGCTGAGGCCCCACTTCTGCAGCGAGTCCTCCATCTGCCGGATGCCGGCTTGCTCGCCATCAGTCCAGACCTTGGTTGCGGCAAACAGCTTGTCCCGGTGCCCGACGCGGTTCAGCAGGTCGCCGATGACCTGCTCAGAGGCGCCGTACATGGGCGAAGAATCGATCAGCGTGCCGCCGTAGGCGAAGAAGGCCTGAAGGACGTCGGCGAGGCCGGACAGGACGGCCTCTTCCCTGCCAACGTCGAAGGTTTGCCAGCTGCCCAGGCCAATGACTGGCAGGGTTTCACCGACGCCGGGAATCGCTTTGCGGATCAAGGCTTTTTCTGCGGCTCGTAGCTCCGCAGGAGCGAGCCAGGCGGCGGCAAGCGCGGCGGCCAGGGAGCCGACAAAGGTTCTTCGGGAGATTGGATGATCGTTTGCATTCATGGTGATACCTCCTCAGCTTTTGCTCGTGCTTCCTGCATCCTGCCGAGCCGGTAGCAGATCCACGCCCACCCGCCGGCCACCGGCACGGCAATGAAAGCGATGGCTGAGAGCCCAAGGCCGAGGGCCTGCAGACCCGTATAGGCCCAGGCGCTGAGCACATCGCCGCTACGGTAGATGACTGTGTCGATCACGTTTTTCGCCTTGTACTTCTCCTCCTGGCTGAGGACGACGAAGAGCATTTCCCGCGCGGGCTTCATGATGGCGTAATTGCCGGCCCGACGTCCCACCTGCACGACGACCAGCACCGCCAGCAGCGGGGCGAGGCCGAGCAGCAGAAATCCGCCCGCCAGCAGCAGAGGGACCAGCGCCAGGGTCCAGCCCAAACCGACGGCCTTGACGATGCGGCTGGTGAGAAAGACCTGCCCGATCAGGGTCAGCGCGTTGGCGGCAAAATCCATGGCGGCGAAGACCGTCGTGCGCTTTGCCGGGTCGTCAAAGCTGTCGCGGATGATCTGGGCCTGCTGAAAATAGAGGAAAGTTGACAGGGTCGTGTAGAGCAGGATCAGCAGGCAGATCCCCAGCAGGTAGGGCGAGCCGGCAATGAGCCGGAGCCCTGCCAGCGCCCCGCCACCCAGGCCCCGTTCTTTGCCGATGGATGGGGCCTCCCCGGAATCTGCGGTGGCGCCGGCCGGGTTTGGGTCCCTGCCCTCGCGCCAGGCGAACAGCCGACGGATGCAAAGC
>JBPPMD010000258.1:0-2204 GCA_051305875.1 Desulfuromonadales bacterium | reverse complement strand
GGGTTGTTCGACGCCCTCTACATTGTTCTTGGCGGGCTGCGTGGCGGCCTGGGACTTGCGGTCATCGTCGTCTCCACGGTCTTCGCCGCAACCACCGGCATCATCGGCGCCTCGGTCGTTGCCATGGGATTAATGGCCGGTCCGGCACTGCTGCGGCGTGGCTACGATCGGGGTCTTTCGGCCGGAATCATCTGCTCTTCGGGAACCCTCGGCATCCTCATCCCGCCGTCGATCATGCTGGTCGTCTATGGAGGTCTGACTGGCCTCAAGGAGACCTCGGTCGGCAACCTGTTCGCCGGGGCGATCCTGCCGGGCCTGCTGCTCTCCGGCCTCTATATGGCCTATGTTGGCATCCGCTGCGCGTTCAATCCCAAACTAGGTCCACCGATTCCCCTGGAAGAGCGGACTCACACCTTAATGCAGAAGTTCACCATGACCATGAAGAGCTTCGTCCCGCCCTTCGCGCTGATCCTGACTGTCATGGGAACCATCCTCGCCGGGGTCGCCACCCCGACCGAAGCGGCGGCCCTCGGCTGTGTTGGTGCCATGGTGCTGGCCGTCTTCAAGCGAACATGCAACTGGGACGTCATTACTCAGGCCTCGATCTCGACTGCCAAGACCACGGCGATGATCATGGCCCTGTTCATCGGCGGTAAATTATTCAGTGTGGTCTTTCTCAGCATGGGCGGCGGCGACGTCGTGGCCGATACCCTGCTCGGCATGGACGTCAGTCCCTACGTGGTACTGGCAATCATGATGGCAGTCGTCTTCTTCCTCGGCATGTTCATCGACTGGGCTGCGATCCTGCTGGTGGTCGTGCCGATCTTCACCCCGATCGCCATGGACCTCAACTTCAATCCGCTGTGGTTTGCCATGCTGATCTGCATTAATCTGCAGACCTCATTTTTGACACCACCCTTCGGCTACGCCCTGTTTTATTTCAAAGGTGTCGCACCACCTGAGTACACCATGGGTGACATTTACAAAGGGATCGTCCCTTTTGTCATTATCCAGATCATCGGCCTTGGGATCATGATAGGTTTCCCGGAAATCATCACTTGGCTGCCGAGCGTCTTTTTCGGTGGTTAGCGACAATGCCTTCTGAACCCAAAAGCTGGAAAGGTTAAGCCATGCTTCCCAAAATCAATAAGATTCTTTACGCCACAGGTATGGGTGCAGGAGCACCCTACGTGTTCCGCTATGCTCTCGCTTTGGCCAGACAGCACGATGCGCAGATCATTGCCGTCTCGGCGCTGGAACCTTTGTCAACCTTTGCCCGGAGTCTGGTGGAGTTACACATTTCCCATGAGCAATCGGCAGAGATCCACTGCAAGGCGCAGATTCAGGCCAAAGAACAACTGCGAGAACGCATTGCTCGGCTATGTGAAAAGGAATGTGGTACAGACCCGCAGTGTAAGCAGCGCGTCAATGAAATCCGGATTGACGAGGGCCAACCGGCTCAGGTTATCCTGACAGCTGCCAGGGAATATGCTGTCGACATGATCATTATGGGCGCGCACCGCCACACTGTAATCGGCGATGCGGTCCTTGGCAGCACCACCCACAAGGTGCTGCACAGCGCCGCCCAACCGGTCCTGGTGGTGCGGATTCCGGCAGGTTTTCACGAAGAAGGGTTCTGAGTTGCCGGCGCAAACACTGCCGGCCATTATTTTCGGGGTACGCGGTACTTTTGCCCGCGTGCCCCGAAGCATTTAAGGACACCATCATGATTTCAAAAACAGCCATTGGCCATCTGGTTGACAAACTGGGCGCGGCAAATGTTGCCAGTGAAAAGGAAGATCTGCTTGTCCTGGGCTACGATTCCACCCCGGGGGTTCATCACCTCCCTGAAGTGGCTGTCTATCCGACCACGACTGCAGGGGTGCTCGCCGCCATGGAGATCGCCCAGCACGAAGGCCTGCCGATAGTGCCGCGCGGCTCGGGAACCGGTCTGTCCGGTGGCAGCGTGCCGGTCAAAGGCGGCATGGTCCTCTGTCTCAACCGCATGAACCGGATCCTCGAGATCGATGAAGAGAACCTCACCGCTACAGCAGAAGCCGGCGTGGTTACCCTCGATCTGTTCAATGCCACCGCTGCCAAAGGATTATTTTATCCGCCGGACCCCGGTTCACAGAAGATCTCGACTCTCGGCGGCAACGTCATGGAAGATGCCGTCGGTCTGCGCGGCCTGAAGTATGGCGTCA
>JBPPMD010000248.1:0-6434 GCA_051305875.1 Desulfuromonadales bacterium | reverse complement strand
ACAATCTGGTTACCCGGTCTTAAAGGGCAAGGAGTGAGCTTGTTCAAGGGAATATGGATATGAAGCGTCCTTTTCTCTGGGCTCATCGGGGAGCATCCTGTTGCGCCCCGGAAAATACTATGGCTGCATTTGCTATTGCCATCGAGAGCGGTGCTGATGGTCTTGAGTTGGACATCCATTTGTCTCGCGACGGGATTCCGGTTGTCATTCACGATGAGACTCTGCAAAGAACCACTGATGGCCATGGTCCGGTTGCCGGGATGACGTGGCAGCAATTGCAGCGGCTTGATGCCGGTCGCTGGTTTGCCAGCGAGTTTGCCGGCGAATCGATTCCTTGCCTTGAAGAGGTTCTGAACACCTTTGGCGGGCGGTTGCGCCTTAATCTGGAACTCAAAGAGTTTCGTGCCGGGATGGCCGTGCTCGAGTTGCTTAAACAGTACACCTCTGCGGAGGTTGTCGTCTCTTCGTTCAATTATGATCTGCTGCGTCGTTTGCGTTCCGCGGATGGTCATCTTTCCCTGGCAGTACTTTTCGATTCCGGCAGCTGGCGGCATGCAGTCAAGACCGCCAGCGACTTGTCGGCCTGCGCTTTCCATCCAGCGGTAAATTTGGTGACTCGTCCAATGATCGCTGCCTGTACGCTTGCAGGTCTGCCTGTGTTCGTCTGGACCGTTGATCGCGCGTGGGCTGCCAGAAGACTGATCCGAGCCGGTGCCGCAGGGCTCTTTACCAATGATCCTGCGATGCTCAGCACCGTTTTTCAATCCCCGGAGTTCTCAACGCTAAACTGCCCGCTCAATTTCTGAGGTGACTGATATTATGACACGACAGGTTCCCCCGCAAAACAACACTTCACCGCTGGCAGCATTGCTGCACCAGCAGGCGCAGGCAGCCACCGGAATAAGCTTTGCAGATTTCATGGCGCAGGCACTTTACCATCCGCAGTATGGTTATTACATGGCGGCACGTGACCGGATTGGCAAGTCGGGAGATTTTTTCACCTCAAGCAGTGTCAACGCTCTCTTCGGTCGCCTGGTGGCACGTCAGCTGGTGCAGATGGCTGAATTGCTCTCTGCCGAAACCTTTCAGATCGTAGAACAGGGCGCCGGTGAAGGACATCTTGCCCTGGATATTCTTGATGCTTTGGCAAAGGAAGCGCCGGAGCTCTATGCCCGCTTAACCTATACGCTGGTCGAGGTCAGTCATGATAACCGTCTTCGCCAGGCCAAAAATCTTGACGGTCACAGCGACAAAATTGCATGGAGTTGTGAAGGTGACTGGTCGATAACGTCTGGTTGCTTTCTCTCGAACGAACTTGTTGACGCCTTCCCTGTGCATATAGTCGAGAAACATGCCGGTGTGCTTCATGAAGTTTTCGTAACCAGCCGGGAGGATGTTTTTATTGAAGAGCTGCGGGTCGCGACAGATCCGCGTCTCTCTGCATACTTCACCTGGCTGGGTTGCAGTCCCCTTGACGGCAATCGCGCCGAAGTTAACCTGGCAGCTATTGACTGGATGTACCTGGTCGGTCAACGGGTCAGTCAGGGTTTCGTTCTGACTATCGATTA
Source organism: Desulfuromonadales bacterium (assembly GCA_051305875.1). Lineage (GTDB taxonomy): Bacteria > Desulfobacterota > Desulfuromonadia > Desulfuromonadales > BM103 > M0040. The sequence goes on along the minus strand of JBPPMD010000248.1, from coordinate 4,866 downwards.
TGGCTATCCGGCCAGAGAGCTGTATGCACCACATCGAAGCGCAGGCACCCTGATGTGTTATCATCGCCATCAGGCCGACGATAATCCTTACGAACGCGTTGGTGAAAAAGATATCACGGCTCACATCGATTTCACTGCCCTGCAAAAAGCCGGAAGTGAGGTCGGTCTGGAAACGCTCTGTTTTTCCGAGCAGTATCGCTTTCTGCTCGGTCTTGGTTTTTTTGAAGAGCTGATGCGCCTCGAAGCCGCTGCTGCGGATGAAAAACAGGCGCGTGCAATACGTCTGACCCTTAAGAATCTGATCATGCCGGAAGCGGGGATGGGTGAAACCTTCAAGGTGCTTGTTCAGGGGAAAAATGTCGGTACCCCTGAATTGCTCTGCGGTCGAACAATAGAGTCCATAGCCGTCGGCTGAACGGATGAACGAATGTATGCAGCAATATCTTTGATGCGTTCGCAAATAGTCATGGGATGGCTAAGCAAAAATTTCGCCATGACATTTTGGCATATCAGGAGCTTTCTGTTAGACTGAATCTGTTCCGGTTTACCGGGAGGACACAAAGCAGGTATACTGCTACTTAAATAAAAACGATAAGGAGAATTATCCGATGAAAGCAAAGGTACAGGAAGTGCTGGAGTTGATTCGCCCTGCATTGCAGGCCGATGGTGGCGATGTGGAACTGGTTGACGTTACCGATGACGGGATTGTCAGTGTAAGGCTGACAGGAGCCTGTGGTTCCTGTCCGATGTCAACCATGACACTCAAGATGGGTATTGAAAGAACCCTCAAGGAAAAGCTTCCTGAGGTCAAAGAGGTGGTCCAGGTCTGATAACCTGACTACCGGGAGGTTGTCATGATCAAGGTTAAAACCTTCGGCGAGCCATTGCAGCCCTTCAAAGCGCAGCGCGAGCTGCATGAACTGGATGAACGTGTTAACCAGTTTATCCAGAGCAACCCTATTAAAAGAGTCCTGTCGGTCAGTGACTCAACGACTGTCGAAGCGGGGAACACCTGCGGTCTGATCCGTGTGCTGGTTTATGAGGAATGAGCCGGTAACAGGTTGTACGCTCGGCTGAGCAACGTTTGCGGGGGTACCTGAACAGGTATCCCCGTTTGCTTCTCTTCACACCTTATGACATTGACAACAGACAATATGTCCCTTGTTTGGGTTATAAATCCCTTTATTTATGTACCCTGAACAACATCCTTGCCTTTGAGTTGAAGAACCATTTCCTGGTCAATCATGCAGATATGATTTTTCAGCCAATCACGCAAAAAAGACAGAGTCATTAAAGAGATCGCCGCTTCGCCTTTGCGGTGTCTGCTTTCCAGATCGGCAAGTTTTGCCACCATCAGCTTATGCTCCTGGAAGTGTTTTTCCTGGTCCGGTGCGTCATGCTCGACCATGTAGCGCTCTTCTTCGGCGAAGTGGGTTTCCGTATAATGCTTGAGTGCCGAGAATACAGGTAGAAGCAGGGCGCCACCGCTACCATCCTGCATGGCTTCATAGAGGTCGTTGATCAAGTCGACCAGAGTCTTGTGATCCTGGTCGAATTTTGTGATGCCGGTCTTGTAGTCGTCATTCCAGACAAACAGCATGTTATTCCTCCCCTTCAAATCTGTCGGGCTTCCATGAGCCGGATTTTCAGCCGGTTTACGGGTAGTCCGACAGCCACCTTGTACACAAAAAATGTCTTCGTGCAGAAACATTTGGATGACTATAACTCAATAGAGAAAATAATAAAACACTGTTTCCGTGTTCTTGGGAAATTTTACCGATGAGGAAATTTTTATTGTCGTAGAATCTTTTCTTCAGGTGAATCCATGGGCTGAAATAGCTGGCTGTCAGGCTTCAGCTGATTCAGGCTGCCGGACAAAGGCAAGGTTCCTTCACGTTCTATGGGGATGGACCTGCCAATCAGGCCAGCACCATCGATCCTGATCTCGCCGGCGATACGAAAATTAACTTCCTGCTGGTTCTGCAGGCTGCGGGTGAGCTGAAAGAGGTCGAAAAAGCTGCTGGAAAGGCGGACGGCAACTTCTCTGCTGTCTTCTGCAGGGATTGAAAAAACTTTTGCAGTCTGACCCTTGGCAACTCGGACATCATTAAGGAAGAGCGTAAAGTTCAGCCCTTCAATGTCAAGTCCGATACTGTTGGGGTTGAAGAGCTTAAGGGTGGCCAGGAAATTGGCATGGCTCAAAGAAACATCAGAGATCTCGAGACCGGACAGTTGCACTTCAGGGGGCTGCGGACGAATCCCCGCACAGGCTGTCAGGCTGATTGCCAGTAAAGTCGTAACAATGATGCGGATAATGTTCATATGTATCTCCGTTAAGATCCTGTGGCAACACGACTCCTTTGTGCCTAGGTGTGTTGATTGCCAGTGGGTGGGCTAGAGTACCGTTACCTTTTGCGTCCCTGGATAAACTCGGCAAATCGAAGGAGAACGCCCTGCTGTGTAATGATCGCACCGTACGGGCAGAGCTCCTGGCAGCAGAAACATCGAATGCAGCGACCGTAATCAATGTTGATACCCTGGGCGTCCTGAGTCATTGCTTGTGGTGGGCAGTGGGTTATGCAATGGCCGCAGCGTTGGCAGTCCCGGGTGATTTCAGGTTGTGCCGTAATAGCATTCTTCAGAAGGTTTTTGACAGGAGTCGGCAGACCAAAATTTACATCAGCGTTTGTTGCCGGGCGGAAACGGGTTGTCTTCAACGTAGCAAGAGGCACACCGTGAAGTCCCAGCTCGTGCAGAGAGACCCCCTGGCGGCCGGTCTGCCTGGCAACCAGCTGTGTCCAGATGTGCTGCTCCTGCAGGTTGACCATGGCTGTTGCGACCGTGTCGAGAGCCAGGGTATGCGGTGACGCGAGCAATGCACCCAGCTGTACCGGGTCACCATTGCCGGGACCGTCGCCTTCCATGCCGACCACCGCATCCATAATCGACAGGGCTGGTTTGAAACGTTCCGACAATTCCAGCAGCATCAGGGCAAAAAACACTTTGTCGGTACCGGCCTGCAGATGCAGGCGCGCCTTGCGCATGCCGACCACCAGGCCGAACAGATTCTTTACCGCCCCTGTGTAGCCCATCATCTGGTGAGTCTTGAGCTTTGGCAGGTTAATGATAATGTCTGCCTCAAGAGCCTCTCTGGCAACTTCAAGGTTGTGAAATGTTGCGGCGTCAAGGTTGATGGGTACAGATTCTTCAAAAGGTGCAAAGCGGGCTCCCGTTTCCTTTATCACATCGAGAATACCACATTTCCTGGCAACGTTTTCCGGCTTGCCGAGCCCGGGGGAGTCGCCGACGCTGACGATGCCGCCGGCGCCCTGCGCCAGCAGAATAACCTGGCGAACGATCTCCGGGTGAGTCGTGACGGCCTTCTCGGGAGCTTTACCGGAAAGCAGGTTCGGTTTGATCAATACTTTCTGGCCGGGTTTGACGTAGCTACCGATGCCACCCAGCGGTTCGAGCAGGAGCTGCAAGGCGTTGTGTACACGCGCGGGATTATAGTCTGCCAGGGATTGCAGGGAGACGGACAGGAGACTCATCTGCCGATGACCTGAATCTGCACCTGGCGTTGACGTGGTCCGTCAAATTCACAGAAATAGACGCCCTGCCATGTGCCGAGAACGACCTCGCCGTTGCTGATGATAAGCGTTTCGCTGGCGCCGAACAGGCTGCTCTTGATATGGGCGGCACTGTTGCCCTCGAGATGGTGGTAGCCACCCTGCACTGGAACGAACTTGTTGATGCCCATGAGAAGGTCACGGCAGACATCCGGATCGGCATTTTCATTAATGGTAATTGCCGCGGTTGTGTGCGGGGTGAAAATGACGGCCAAGCCATCTGACACCTTCCGTTCACGAATGGCAGCGCAGATATCACCGGTAATGTCGATCATCTCAATCTGCTTATGGCTGTTGATGTGCAGGGTTTTCATGAGGTGATATTGTCCAGGGCACCGATAACCGCCTGCAGAGAGCGGGGGTGAAAGAGCAGGGCAGTATGGCCCATACCATCGAGTTCTACCGCGCGGGATCCATCCATTCTGCCGGATTCAGCAGGCAGCACCATGTTATCGTAACGGGTGTAGATCGAAACTGCCGGCGTCTGTTGCGGCCAGGTGACACTGTTGAACTGTTGGAGGAACGCAGAGCCCGGCAGGAGGGTCTTACCCATAGGCGACAGAGCAAACGGCGCCAACTTTGAGCCGTGATGCGGTGCGCCGAGGGTGATCAAGCCACTCACGTAAGCTGCACCGCCGCGATTCTGCACATAATTGCGCGCGATCATGCCGCCCATGGAGTGGCCGACCAGAATAACTTTCTCTACTCTTAAGTTAATGCATAACTCATCAACCTTCTTGGCCAACCTTTCAGTCAGGGTCTCCAGATCCCGCCAGGGGGGGGTGTTGATGCTGATGATCTGCCGGTAGCCCGCAGCACGCAATCGATATTGCAGCCAAAACAGACAGCTGCGATTCTGAAAAAGCCCATGCAGAAGAATGACAGGGGGAGGTACATCCTGTGCTACCGTTGGTAACTGTGGCTGCAGCCAACCGAGAGGCCGCAACAGAATGGTCAGCAACAGACAGGCGGTTTCCTGGATCAGAAGCCAGATGGCGACGCAGACACCGCGAGCAGTAAATCGTCGCTCGACCAGATCCGGGTGTGCGTTGGCACGTTCATACCAGACAACAGTAAAGCTCATCAGAACAACCAGGGCGACCACACCGATTGTGATATTTATCATGAGAAGAAGTACACAGAGGGGAGATATCATAGTGCGTAGATTATCACATGCGGTTGTGGGGGCGTCAATGTTGTAGTGAGAGATATGGGGTTGGAGGCTGGAGGCTGGAGG
>JBPPMD010000240.1:0-8524 GCA_051305875.1 Desulfuromonadales bacterium | reverse complement strand
AAACATGACTCGGTGATTACCTCAATGGATCAGCTGGTCAATTTCCTGGCAGCCGGAGCACGCCCTGAAAGTGAGTGGGGGATTGGCGCCGAGATGGAAAAACTGGTTCTCGATGCCAACACAGGTGACGCAGCTGAGTTCTCAAGGATAGAGGCCTTGCTGACGGCGCTGGAGAAAACCGGCGACTGGCAGGAACTTCGCGAGGGGGGGAGGCTCATCGGCCTGCAAGGCCGGGATTCATCCATCACCCTCGAGCCCGGCGGCCAACTGGAACTCTCCGGGCAGCTCTGTGCCGACCTGTTCTGCAATTGCATCGATTTTTCGCGATATATTGTCAACGCCGTTGCCGCCTGCCAAAAGCTGGGTCTGGTTCTCGTCGGCTTGGGCACCCAGCCTTTCAGCCGCCTTGAAGACATCGATTGGACACCCAAGTCGCGCTACGACATCATGGGACCCTACATGTTGAAAACCGGTGATATGGGCCAGCGCATGATGAAACAGAGCGCCGGCCTGCAGGTCAACCTCGATTTCCGCGACGAGGCCGACTGCATGAGGAAGCTGCGCCTCGCCCAGGCACTTGCGCCCCTGCTCTACGGACTTTTCGCCAACTCACCGATTTTGGACGGGAAGCCCTCCGGCTTTTTGACCACACGTGGCGAGATCTGGTCGCGCACCGACCCCGACCGCACCGGTCTGCTGACTTTTCTCGACAAACCGGATGCCGGGTTTGCCGACTACGTCGAGTATGCTCTCGATGTGCCAATGTACTTTATCGTGCGCGATGAACGATATCTGGATCTGACCCAAAAACCCTTCCGCTTCCGGCATTTTTTAGACTCAGGCCACGCTGGACATCGGGCAACGCTGGCCGACTGGAACCTGCACTTATCGACACTCTTTCCTGAAGTGCGTCTGCGTCCGCAGATCGAGGTGCGATGTGCCGACAGCCTGCCGCCCCATCTGGTGCTGACTGTCGCGGCGCTGCTCAAAGGACTGATGTACGATGAAGAGGCTTTCCAGTCTGCATGGAAGATCTGCAAACCGGATTCACGCGCGGAAATCGATCAGGCCTGTCGGCAATCCTGGCGTCTGGGACTGAAAGCCCCCTGGAAAGCAGGAACCTTGCAGGATCTCGCCCGAACCTGCCTTGAACTGGCTCGCAACGGACTCGACCGACAGCAGCATCAGTGCGGCCGGAAGAACAGCGAGAGCCGGTTTCTGGATGGTCTCGACAGCCTGATTGAAGGCGGCGTCACCCTTGCGGAACAACTCTTGCAAAACTGGCAGGGGAGCCGCCAGGAGAAACTCAAGGCGTTGATCGGCCATTGCGGTTTTTTTGATGTCACCTCTATTCATCCCGACGGAATGTGTGCAAATTCGCAGTTCAAGCCTGCGGAGTGAACATGGTATTTATCCAGCTTGCTCCAGCTGGCTGTTTGCGCGCTAACTTTTAATCTTTGCGTCTTGCGTCTTGCGTCTTGCGTCTTGCGTCTTGCGTCTCTGCGTCTCTGCGTCTCTGCGTCTCTGCGTCTCTGCGTTAAATGTCTAAGCCTTTGTTTGGTTTAACTATCCATCTTTTTGACCACAGAAGGATAGAGCCTTCTAAGCATTTTATCGTTGCATTTACGCTTGTCTTGGCCGCGACGGGTCAGTATAGTGGCCGCTTAACGCAACCGTCATATCTTGAGGAGCTTTTCAATGCCACAAACGCTCGACATGCAAAAGGCCCAAAGGGCCATCGACACTATCCGCCTGCTCTCGGCCGACATGGTAGAACAAGCCCAGTCAGGGCATCCCGGCACTCCCATGGAGGCCGCGCCGATTGCTTATCTGCTTTACAACCGGCACATGCGTTACAACCCTAGAAATCCGGATTGGGCCGGGCGAGATCGATTTATCCTTTCCTGCGGTCACGCCTCAGCGTTGCTTTACAGCATGCTGCATCTCTCCGGCTACGACCTCTCTCTAAACGATCTGAAAAATTTCCGCCAGCTCGACAGCCCGACAGCCGGCCATCCGGAATTTGGTCACGCCCCCGGCATTGAGACAACAACCGGGCCACTCGGCCAGGGCATCTCGGTCGGTGTCGGTATGGCAATGGGTGCTCGCTTTCTGAACGAGCGGGTCAGCAAGGAGCTGTTCGATTACACCATCTATGGACTCTGCTCTGACGGTGACCTGATGGAAGGGGTCTCTTCCGAATCAGCCTCATTGGCCGGGCACCTGCGTTTGGGTAACCTGGTCTATCTCTATCTCGACAACAAGATCACTATTGAAGGGTCCACGGACCTGGCCTTCAGCGAAGAGGTCGCGACCCGCTATCTCAGTTACGGCTGGCAGGTCCAGCGCGTCGAAGGTGAAAACGTTCGGGAGCTTGATCAGGCCATTGCCAAAGCCAGGCACTCACCTTGCCCATCCCTGATCATTGTTCGCTCGCATATCGGTTTCGGGGCACCGAACAAGCAGGACACCCACGACGCCCACGGTGCCCCCCTGGGTGCTGAAGAGCTGCAACTGACCAAGCAGTTTTTCGGTCGCGCTCCGGGAGAATGCTTTGTCGTGCCTGCGGATGTCGCCGCGCATATGGGTGAGGCGGTCAGCCGTGGTGCTGAGCTTGAAGCTGCCTGGCAACAGGCCTTCATCAATGAGCTGAAAGAAAACACTGACCTGGCCGCATGGCAAAAAGCTGCAGCAGGCGAACTTCCGGTCGGGTGGGACGACCTGCCGAAATTTGCCGCCGGTGAGAAACTGGCAACCCGTCAGGCGAGCGGCAAGACGTTGAATGCGCTGGCCGGCAAGCTGCCCTTTTTGCTTGGTGGGTCTGCTGACCTCGGCCCTTCCAACAACACAAGCCTCAAAGACGAGGAGTCTTTCACTGCCTGCAACGTCGGCCGCAATATCCATTTCGGGGTCCGTGAGCACGCTATGGCAGCAGCACTCAACGGCCTGGCTCATACCCCCGGGCTGATTCCCTTCGGTGGCACCTTTATGATCTTTGCCGATTACATGCGTCCGCCGATGCGCCTGGCGGCCATGATGGGCCTCGGCACAATTTACGTGCTGACCCATGACTCCATCGGTCTGGGTGAAGACGGTCCGACCCACCAACCGATCGAACAGTTGCCCAACCTGCGGGCGGTGCCCAACCTGACCGTGATCCGTCCAGGCGATGCCAACGAAACCCTTGAAGCCTGGAAGGCAGCGATCAGTAATCGTCAGGGACCAACGGCCCTGATCCTGACCCGTCAGGGACTGCCGACTCTCGATCGCAGCGTAGTGGGCGCGGCTGAAGGCCTCCATCAGGGAGGCTATGTACTGGCCAAAGAGCAGGGTGAGCTGCAGGCGGTTATCATCGCCAGTGGATCAGAGGTCCCTCTGGCTCTCGCAGCACAAGAGAAACTGCAGCAGGAAGGCGTCGGCACCCGGGTTGTTTCTCTGCCCAGCTGGGAGCTCTTCGAGAAGCAGCCACAGGAATACCGTGATCAGGTCCTGCCGCCGACATGCCTGAATCGCGTCGCAGTCGAAGCCGCATCAACGTTCGGCTGGGAACGCTACGTCGGCTTTAAGGGCAAGATGATCGGCATGCAGAGTTACGGCGCCAGCGGCCCGGTCAATCAGCTGATGGAAAAATTCGGCTTCACCGTCGGCAATGTTGTCAATACGATCAAAAGTCTGCTTTGAGTACCTTTTAAAACGACCGTTCATCGCGCTCACTGCCAGGCAACAGGCGCATTTGTTATTGGAAAAAGGGACTTCCTGATCTGGGAAGTCCCTTTCCTGTTGATGCTCCGCAATTAATGACTACCTGCGAGCCAATTCTGTAAAAAAACATTTTGAGGGCAAAATAACTGACACCTTAGTCATTCTTCTCCGCGTCTCTGCGTTAATTATTGGACAGACCTTTGTTTGGGTTATAAGTCCGTAAATTTTTCAGGTAAACCCTTTGCCGCCGAGCACGTCTAAATCAGCAAAGGTAAACTATGGGACAGGAGATACGCGTGCCAGCACTCACGGCAGCAATCGTTGACAGCTTACCGGTGAACGGCTACCCTCAGAGGATGGCTGAATCACAGGAACAGGCACTTCTGGAAAGGATCCGCAACGGTGATGAGTACGGGTTTGAACTGCTCGTCAAAGAGCATACGGGTAAAGTCATCGGACTCGCCTGGCGTCTGGTCGGCAACCGGGAAGAGGCCGAAGACCTGGCACAGGAAGCATTCTTGAGATTGCACCGCTCGTTACCCGATTTTCGCGGCGATAGCCGTATCAGTACCTGGCTGTATCGCACAACAACCCGTTTGGCGATCGATCATCTGCGCCGCGAGCGTATCAAGCGCAAGCTGTTTTTCTTTCGTCAGGACAATGATGCGCCAGACCCGGTGGAATTGGCCCGTGATCCCGGGAATGATCCGGGACGCGAACTCCAGTCACAGGAAGCGATGCGGACGCTGCGGAAAAGTTTGCGCAAACTGTCGTCGCGCCAACAAGTCATTTTCACCCTGCGGCATTACGAGGGCCTGCCGCTAAAAGAGATCGCAGCACATCTCGGGCTGCAAACCGGAACCGTAAAGGCACACCTGCATCGGGCCGTCACGCAACTACGTCTGGATCTGGCTGCTTATCGTGAAAGCTCTCGTGAGGAATCGTTATGAAGAACAAAAACTGCCTGAGTGAACAAGATTTGATTCTGCATTATTATGGTGAACTGCCTGCAAACGATGAGCGAGTTCATCATCTTGCCGACTGCCCGCTTTGTGAGCAGCGCGTTTCTGCACTGAGTCATGACCTGGCAAAACTGCCGGAGCTGAGTCATGTGCCTGACTTCGCTGCCGGCACGCGCATGGCTGCACGGGTCAATGAGCGATTGAACAGACGCCGCAGAAACTGGATACCGGCCCTGGGAGCCTCGGCAATCACCGCTTTGGCCCTGATGATCACTGTCTTCATCTGGTCGCCACAGAATCAACGGGTTCAAACGACCCAATCAGCACCCCCGGCTCTTGCGATTATAAGCCTTAATGAGGATATGCCCGATATCGATTTCCTCGAGGATCTGGAGTTATTGAAAGAGCTGGAGTTGTTGAGCCAGATAGAAGGAGTCTGACATGTCCGGAAAAAGCATCACGATCATGACCTGCGCTTTGATGGTCCTGGCCTGCCTGGTGACCAGCCCCGTTTTCGCCGGTAAAGGCAACAACGCCTCTTCAGGAAACACCGGACGTTACTCAACGGAAAACGGTAACCTCGATCAATGGTGGCAGAATCTTCCCCGGAATGATCGCCAGATGCTGCGCGATCGTCATGAATTTTTCCAAAACCTGCCAACGGAGCAGCAGGACCGTCTGCAGCGGCGTTGGGAACGCTATCGGGACATGACACCGGAAGAACGCCAGCAGATGCACAAAAAATTTCAACGCTGGCAGGATATGGATCCCGAGGATCGCGATCGCCTGCGCGGCACTTATCGCAAGTTCAAAGACCTGCCCGATGACCAGCGCGACCAGATACGCGAGGAGTTGAACAGGCTGCGCGATTTTCCCACTGAGGAAAAGGAACAGCGACGCCGAGAGATCTATCGTCGCTACTTCAATGAATAAAAGATGCTGAGGATAAGACAAACGGCATCTCTCCCTCTTCAGGTGAGATGCCGCTTGAAAGGTTGCAGATTATTTTGATTGCCGCCTGCAAGTAGATTCAACAAACTCGTTGCATGCAACCACCAAAGAATCCGGCAAGACTAACCTCCCGATCCATCACATTAAGATGATCACCATGGCGATCAACTCTTTAACTGGGATGATCAGGCCGGACCTCCACTTGGAGGCGCAAACTCATGACCACATGCGGGGCACTTGACTTTCACACCTTCTTTTCCATGCATTGGCGCACAGGCAGAAATGGAGGCAACCAAAAACATTGTAGTGATAATTACCATTAACTTTTTCATTGCGCGACTCCTTTTTAGTTAAAGATTTTAGTGAATGTTATCACAGGTTTATAGGGTGTCAAGTGCGTATTGATACAAATTTGTACAAACATTGATTCAACTCGGTGCACACATTTACCTTGCGTTAAGCTTCTTTTCCGGTTATCGCCAAGTCCGCCTGAACTTGGTACTTAAAAATTAACCACAGTAATTTAATAACTTACTGCATTTCGTAGAATATCAATGCCGAATTTCCGGATTGCGCGTCGCTCCAACTGCCTTGAGAGAACTGGACAATCACGACGATCTCGTTGGCGCCATCATTGTCAACATCTGCCATACGATAATCCGCCATATAGCCTCCCTGTGGCTGGGTGCGCCAGCGCTCAACCATGGAATAACCATCGAAACTGAGTGCCTCCAGATGGCTCTGGTTGAATTTACGCGTAAAGCTGGTCAGACGGCTGCCTTTATTCACAGGTACCAAAACAGTATTATCAGGTCCTGGTTCGATGCGCTGCTTAAGATACCGGTAACGGGCGCCTTCCCGCACCTGACCCTTACGTTTAAAAAAACTTTTCGAACCGCCATAATAGTCCGAACTCTCCCAGAGCGAGCTGCCGTCCTGCTCCAGCAACAGCAGTTTATCGTTCAAATCTATATTTACGATAGCTCGGCGACCGTCAACATCTATTGGCAGAAAGCCGTTGACTTCAACAGTTCGAGGGACATTAATCTCTGCAGCCTTTGATAGCTCGTCTGCAGTTCGAGCGATGCGGAAGATGGGACCTGTGTAATCAGAAGCATCGTGAATAGAATCTGGATCGATCGTCTGTCCCAACAGGACTTCACCTTCCCCGGGCAGTACGACCTTGCGCATAAGCCAGGGGATATTATTGATGGTTTCGTCCAGTTGACCATCATGCAGTTCCAGAACGCTGGAGCTGGCAGAGAAGCCATAGACTGCGGTGACGTACAGCTCCACTTTGCCGTCATGATTCAGGTCGATTCCGTCAAGGCTCAGAGGCGTCAAGAGCCTGTCAAACTCGAGGCTGGCAATCTGCTCAAAACGGCCGTCGACAATACGTCCGACAACGATCCGATCGGTAAAGGCAATGGCCACCTCCTGCTTGCCATCGCCATCAAAGTCTGCCACTTCGAGCCCAACCGGTTGACCTTGCATGTGCGGCCCGTACCAGACGCCTTCGCGTTTCTCTTTTGAGCTGACAAGCAGACCGCCGCGCTGGGTTTGCTTGGCGGCGGATACTGCGCCGGCCCGATCGGTCTTTGAGCCAAACAGCTGATCAGTAAAGCTGCTCAGCAATCCTCCCGAGGACGCGTTCGGGAGAGCCGCAGCTTGTGGACTTGCCGCGATGATACCCGTTGTGGTGGAAGTACCTGCTACGCTGGTAGCAGAACCAGTCATTTCAGCGCCGAATAGTTGCTGTTGCGAATAAAACCGGATCGGCTGCAGGGCATTATCTTTAACAGCCAACCCCTGATCAGTCAGAATAAACAACAGCTGCGTTTCACCTGGGATCGCTGTTGGTTCTGCAGGACGGGCCTGCTGGGCCAGGGTGTAAGGCTGCCACTCTAGGTCCGGTAAAGCAGCCTGCAAGGCGACGAAAAGTGCTTCACCCTGATCGGTGTAATCCCAGAAGCTGGCCGGCAGGTTATAAAACCTCTGCAGTTGATCACCAGGACTGAGTGGTTCGTCGGCGCTTAAAACCCTGGCATAAGAATAGCCTGTTTTGACATTGGTGACCTGCAGGATGCCGCGGACGACTTCGATCGAACCGAGGACCTCTTTGGTCACCGGATGCACAACGGGCTTGCCACGGTCCACGACGCTGAACAAATCTCCACTTTTAACGCCTTGCGTGGCGTCCTGATCAATGATCCAGTCTGAACCAAGCGGCATCACCAGGGACGCCGTAAGCGGCTTGAAATCCTGGTTCAACACATCAGCAGTTTGGGCTGTTGCAAACGAGGGCAGCAGAGCAATCGCAAGGCAAAGGATAAATGGCATAAATTCGCGGCGCATAAAACGTGGCATTTAATAGTGCTCCTAAAGAGTATTTCCAAGCATCGTACCGGCAACTGAAAGGGCATAACGTGAGTGCGACCAGAAAATAAGGCCGGGCCTTGCGGCCCGGCCTGTTTTACAGTTAGTGCGTGTTCAGACAGTCAACATCAGTAGCTGACATTGATCATGCCAACAACTTTCCAAGGATCATCAGGATCTGCGGAAAAGCCATCAGAGTCGGTGTCGAAGAAATCGCCGAGGAACGCGTAGGCGCCGCGCAGACTGAGGTCAATCTTCTCGTTGAACTTCTTGCCGACCATCAGGTCAACTTCGGTACCCATATATTTATCATCTCTATCTACGCCGGTTACACTTACCTCTTCGTTAGCCATGAAGTAACCCGCAGCATACCTGAGGTAGTAGTCACTGGCGAAACCAACGTTACCTTTCAGGGTCAACGCACTCATGCCATGACCGCCGTCGATAGCGTGCTTGTACAAACCACCCTGGGCGCCGTTGTTGTAGTAGATGTCGGTGAGGAAGATCATCAGGCCTTCATTGTAGAACTGGAA
>JBPPMD010000212.1:0-3830 GCA_051305875.1 Desulfuromonadales bacterium | reverse complement strand
CTGCCAGATGAACCGTAGCGGCCGGTCCTTCCTGGCCGCCAACGGTTAAGGGTACGATGGCGTAACGGTAACCGTTGCCGATGTGAATGTCCAGGTCACGCCAGTAAATCCGGTTGCCGAAACGTTGCCCCGAAACGGGATAGCTGCTATCGAGCTCGGCCACTTCATCCTGCGGGTCGCGACAGGTCGGACAATCATCGATTGCATCGTAGACCAGGCGTTTGATGCGGAAGCCGGTCAGTTCTTCAGCGTTGCTGCCATCCTGGTTTGACGATGGTATGGTCCAGCCGAGCAGAAAGAGATTGCCCTGCTGCTGCAGAGTCACTTTTTCCGGAGCCATGGGAAGGGAGCCAAGCTTGGGCCGCACCGGGCCCTTTTTGCCGCAGGCTGTTATCATCATGATCAGCATGAGACTGATCATGATGATAAATGCAGGGCGCCGAGAGCAGTGTGCGAAGAAGTTTGAGCGCTGCGAGACAGTGAAAATCTTCATTTTCAGCTTTCTTCCAGGGCCTGACGGGCAAGTGCGAGTTCTTTTTCAACGGCTGGACGGGCGGTTCCGCCGGTCGCTTTGCGGGCATTCACCGAGGCTTCAAGGGTAACATGATCAAAGATGTCGGCATCAATAGCGGTGGAAAACTGCTGAAATTCCTCGAGGGTCAACTCCGGGATGTCCTTGCCGTTGTCAACGCAATAGCGCACGGTTTTGCCGACGACTTCGTGGGCATTGCGGAACGGCAGTCCCTTGCGTACCAGGTAATCGGCGACATCGGTGGCGGTGGAGAAACCGCGAGCGGCTGCAATCCGCATCCGCTCCGGATTGACAGCCATTTTTGCGATCATTTCGGCAAACACCTTGAGTGAGCCACGCACCGTATCGATGGTGTCGAAGAGCGGCTCCTTATCCTCCTGCATGTCCTTGTTGTAGGCCAGCGGCAGCGATTTCATCAAGGTCAGCAGGCTGATCTGATTGCCATAGACCCGTCCGGTTTTACCGCGTACCAGCTCCGGCACATCAGGATTCTTTTTCTGTGGCATGATGGAGCTGCCGGTGCAGAAACCGTCGGAGAGATCGATGAAGGCAAAGTCGGCGCTCGACCAGAGGATCAGTTCCTCGGATAGTCGTGAGAGGTGCATCATCAAGATTGAGGCAAAGCTGCAGAATTCGATGGCGAAGTCGCGATCAGAGACCGAGTCCAGGCTGTTGCGCGTCACCCCGGCGAAACCAAGTTGTCCGGCGACCCATTCGCGGTCAATGGGAAAGGTAGTCCCCGCCAGCGCTCCGGCGCCGAGAGGCATCAGATTGAGCCGGCTACGCAGGTCATTCAGGCGGCCGGCATCGCGCGCCAGCATCTCGACATAAGCCAGCATGTGATGCGAAAAAAGCACCGGCTGGGCAGTCTGCAGATGGGTGTATCCCGGCATGATGACATCGAGATTGACCTCGGCCTGTGCGAGCAGTGCCGACTGCATCTGCTTGAGGGCTATCGAGATGGCATCGACTTCATCGCGCAGGTAGAGACGCACATCCAGGGCGACCTGATCGTTGCGCGAACGGGCAGTGTGCAGCTTGCCGCCGACCGGGCCGATCTTCTCGATCAGGCGTGCTTCGATATTCATATGAATATCTTCACGAGCGACCGAGAAGACGAATTTACCTTCCTCGATCTCGGCAAGAATCTCATTAAGACCATGGATGATTGTTCCGGCTTCGTCTTCAGCGATGATCCCCTGGCGGGCGAGCATCCCGGCGTGGGTGACGGATCCGAGGATGTCGTAGCGGTAAAGGCGCTGGTCGAAGTTGATCGAAGCGGTGAACTCTTCGACAAAGGCATCGGTGGGCTGGGTGAAGCGCCCGGCCCAGAGTTTGTTGCTCATGGTTCTCATGTCCCTTCATGTTGACATGCTAATCCGGAACGTGTGGCAGATCCCGGGTCATTGGTAAATAATACCGAATTCGTTCCGGTAGAAGAGCTCATCCACAGGTTCGCCCGGGTCCTGCAGGGTATCAGGATAAATCTGTGCCAGGATGTGCCGGGTTCCGGGGGTCATGTCGTACGCTATCAGCCGGCTTGCCGGAACCCACTCGGCTTCAATCACTTCCGAACTGTTCGGCTTCAAATCAACTGTCAAAGGCTGCGCCCGGTAATAGAGGATCACGTAATGGTCGTTACGCTCGCCTATGGCGACGTGTTCGTAGACATCCAGCAAACCGGCGATGTGCACCTCGATACCGACCTCTTCACGAACTTCGCGATGCAGCGCCTGCAGCAATGGTTCGCCGTGATCAACCTTGCCTCCCGGCATGACCCACTGGCCGCAGAACGGTTCAATGCAGCGCCGGGTCAGCAAAACGCGCTCTTTTTCATCGACGATGCAGGCGACGACAGAAGTCTTGATCGCCTGTTTTTTGAAGTCCATAATACCTCGAGGTACGCCTTATTTTTTCGCTTCCCTCTGCATCGCTGCGATGCGCAGGCGCAGGGCGTTGAGCTTGATGAAACCTTCAGCGTCTGCCTGGTTGTAGACAGCGTCCGCCTCGAAGGTGGCGAAGTCGACATTGAACAGGCTGTCGGTTGCCGAATCGCGACCGACCACGCGGCAGTGGCCCTTGTAAAGCTTGATGCGTGCCTTGCCGTTGACGTTCTGCTGGGTCTGATCGATCAGGGCCTGCAGGGCCAGACGCTCGGGAGCGAACCAGAAGCCGTTATAGATCATGCTGGCATAGCTGGGAACCAGCGAATCACGCAGGTGCATGACTTCGCGGTCCATCGTAATCGATTCCACGCCGCGGTGCGCTTCCTCGAGAATGGTGCCGCCGGGTGTCTCGTAAACGCCGCGGCTCTTCATGCCGACAAAGCGGTTTTCGAGCAGGTCAACCCGGCCGATGCCGTGACGGCCGCCGATTTCGTTAAGCTTGGCGAGCAGGTTGGCCGGTGACAGACGCTCGCCGTTGACGGCGACGGCATCGCCCTTCTCGAATTCGATCTCGACATATTCCGGCTGATCGGGAGCGTCTTCCGGACGCTCAGTCAGTACGTACATCTCTTCCGGAGCTTCTGCCCAGGGGTTTTCAAGCACATCGCCTTCAAAGGAGATATGCAGCAGGTTGCGATCGGAGCTCCAGGGGAACTTTTTGCTGGTCGGCACCGGGATGCCGTGTTTGCGGGCATATTCCTCCAGCGCTGTGCGGCTGTTCATGTCCCACTCGCGCCATGGTGCAATGACTTTGACTGCCGGATCAAAATGGTAGTAGGCGATCTCGAAACGGACCTGGTCGTTGCCTTTACCGGTGGCACCATGGGAAACCGCATCGGCGCCTTCCTGACGGGCAATGTCCATCTGTGCCTTGGCGATCAACGGCCGGGCGATTGAGGTGCCGAGGAAGTAGCGCCCTTCGTAGATGGCGTTGGCGCGGAACATCGGAAAAACGAAGTCGCGGGTGAACTCTTCGCGCAGGTCGAGGATATGGCAGGCGCTTGCGCCGGTATCCTTTGCTTTCTTCGGAATGCCGTCGAGTTCCTCGCCCTGGCCAAGGTCGGCAGAAAAGGCGATGACTTCACAATCGTATTCCTCGATCAGCCATTTAAGGATGATCGAAGTGTCAAGTCCCCCGGAATAGGCGAGGACGGCTTTTTTAACGGTTCCTTTTTTGCTCATTATCAAATGCTCCTTATCGTTTTATGGGACTGCGAAGTGTGAGTCGCGACGCGTGATTTTTTCTTCTTCTCACACCTGTCGTTTCTCTTACATCAGAGTTTAATGACATATGTGTCGGCAATTTTATCGTGCAACCCCTGCTTCTGGCCGTCGAAGGCGACCATGAGATA
>JBPPMD010000203.1:0-6120 GCA_051305875.1 Desulfuromonadales bacterium | reverse complement strand
GATTATAGCAGGTTACATTGTTGCATCCCATCACTTTTGCGGATTAGGGTTTAAACGTTAGACTTTGATAATCGGACTTGAGTTGCAGAGATTTTTAGCGTGCTTGGCGACTGCATTGCAGTTGTGACAGGTATGGCCGGGATCATCCATCAGGGCTTTTACTTCCTCCTGCCGACCCTGTTTTCTCAATTCACAGATATGCAGCCAATGTCCTGCCGGGTCTTTACAGTCGACTTTTATGGATTCTGACATATAACCTCCGGATCAAATGGTCTGTTGGTAAACACGAATTATAGCATTTTTCGGTTAGCATTCAGCAACAGAAAAACCGCCATTGGATTCCGCGACGTCCAGAAGTGAGGATTTTCGATTGCCGTCGTTGTTCCGTCCCTTGCAAGCCAGGAGGAGAAGGGACAGTCACCTGCAATGGACTGCATTGCTTGCGTTTATCCTGTCTCGTGCTTTGCGGCTGCATCGCGTGGCAGGGTGAAGCTGACCTGTGTTCCGTGGTGTGGTTCACTGTCCACCCGAATTTTACCGCCGTGAGCTTCCACGATGTGCTTGACGATGCTCATGCCAATGCCGACACCTGCGATGGCCGTAGGGAATGTGTCGACCCGATAGAACTTGTCGAAGACCCTGGCAACCTGATCCGGGGTCATGCCGATGCCCTGGTCGGTCACGCTGATGCGGTAAAATTCGCCTTCCGGTTCTCCCCGGATTTGCACCAGGCTCCCCTCATCTGAATACTTGAGGGCATTGCTGACAACATTCTCCAGAACCTGTTCAGTCTTAGCCTTGTCGACCCTCAGCCTGGCATCTTCCTCTGTGAAAGTGATTTCCATCCGATGCCCCGAGGCACTGGTTTCCAGAAAAGGACCCAATTGATCGAAGATCTCCTTTACGCGGTACGATTCCTTGATCAAAGGCAACTCTTGCCCTTTGCTGATGCGGGTGATATTCAAGATGTTCAACACGGCTCTGCCGAGGGCGACGGACCTTTCGTGGATGTTGTTCAGAAACTCTCTGCGCTGTTCATCGGAGAGATCTTCCCGGTTCAACAGATGCTCGGTTAATCCCTGGATGGAGTTCAGGGGCGTGCGGAATTCGTGAGCCACCGCCTGGACGAATTCGGTTTGCATCCGGTTGTTCTCCTGCAACGCCTCCTCGGCACGCTTGCGTTCGGTGATATCGCGATTGACGCCTCGATAGCCGAGCAGGATTCCCGCTTCATCGAAAAACGGCGCGGCACTGGTTTCGAGGATGACCAGATGGCCGTCCTTGTGGCGATTGATGTTTTCCAGGGCATCAAAGGCCCTGGCCTTCTCTTTCTGCTCGCGGAAGAAGGCTCTCACACGTTTCGCTTCGGACTCCGGCATGAGGTCGAATGGCGTCTTGCCGACCACTTCCTTACGTTCGTACCCCAAGAGTTCGCTGACCCGCGGACTGACATAGGTATAGATCGCATTGCAGTCGATTTCCCAGACCCAGTCATTGATTCTCTCCACCAGATCGCGAAACAGTTTTCGGCTTTCCAGAAGCGCCTTTTCCGCCTGCTTGCGGGGCGTGATGTCCTCGACGAAGGCGATGAAGCGGTAGGCGTCGCGCCGTCGAATCGGCGCAACCGCCAACTTGATGGTGAACTCGTGTCCGTCCCGATGCAGTGCCGTGACTTCAATGCGCCGATTCAGAATCGGTCCTTCGCCCGATTCCAGAAAGTGACTCAACCCTTTCTCATGGTCTGAACGAAAGCGTTCCGGTGTGATTAATTCGTAGAACCGCCGACCCACGGCCTCTTTGGCTGACCAGCCGAAAATCTCCTCTGCAGTAGAATTCCAGCCGGAGATTATTCCTTTGCCGTCCATCTCGACGATGGCGTCGAGGGCTGCATCGAGGTTGGCCTGCGCCCGATCCCGACTCTCCCGCAGTTCCTCCTCCTCACGCTTGCGCAGGGTGATGTCGGAGCAGATACCGAGCACGCCGATCACTTCTCCCGATTCGCCCTTCAGGGGAACCCTGCTTGTCAAAAAGGTTGCAACCACGCCATCGGCCTGTACGTGGGTTTCTTCCACGTCGAGAAGGGACATGCCGCTGGTCATGACCTTGATGTCATTCCGTCTGATCAGTTCCGCATCCTCTTTCCGCCATTCCAGATCATAATCGGTCTTGCCGATGATATTCTCCCGGCTGCCGACTCCGGTAACGCTGGCAAACCTCTGGTTGCAATCGAGGTATCGAGCCTCCCTGTCTTTCCAGAAGATATAGATGGGGATGTGCGAGATGACCTCGTCCAGTAATGCACCCTCGCGATAGACCCTGCGGATATAGTGGCGCATGAGCCAGGACAGCAGCAACGCAGACGCACCGACAAAAAACCAGCCCTTGATGGTCTGTGCCTGGCTCAGGAGGGCAGGATCATCAAAAAACCACAGCAGGATGCGGTCCGAGAAGAGGATCCACGCACACCCGGCAAAAGCATAAATGACGGCTGCCCTGAGAGATGCACTCTTAATCTTGTTGAGGAACTGTTTTTTCATCATCTCTCTGGTCACCTGGTATCGATAGCTTTTTGTTTTTTTATTATTATACCCCACTGATCGTATTCCGGAAAATAAGGTCTGGCGGAATTGAGCAGAAGTTCTGTCTTGCGTTAAACTATTATTATCACTACAGCTCTGAACCTTTTGTGAGCTGCTACTTGGAAGCGGTATGTTTTTATGACGAATGATCAAATTCTAATTGTTGCTGTGTTAACTATCACTATGGCTATGTTCCTGTGGGGCCGTTGGCGGCATGACCTGGTTGCTCTGGGAGCTTTGCTGGTTTGCGTGGCTACGGGACTGGTGCCTGACAACAAGGCTTTTGAAGGTTTCGGTCATCCGGCGGTGATCACGGTCGCGTGCGTGCTGGTGCTGGGGTATGGTTTACAGCTCACCGGAGCAGTGGACATCCTGGCTCAGCGCTTGCTCCCGTCTTCATCCGGTCCGACAGTGAGCATGCTGGCACTTATTGGCCTGGCTGCGCTCTTGTCCGGTTTTATGAACAATGTCGGTGCCCTTGCTTTGCTGATGCCGATTGCCATTCAGATGGCTGGCAAACAGAACCTTCCTCCGGGCAAGTTCCTGATGCCGCTGGCTTTCGGCTCGATCCTGGGAGGAATGACCACCCTGATAGGAACCCCGCCCAACCTGATCGTCTCTGGATTCCGTGCCTCAGCGGGAATGGAATCCTTCGCAATGTTTGACTTCACTCAAGTTGGCCTTCCCGTTGCTGTTATCGGGTGCCTCTTTGTCGGGCTGCTTGGCTGGCGGATGGTCCCTGCACGAAATAAACAGTCAGAAATCAAAAACTTTGAGTCCGGTGCTTATTTTAGTGAGGTTCGCATCGTCGAAGGCAGCAAGGCCGTAGACAAGAGTTTGCGAGAAGTGGAACAGTTGCTTGAAGAAGCCGATGCACAGATCGTAGGTATGATCCATGGAGATATCCGTATCCAGGCACCTCATCCCAATCGCATACTGCGGGCAGATGATATTCTGGTTATTGAGGTTGAACCGGAGTCTCTGGCCTCGGCGCTTTCAAATCTTGGTCTTAAACTTGAAGAGGACATATCGGCGCTAGCTGATGAGGAAGATGTGGAAGGAGCCGGCAAAGCGCAGCAAAAAGGCAAAGAAGAGTCCGCCGGCAACAGCGCCGAGGGTGAAAAACAGGATACGCAAACAACCAGATCGGGCGAGACAGTGATCCAGGAAATGGTTGTAATGCTGAACTCGGTTTTGGTCAATCATTCCGCGACCGACATTAAATTACGCACCCGATATAATCTCAACTTGCTGGCCATATCGCGTCAAGGGCGTCGGTCGATCAAGCGCTTGCGGGCAACCTCTATACAATCGGGTGATGTCCTGCTCATGCAAGGCACACCCGAATCGTTATCCGGATTTGCCGCCGAGTTCGGCTGCCTTCCGCTGGCTGAACGGGATATCCGGGTGCCGAAAAAAGGCCAGGCTCTTGCGGCTACGCTCATTATGATGGTTGCGGTAAGTGGTGCCGCCTTCGGCTTGTTGCCTGCGGCCATCTCATTTTCAGCCGGCGCGCTTGCCTATGTCGTCATCGGTCTTGTTCCGGTCCGTTCAATCTACACGGCAATCGATTGGCCGGTCATCGTATTGCTGGGAGCAATGCTTCCGGTTGCTGATGCCATGGCGACTACCGGCACTGCTGACTTACTCGCACGTGTTTTGCTCGACACTGTGGCACAGGGGCATGTCGTTGTCGGGCTGGTGGTGTTGCTGGTGGTGACCATGTTTTTGTCTGACCTGATGAACAATGCTGCCACGGCAGCAGTCATGTGCCCGATTGCCATCAGTACTGCCTCTCAATTAGGAGTGAACGCAGATACCTTTTTAATGGCCATCGCCGTAGGAGCCTCCTGTGCGTTCCTGACACCCATCGGCCATCAGAACAACACCCTGATACTCGGGCCGGGTGGATTCAAGTTTGGCGATTACTGGCGACTTGGCCTGGTTTTGGAGGTCATTGTGGTCGCGGTCAGCGTGCCGATGCTGCTTTGGGTCTGGCCGCTCTGAAGTCTTGAAGTCTCGATGCATGCAACAACAGACGAGAACCTAAAATCTAACAAGGGCCCCGACAAATGGCCCGGAGAACTGGGCGTCGACAAAGACACCGGACTCGTCAACCTCGAGATCAAAGTAGCGATAACCACCGAAGATACCGACCAGCGGGATTGGTGAAAATTCGACTTGCACTTCGGCGTCGAGGAAACTGTTGTCCTGGTACTCCATGTAGCCGACACGGCCTACCAGGCCAATTAAATCGGAGAAGCTGATGCGTGCACGGGCGCCAATGGTCGGAATAGGCGCCCGGGCTGATTCCGTTTCGGTAATCGAAAGTCCAGTGGAGGCTTCGACACCGGTCATGGTCAGGTCGGCATCGACCAGTTTGACGGATATTTCGGGGCCGATCTGGATGCGGGCCGGCAGATCGTCAATGTTGATGATGTGCCAGGTGAGGCCGACATCGACGATGTCAATCTTGACCTCGCTGCTGGTCGTACCGTTGACAGCGAAGGTCCGGTCATTGAAGACGATATTTTGCGTCAGTGTGCCGGAGCCGGAAAACTCCAGCGGCAAGTAACTGACCGCCAGCCGGAACGATCCGAGGCTGAGAGCGCCTTCGACGAAGTAGTCTTCACTGTCGTCAAAGCCGAGATCCGATTCCAGGTCAACCGAAGTTCCGGACAGGATGTTGCCATCAACGGCAAAGCTCCCTTCGGGACTCAACTTCAGGTAGCCGGCCTTGAGGGAAACGATTTCATCGGCCAGGAGAGGACCGCAGGCCAAAGCGGTCAGGACGAAAGTGAGCAGAAAAATGCGCAATAACCGTGTCATGAGTTCCTCCATGTTTGAGAAAAGGTCTTCAAAATGAAATGCAGTGAGCATACCTGAATAAACATGCTCCGAGCACCTATGAATATATACAATACTTTGAGAAGAGCGTCCAATAAGTTAATGTTCATCCGGAAACTTCTGATGAACACAAGTTGGTTTCAGTCCGAAACCGCCCTTCTAAAGGAGATATACCGATGACTTTATTAGCGGACAAGACCTGCGAAGCATGTAGACAAGGAGCCCCCTTGGCGACCCCGGAAGAGATCGCGGACTATCTGTCTCAACTTCCAGGTTGGCAGGTTACTGTAATTGCAGGTACCAATCAATTGAAGAAAACCTATAAGTTTAAAAATTTCGAGCAGGCTCTAGAATTTACAAACAAGGTCGGGGCCATTGCAGAACAAGAGAAACATCATCCGGCCATATTGACGGAATGGGGCAAAGTTACCGTGTCCTGGTGGACTCATAAGATAGCCGGTTTACACGTCAATGATTTTATCATGGCTGCAAAAACCGACGAAATCAGTTGAGGAGCCCGGAGGGATGGGCAGACATTGAGATCTGCCCGTTGCGTATGCTGCAGCGTACGTTGTTGATAATGTGAAGTATGAGTATGAGGAGGGAGACGGTGCAAATTACTGCTTCTACAGCGCAGTGTAGGCCGTAGATCCTCAAGATTCGGTTTGTTGAAACATTTGTGCAGGAGAAAGGC
>JBPPMD010000112.1:0-50639 GCA_051305875.1 Desulfuromonadales bacterium | reverse complement strand
AAGACTGCAGAAGAACCGGAAGCAAGGTTACCGATGTTCGGAGGACCTCCCCTGGCCAGTTGGATGGAACGTCAATTATGTCTGGTGGGAGTCTAGCGAATAAACGAAGGGAATACTTTGCCCGTTAATTCTCAGTTGGGGACTCTTGGGTGGGCTCCACGGTGGGTTCTTGAGAGTTATTCTCATCTTCTGCGATTTTAGCTTTTTTCTTATCTTCTTTTTTGGCTTTTTTGGCGAGTTCTTTCTGGCGTTTTTCGTAACCGTAATTAGGTTTTCTGGCCATCATGTTATCCTTTAGAGTTGAGGCTTCGCTTGTTTTCAGACATAAAAACAGCTATCGAATTTAGCGGACAGACTGCAGTTAGAAAAAAGAGCCCCACGAGAAACCGCGGGGCTCTTTTGCGAATGTATGCGAATTTTAGTTAAATTTTGCGCACATTAGACGACTGAGGACCTTTCTGACCCTGGGTGACGTCGAAACTTACGCGGTCGCCCTCTGCAAGAGACTTAAAGCCGTCTCCTTGTACTTCGGAAAAATGAACAAAAACATCAGGTCCATTGTCCTGCTCGATAAAACCAAATCCCTTTGCATCATTAAACCACTTCACTGTACCTTCAGCCATTTTTCTCTCCATGTTCCCTTTAGGAACTTTTTGGTGTGTAAATTCTGGTCGCCCAAAATAAAAAACACACAGCCCTTGTGGGTCTGCGTGTTTTGATCCATGTTGACACTTTGTCAAACTGAAGAGCGGCAAAAACTTACACAAACTTTCTTAAGTAAAAAGACCATAACATGACCCGTCTTTAGAAAGCAAGGTTTAAATACACCTGAAAATGATATTTCAGCAGAAACCCAAAAGGTATCAAAATGCCTCAAAACTTTACTCCTGCTGGTTTAAGCGAACCGGATCTTTGGCATTACCAATAAACATGTTCAGCACTACCAGTGTCAAGGCAACGGCGCCTAACTTATCCTGAGAAAGTTAAGGACGGCAAAGTACCGTCCTTAACTGCTTGCTCAATTAATAGCACTTGTTACTTGTTACTTGATACGGACCAAACAGACTATTGACCAGCTGAAGAAACTGCCGCAGGCTTGGATGTCCGCCCTGGGAAGCGCCGGTTGCCACGAGAGCTTTTTGACCGATCAGAGGCCGGTTTTCCTGCCGACGCGTTCGCGTAATCACGTTTTCCTGTCGACTGGCAACCACGGCTGTTGCGATGGGTTTTCCCAGGGGATGGGATTAATGATGCGGCGGTATCCGTCGGAAGAGCAAACCCCTCAAGGGCACGGCGCTCAATGGGCCGACCGAGGGTCCGTTCAATAGCCCGTTCCATCGCTCTGTCAGCGATAGTCACAAGGGTAAAAGCGTCACCGCTGCGGGTGGCACGACCGGTCCGACCGATGCGGTGGATGTACGCTTCAGCAGTATTGGGCATGTCAAAGTTGATAACATGGGAGATCTGGCTGACGTCGATACCGCGAGCTGCAATATCGGTAGCAACCAGGATCTGGTGACTACCATCACGGAAACCGTCCAGTGCCGCCTGGCGGCGGTTCTGTGACAGGTTGCCCTGTAGTGAGGCGGCTTTGTAGCCATCCTTCACAAGCTTCTCACCCAGACGCTTGGCACGATGTTTGGTGCGAGTGAAAACCAGCACCGAACCGGTGTCGGTATGCTCCAGGAGGGCGAGCAGCAAATCGGTCTTGCGGGCTTCGTCGACCGGATAGAGAGCATGGCTGACCGTGACCGCTGGAGCCACAAGATCGATCTGAACCGTCTCAGGGTCTCTCAGTACCTCTTTAGCCAGACTGC
The DNA here is from genome assembly GCA_051305875.1 of Desulfuromonadales bacterium. Taxonomy (GTDB): domain Bacteria; phylum Desulfobacterota; class Desulfuromonadia; order Desulfuromonadales; family BM103; genus M0040. Next base: position 48,822 of record JBPPMD010000112.1, on the reverse strand, counting down.
GAATCTCCTGGGGCATGGTGGCCGAGAAAAGCAGGGTCTGGCGTTGCGCCGGCAAGTGCTTGAGCAGGCGTCGGATATCTGGCAGAAAGCCCATATCAAACATCTGGTCGGCTTCATCGAGCACCAGCACCTCAACATGGCTGAGATCAATGGTTTTCTGCTTGATATGATCGAGCAGTCGTCCGGGACAGGCGACGACAATTTCGACACCCTGCCTGAGACGGGCGATCTGCGGATTGATGCTGACCCCGCCGTAAATGGTGATGCTGCGCAGGCCGGTCGCCTTGCCAAGGTTGCCAATCTCGGTATGGATCTGTTCCGCCAGCTCACGAGTCGGGGCGACTATCAGAGCACGCGTGTGACCGCGACTGCCGTTCATCAGGCGGTGCAAAATAGGCAGGGCGAACGCAGCGGTTTTGCCGGTACCAGTCTGCGCCAAGCCCATGACGTCGCGACCCTCAAGGATCGTCGGGATCGCCTGGGCCTGAATCGGAGTCGGTGTAACGTAGCCAGCCGCCATAACACCGGTAGCGACCTTGGGGTGAAAATTAAAATCAGTGAACTGCATAAACTCCTTTATTTCGAACTCGTCTTGAATGAGGTGGGCCGTGTTAGGCAAGCGGGACATCGTCGACGGGCTCAGTGCGCTTAATCCGGCGCATAAAAAACGCCCCGAAACAGTCCGGGGCGTTACGATATCTTCGTGATGATCCTAGAACAGCTTAAAGTTGTCTGGTGAACAAGTCTAACCTTTACTGACAACTTCGCAATAATAGCCGTGTTCCCTGTTTAATGTCAAGCAGAAGCAGTAGTTGGCATGACAAAGTCTTGTTGATGACCGTGCAATGGCGCATCTGCCCTGGCAAGCCATGGGGTATTCCTGAACCCGTGAGTTAAATTTGGCTCTGCCGATTTCAAGCCATTTTGTAGACCCCAGCAGGTAAGGGGTGAGGCGTAAACCTTCAGGCGGAAACCGGGCAATTGGTTTCTCTCCTCACTCTTCACCCTTCACTCCTCACGGATTCAGGGTATTCCTAAAATCAGTAGCGAGCGTCAGCGTACTCTACCCAGCCGCCAGCCTCCACAAGTGCTTTATCAAAAAGGCTGATATCAAAGTTGAAGGACTCTTCTCGACCATTGCTGCGAGCAATGATCTGTTGCTCCTGAAGCTTCACCTTGAGGTCCATATCACTTTTCGCCATTTTTTCCAAAGCTATCAGAGCATCAATGTCTGCTTTGGGTAGTTCAATGGCCAGCATGCCGCAGTTGAACATGTTCTGGCGGAAAATCCGTGCATAGCTCTCGGCAATAACAGTGTGAATGTCATTGACTTCGAAAACCCACGGAGCATGTTCGCGTGAAGAACCGCAACCGAAGTTCTCGCGGGTGATAATCACGCGGGCTTTTTCAAGCTTTTCTCCCTTGGCATCAAAGCCTTCCAGCTTGAGATCCTCCAGGCAATATGGTTTGAGCGCCTCCTTAGTGACCTCAGTGAGGTACTTGGCCGGTATAATTTCATCGGTATTGATATCGGAACGGTCGAGAACGATTGCCGGACCGCCAAATATTTTTTTCATAAACAGGACTCCTTAACGATTCATTCGTCACAAGGACAGGGACGCCAGTTAGTGTTCATCAGGTAACTCCGGACAACATAGGCACAGTTTTCGATCTGGAAACGAGCAATTTTTCGCAAGGTCAAGGAAATCAAGGATTTGAGCGGAGGCGTAGTCCTTTACGCCGCACAATCAAATCCGCCGAGTGACGCAGAGATTGCGGAAAAGGGCCGTTTCCGGACGAAAACTATTTCAACTCACGCGCATCGGTGATGCATCCGGTGATCGCTGTGGCCGCTGCCGTTGCCGGACTCATCAGGTGAACCATGCCACCCTTACCCATCCGGCCATTGAAGTTACGGTTGCTGGTCGAAGCACAGGCCTCGCCTTCTGCCAACACGCCATTACTCATACCGAGGCAGGCGCCACAAGTCGGGTTGGTAACGCAGAAACCGGCTTCCATAAATATCTGGATGAGCCCTTCTGCAAGCGCCTCCTGAAAGATCTTCGGCGTAGCCGGAGAGACGATACCGCGCAAGGAATCGGCAACCTTGCGGCCTTTCAAAACCTCGGCAGCCTGACGCAGATCCTCGATCCGGCCGTTAGTGCAGGTGCCTATATAAACCTGATCGATCCTGGTTCCTGCCATCTCGCCGACTGGCTTAACACAGTCCGGTTTGTAACCATAAGTCACATGCGGCTCTAATTCAGTGACATCAAAATCGAGCACGTTATCGTAGTTCGCTTCGGCATCGGCACACCATTGGCGGTACTCTTTCAGGGCCGCCTGCTTGCTGTCGAACTCATCCTCAATGAACGGCCAGAGATAATCAACAGTGACCATGTCGGGCTGACAGATACCGCAGGTGCCACCAGCTTCAATGGCCATATTGCAGAGAGTCATACGGGCATCCATGCTCATTGCTTCGACCACGGGGCCGTGGAATTCGAGGACCCGATCCGTGGCACCATTGACGCCGAGTTGTCCTATTACGAACAAAATAACGTCCTTGGCGTAGACACCTGCCTGCAGGCTGCCGGTAAGGTTAATGCGGATGGTCTTCGGTTCACGGAAGGCACACACACCTTTGAGGATACCGACTTCGAGGTCGGTGGTGCCGACACCTGCGGCGAAAGCGCCGAAAGCGCCATGGGTACAGGTGTGCGAGTCGCCCATGATGACAGTAAAACCGGGGCGGACATACCCCTTCTCGGGAAAGAGCGCGTGACAAACGCCGTTGCGGCCAACGTCAAAGAAATCCTTGATATCGTGGCGGCGGGCCCAGTCGCGCAGAATTTTGGCCTGCAGAGCGGTCTTGCTGTCCTTGGAAGGAGTTACATGGTCGATGACGGCCTTGATCTTGGTGTTGTCGTATACACGGTCTTTATCGCGCCATTCGAGGTCGGCAATGGCAACTGGTGTGGTAATTTCATGGCAAAGCACCCGGTCCAGATCAAGGACCTTGGTTCCTGGAAAAGGTTCGTCACGAAGATGTGCTGCAAAAATCTTTTCAGCTGTAGTTTGAGCCATAATCACTCCTCAAAACGTCAATCATAGATATTTCTGTATATTAACGAAAAAATCGCCGGCAGGGAAACCCTGCCGGCAGAGTCAGAACAGATCAGATTCTTACCTTGGTGCGCTGGGAGAAATCCAAAGCCTTGTTGATTGCATTGATGTACGCCTTGGCGCTGGCGACTATAATATCAGAGTGAGCGCCCTGGCCAAGAACCTCATGTCCCTCATACTCGAGTCGCACAGTACATTCGCCGAGAGCATCGGTCCCACCGGTGATTGACCCGATAGAAAAATTAACCAGTCGCGGTTGCAGTCCGGTTAATTTCTTGATTGCCTTGAACGTTGCATCGACCGGGCCATCGCCTATGATGGCAGTCCTTTTGAGCTTGCCTTTGATTTCAAGCTCGACTGTGGCGGTCGGTGCGACAAATGATCCGGATGAGACGTTCATCTGTTTGAGCTTGACGGTCTCAGGAACACGAATGATTTCATCGGCAACAATTGCATCGAGGTCCTCGTCAAAGATCTCTTTCTTCCTGTCAGCCAGGGACTTGAAGCGAACAAAGGCTTTTTCAACATCTTGCTTGGGCAGGTCATAGCCAAGATCGTTAAGACGGGCGACAAATGCATGGCGACCGGAATGCTTGCCGAGCACCAATTTGTTGGTGTTAAGACCAATCGACTCAGGAGTCATGATCTCATAAGTTTCCTTGTCCATCATCACGCCATGCTGATGAATGCCTGCTTCATGGGCGAAAGCATTGGCACCGACAATCGCCTTGTTCGGTTGCACAACAATGCCGGTAATGGTCGAAAGCAACCTGCTGGCAGCATAAATGTGCTCAGTATTGATATTGTTTTCATAAGGCAGGATATCGCGCCGCGTCCGCAAGGCCATGACAACTTCCTCGAGGGAACAGTTGCCGGCACGTTCGCCGATGCCGTTAATGGTGCATTCGACCTGTCCCGCGCCAGCTTGAATAGCAGCCAGGGAGTTGGCTACTGCAAGTCCGAGATCGTTGTGACAATGGACTGACAAGACCGCCTTATCAATATTCGGCACATTGTCTTTTAAATGTTTGATGATGTTGAAAAACTCAAAGGGAATCGCATACCCGACCGTATCCGGGATATTGACAGTTGTCGCCCCGGCATCAATAACGGCCTCAACCATCTCAGCAAGGAAATCCAGACGGGTGCGTACGGCGTCCTCACAAGAGAACTCTACATTAGCAGTATATGCGGCCGCATGCTTGACGGCCTTGACGGCCGTTTCCAGTACTTTGGCCGGCGACATCTGCAGTTTTCGCTCCATGTGAATATCCGAAGTGGCAATGAATGTGTGGATGCGGCCACGTTCGCCGGCGTATTTCAGCGCTTCCCAGGCACGATCGATATCCATGACACTGGCACGGCAGAGGCCCGCTATCTCGGGTCCCTTGATCATCTGGGCAATCTTCTTGACTGATTCAAAGTCTCCGTCTGAAGCAATCGGGAAACCTGCTTCTATAACATCAACGTTAAGTTTCTCCAGTTGACTGGCTATGCGCAATTTCTCTTCGATGTTCATACTGGCGCCGGGGGATTGTTCACCGTCGCGCAAGGTCGTATCAAAAATCTTGATTGTCTTCATTTTACTCATAATCATCTCCTCTGCCATCTCGTTTCAGTCTCTAACAGGGGTCAGTTCCAGAGCGCCCCTCTCCATTGTTCTCAATCTGCTTAATAACAGATTTAGATCACTCAGGTCCGTTTCCATAGAACCACCCCCTTTCAAGGATTCAGCCTGTTGTCAACCCTTCATCCAGCTTTTTCACATGAAGTACAAACAAAAATAAAAAACTCCCACCCCGATCAGGGGCGAGAGCTAAGCTTCGCGGTACCACCCTGTTTGGCCTCGTCGCAACGAAACCCTTCATTAGCCCTTAACGCAGGCTCACGACGGAAATTACTCGGGTCTGCAATGAGACCCTTTGACGTCCGCAGCTCCAAGGCCAGTTTCAGGTCCTGTCTGTACCGGTTTGCAGCACCACCGGCTCTCTGTAACAGTGTCAGACCTTACTCTTCCTCTTCTACGCTTTTTAAAAACTTGTTATAATAAAACAGAAAACTTGCCCCATTGTCAAGAAATCTGATGAATGTCCTACGACAAGTCAGAGTTCTGTGGGGATTCTTGTTTGTCCGGAGGTTTCGCCAGCGGTGACTTGCGTTTCAAAACCATCAAAAAGCATCCCACGCTTCAGGCTTCTCGCCGGTCACAGGAGCCACCAACCCGATTCACTGCAGAGTGCCTAATACGGTTTCTCCGGCGACGGTCCTTGTGCCGAGCTTTGCGTTAATCTCTACACCCTCTGGAAGATACAGATCAACCCGGGAACCAAAACGGATCAAACCATAGCGCTGGCCTCGCACCAGCAAATCACCCGTTTCCGGATACGTAACAATACGCCGGGCAATCAATCCGGCAATCTGCACGCAGAGAATTTTTACACCAGATTCGGTTTCAAGCAGCATCCCTGACTGTTCATTTTCAAAGCTGGCCTTGTCCAGAGATGCATTGAAAAAACGTCCCTTGTTATAAAACTGGTGAAGCACTTTACTGGTAATCGGCACCCAGTTGACATGAACATTGAAGACATTCATAAAAATGCTGATCTTGGTCACCTGCTGGCCATCAAAATAGCGGTCTTCAGGAACCTTACCAACGAAAATAATTTTACCATCCGCCGGCGCAACGATTGCCTTCTCGTTTTCCGGCGGGAAACGGTCCGGGTTGCGAAAAAAGTAGACCGTAAAAGCTGTCAGGCCAAGGCCGATGGTTGCCAGGCAGTACCAACCGACAGCAGCACAGAAAAGAGCAACGAAGGCAAACAGGCCGATAAAAGGATAACCTTCAACGGCCACGGGCTGGTGCTGATTTTTCATGGGCAAATGACGCCTCTCTAAGAATACGGCGGTGGCATCATGCCGCCGCTGCAGTGACGAATCAATCAGTTTTTACTTTTGTCGACGATCTTCTGGATCCAAGGCATCATGCTGCGAAGCTTTTCGCCGACCTGCTCGATCGGGTGGGCGGCATTCAGCCGGCGACGTGCTGTTATCTCAGGGTAGTTGGACATCCCCTCAAGGATAAAACGCTTGGCATATTCGCCACTCTGGATATTGTCCAGGCACTCTTTCATCGCCTTGCGGCTCTCGTCGTTGATCACTTTCGGGCCGGTGACGTACTCGCCGTATTCAGCATTGTTTGAGATGGAGTAATTCATATTGGCGATGCCACCTTCATACATCAGATCGACGATCAACTTGAGCTCGTGCAGACATTCGAAGTAGGCCATCTCCGGAGAATAACCCCCTTCAACCAGAGTCTCGAAACCGGCTTTCACCAGTTCTACGGCACCGCCACACAACACGACCTGTTCACCAAACAGGTCGGTTTCGGTCTCGTCTTTGAAAGTAGTTTCGATAATTCCGGTGCGGCCTCCGCCGATGGCGCTGGCATAGGAAAGGGCCACATTTTTCGCTGTGCCCGAGGCATCCTGATAGATCGCGATCAGATCCGGAATCCCTCCCCCTTTGACGAATTCGGTGCGAACCGTATGCCCGGGGGCTTTGGGTGCAATCATGATCACATCGAGGTCGGCGCGCGGCACTATCTGATTGTAATGGATACTGAAACCGTGGGCAAAAGCAAGGGCAGCGCCCTGCTTCAAATTCGGCTCGACTTCATCCCGGTAAAGTTGTGACTGGAACTCATCGGGGGTCAGAACCATCACCAGATCGGCACCCGCCACAGCTTCTGCGACACTCTTGACCTGCAAACCGGCATTCTGTGCCTTGATCACGGATGTCGAGCCTGCACGCAGGGCCACGGTTACATTGACTCCGGAATCCTTGAGGTTGCAGGCGTGAGCATGCCCCTGGGAACCGTAACCAACGATGGTGACCTTCTTTGCTTTAATGAGCGATAGATCAGCGTCCTTATCGTAATAAACTTTCATATGCTATTTCCTCCTGCTGAGATTCTGTGTAGTTATCTGAAAAAGGTGAATATATATCATAACAGAGCGGGTCATGCCAGAGTTTTGTCCGACACAACCCGCCCTCGCTGTCGCTGCAACAATTGCTGCTACGGTTAGATCCCTTTCCATCCTTTCGGCCCGCGACCCAGGACAACCGGTCCGGAACGCACCAGTTCCTTTATCCCCATAGGCCGCAGCAGATCGATGATGGCATTCACTTTAACCGGCGATCCAGTCACTTCAACGGTATAGCATTTGGGAGTAACATCGACAATCTTGCCACGGAAAATATCGCAGACTCGCAGGATTTCAGCGCGTGTCGACTCTTCGGCGGTTACCTTGATCAGAGCCATTTCTCTCTCTATGAATTCTTCGTTGGTGAAATCGATTACCTTGATCGTATCGATCAGCTTGTTGAGCTGTTTATTGACCTGCTCGATAATCCGGTCATCACCACTGGTAACAATGGTCATGCGCGAAAGAGTTGGATCAAGAGTCGGTGCAACCGACAGACTTTCAATATTAAATCCCCGACCAGAGAAGAGACCGGCGATGCGTGTCAGCACACCGAATTCATTCTCCACCACTACGGATATGGTATGTCTCATAATTGCATCCTCTTATTATATCGTCAACCGGCCCTATCAGGAAGCCAGGACCATCTCATTGAGCCCGGCACCGGCTGGCACCATCGGCATGACGTTTTCCTCTCGAGACACCTTGAACTCCATAATCACCGGCCCGGGAGTCGCAAAGGCTTTCTTGATCACCTCTTCGACCTCTTCAGGCCTGGTCGCTCGCAGACCGGTCGCACCGTAAGCTTCCGCGAGCTTGGTGAAATCAATCGGCAGTTCCATACAGGTCTGGCTGTAACGTTTGTCAAAAAAGAGCTGCTGCCACTGACGTACCATACCCAGGAAGTTATTGTTGAGAATTGCTATCTTCACCGGCAGGCGATACTGGACAAGAGTGGCCAGTTCCTGGGAGTTCATCTGAAAGGAGCCATCCCCGGAGATGTCAATGACCTGACGCTCGGGAAAGGCCACCTGCGCGCCGAGCGCGGCAGGCAGTCCATATCCCATGGTACCGAGACCGCCAGATGAGAGGAAGGTCCGAGGCTGGGTGAAATCGAAGAATTGGGCGGTCCACATCTGGTGCTGGCCGACCTCAGTGGTGATGATAGCATCGTCGTTGGAAAGTTCCCGCAACTTCTCGATCACAAATTGCGGCTTGATCTCGGTTGCTGATTGCTTGTAGGTCATCGGGTGGTCTTTACGCCAGGCAGCAATCTCCTCCAGCCAGGGTTTGATCGCTTCGTTCTCCAGCGCGACTTCATCCTTATGCTCACCAAGCTTTTTGTTCATCTTCTTCAGAACATCGCGCAAGTCGCCAACAATCGGCAGATCAACCCGGACATTCTTCTTTATTGAGGTGGGATCGACATCGACATGGATGATATTGGCGTGCGGCGCAAAGGTAGATATTTTGCCTGTGACCCGGTCATCGAAGCGGGCGCCGAGAGCAATCAATACGTCAGAGTTGGTCACGGCCATATTGGCATAGTAGGTCCCGTGCATGCCAAGCATTCCCAGTGACAGGGGGTGACGTGTCGGAAAGCTGGCCATTCCCATCAGGGTGGTCGTCACTGGGGCCTGCAGGGTTTCAGCCAGTTCCAGCAATTCAGCGTGGGCGTCTGTAAGCGTCGCGCCTCCACCGACATAGAGCACAGGCTTCTTGGCCGTCAGCATCATCTTGACAGCCTTTTCAATCATGCGCACATTACCGCTAAAGGTTGGTTTGTAACCACGCAATTCGACCTTGTCGGGGTACTCGAATTTGGCCGTGGCAACCTGGACATCCTTGGGCAGGTCGATAACTACCGGACCGGGGCGACCTGTCCGGGCAATATAGAAGGACTGCTTGATAATCCGGGCCAGGTCCTTAACGTCCTTGACCAGGTAATTGTGTTTGGTGATCGGTCGGGTGATGCCAATAAGATCGGCCTCCTGGAACGCATCATTGCCAATCAGTCCGGTCGGTACCTGCCCGGTAATGACAACCATCGGGATCGAGTCCATGTATGCATTGGCAATCCCGGTGATCGTATTGGTCGCACCAGGGCCGCTGGTTGCAATGGCAACACCGACCTTGCCGGTAGCCCGGGCATAGCCGTCGGCAGCATGGACAGCCGCCTGTTCATGACGCGTCAGAACATGCTTGATGGAAGACCCCATCAGATCATCATAAATGTTGATGACCGTACCACCGGGATAACCAAAAATCGTTTCCACGCCTTCTTGAATCAAGCTCTCCAGAAGAATCTTTGAACCAGTCAGCTTCATAATTCACTCCACGGGAAATTTGTTGAATCGTTGAATCGTTGAATCGTTGAATCGTTGAACTGTTGAAGCGACTTAAGCTTTGCACACAGCACCGGTGTTTGCCGATGTCACAACCTTGGCATAACGAGCCAGCCAGCCTGTCTTGATTTTGGCTTCGGGAGCCTTCCAGGCGGCCTTGCGACGGGCAAGTTCTTCCTCATCGACCAGAAGTTCCAGTTCGCGATTCGGGATATCAAGTCGGATTCGGTCGCCATCTACAATCAGAGCAATCGGCCCGCCTTCTGCTGCCTCAGGGGAAATGTGGCCGATACAGGGACCTCTGGTACCTCCGGAGAAGCGTCCATCGGTAATCAGGGCGACACTGTCGCCCAGGCCAAGCCCCATCAAAGTCGCAGTCGGGGCAAGCATTTCCCGCATTCCCGGCCCACCCTTGGGGCCCTCATAACGTATCACCACCAGGTCTCCGGCAACGACCTGGCCACCCATGAGTGCTTCCATGGCACCCTCTTCTGAATCAAAGCAACGGGCCCGCCCTTCGAAATTCATCATTTTTTCAGAGACACCGGACTGTTTAACCACTGAACCAAGCGGTGCCAGGTTGCCAAAGAGGATGGCCAGACCACCTTCGGCACGCACCGGGTTTCCCACCGGGTGAATCACCTCTTCATCCACAGCCGCAATACTGTCTACAATTTCTTTGATGGATGGCCCCGTCAGGGTCGGATTATCATTGATCAGGTCACGCAGCTGATAAAGCACACCGGGGACACCACCGGCAGTATCTAGATCTTCCATGAAATGCTTGCCGCCGGGATTCATCGATGCCAGCTGTGGTGTTTCCCTGCCAAGTCGGTCAAACTCTTCCAGGGGCAGGTCAACTCCAGCTTCATGAGCGATGGATAACAAATGCAGCACGGTATTGCTGGACCCGCCAAGGGCGAGATCTACCCGGATGGCATTCTCAAAGGCTTCACGAGTCATGATCTGCCGTGGTGTAATCTGTTGCCGAACCAGCTCTACAATGCGCTCACCACTGGCAAAGGCGATCCGCCGCTTCAAAGAGGAAACGGCCAACGCGGTTCCACACCCCACCAGACTCATGCCGAGAGTCTCCGTCAAAATTGCCATGGTGTTGGCTGTAAACAGCCCCTGGCAGGAGCCGGCAGTCGGGCAGGCTTTGTCCTCACAAGCCATCAATTCCTGTTCGTCGATGACACCGGCCTTATACTGGGCCATGGCTTCGAAGGTATCGGTTACGAATGAAAACTTGCGGTTGTCGCGACCGGCACCGGTCATCATTGGCCCTGCGGTGACCACGATACAGGGAATATCAAGGCGTGCAGCCGCCATCAGCATACCCGGGGTGATCTTGTCGCAGTTAGTCAACAGCACCAGTCCGTCAAGGCGATGTGCTTCAGCAATTGACTCGACCATGTCGGCAATCAATTCACGGGTCGGCAACGAATAGTGCATGCCACGATGCCCCATGGCAATACCATCGCAGACACCGGGGATTCCGAAAATAAAGGAATGACCTCCTCCGGTGTGGACACCTTTTTCGATAAAGCGCTCCAGGTCACGCATGCCGGTATGGCCAGGAATCAGATCGGTGAATGAAGAGGCAACACCGATAAAAGGTTTGTCCATCTGTTGCTGTGGCACACCGGTTCCCTTTAGCAAAGCACGATGAGGTGTACGCTCAAATCCCTGAGTGATTGCACTGCTGCGTTTCTGGGTCATTTGCCTCGTTCTCCTATAAACAAACTCTGTTCGTTCAGATCTTTTCGTATCGGCCTTTATACCTGTCGAACCTTGTAAGGTAAAGAGTAAAAACAAAAAACCGAACCACTTCAATGCCTTGATGGCAAAGTGCTCCGGCGAAATTCAACAGGGGCCACAATGAGTCAGCCCCTGTTTTGTTCTGCTCTTTATCTGCTATTGGCGGAGATCTCGAAGCATTGATTCCATCTCGTCTTTACCGGCCAGCTTAAGCTTCTGGATCTTCTTCCGTTCAAGATCTGTCACTTCCGAGAGGAAGGGCATTCCTTCATATTCCTGGAGTTTTTTTTCAAAAAGCAAGTGTTCTTCGTGCAACTTGCGGAAGCGGGGGCTTTCTTCACTCAAACGCTGGATCAAGTCCTGGTCCGTCTCTGCCATGAGCACCTCCTGATAGTAAGGATGGGAGAAATGTATGGTCTATAAAAAATAACGAACGCGAGACAGGGTTGTCAACTACAATTCCCTTTTTTTTTCTTGGTAGCAAAATTTAGTTCTGCTTCAGACGGTCGCAGATATTTTGGCATCATTTCATCGGCAGACAAGAGACGCCCAGCTTGCCATTCAGCCAAGCCAAGAGCTGCTGCAGCCCCGGCTCTTGGCAGGTTTAAAAAGGCCGGGGCAAAATGTGCCCGTCCTGCCAGTTGCCTTACTATCAATGAACGATAGACAAGCGCTCCGTTGCCTATAAACAAGGTCTCGCCAGGGATATCGGACAAGAGTATTTCAGGCTTGATTACCCGCTCTTCCGCAACAGGATGCGGAGACCCTGCTTCCCAGTTGTAGAGAGCAGCATAGACTTCCTGCTTGCGAGCATCCAGCATGACACAGACCGGCAGGCTTGTAAAAGGAAGCTGCATGGCGAGGCACTGTAATGATGATATCCCGAGCAACGGACAGTTGGCAGCCAGTGACAACCCTTTAGCCGTCGCCAGTCCAACGCGCAGCCCGGTGAAAGAGCCGGGGCCTCGTACCGCGCCGATCGCATCCAGAGCGCCCTTGTCAATCTCAGCCTTATGAAGCAGGTCTTCGATCGATTGCAACAGCCATTCTGTCGCTGTTTTGCGAACATCCAGATTGATTTCAGCCAGGAGACGTTCGCCATCGGATATGGCAAGGCTGCCGGCAGGTGAAGCGGTCTGAATTGTCAGAAGAATTGGTGGCATGTCAGTTTCCCAGCATACGCACAATATCGTTATAAAATGCCAGTACCATCAGAAGAATCAGTAAAATCAGACCGATCTGCTGTGCCCATTCCCTGGCTCTCAGGGAGAGAGGCCGCCTGAATATCAGTTCAAACGTATAAAAGAACAGGTGACCACCATCCAGTATCGGTATTGGCAGAAGATTGAGAATGCCTAATTGTATGCTCAGAAAAGCCAGGACACTCAGGATACTCGAAATATCTGTCTGTGCTGCCTGTCCGGCAATCTGTACAACAGTGATAGGACCGCCGATATTGCTGGTCGAGACATGTCCGGCAAACAATTTCTGTATGAATACCAGCGTCAGATCAATCAAGTCCATACTGCGTTCTGCTCCGGCCATGATCGCCTCGCCAGGAGGAAAGCGCTTAAAGGTTGTCTCATATTGAGGAGCAACGCCTATCAGGTAATCATCATTCCCGTCCGCTTTTTTCGGCAAGAGTTCAACAGTGAGCTGCTGCATATCACGCTCAACAACAACATCCACCGGCTGCCCATCTACATCCTGGATAGCATCCTTAAGCTCATACCATGAAACGATCTCACGCCCGCCTACAGAAAGAATTCTGTCCCCTTCTTTGAGGCCGGCTGCAATCGCGGGCATTGCCGGGGCCAGACCTCCGATGACCGCATCCTGGGCCGGAAGCAGGCCGATCGACTGCAAACCCTCCAAGGCTCCATTTTTCGAGTCGACAACCAGATCTGCCATGCCTTCAGCACGATCCAAAGTGAAGACAATCGGTTTTCCGGCACTATTTACCAGGGCTGAACCTGTATCTGACCAGCTTGCCACATCCACACCACTGATTTTACTGATACAGTCACCGTTGCGGAAACCGGCCGCATCAGCCTCTGATCCCGGAACAACATAACCAACACAGGCAGGCTCTTCCAGATAAGCAGGAAGGTTAATACCGATCATATAGGCGAGTGGCAGGATCATGAATGGCAAAATGAGATTCATGACAGGGCCGGCGGCAACAATGGCCATACGCCGGGGGATAGACTTTTTAGAAAACGATCTTTGTTCGTCCTCGGCATCGACTTCGGCATCTTCTTCCTGGTCTCCAACACCCTCACCGAGCATTTGGACATAACCGCCGAGCGGGATGGCGCAGATCATATATTCTGTGTCGCCTCGTTTATGGGAAACCAGGCGGGGGCCAAAACCAAGCGAAAACTTGAGGACTTTGACACCACATAGCTTGGCAACACAAAAATGCCCGAGTTCGTGGACAAAGACCAGAATGCCGAGCATGATGATGCCTGCTGCAATTGTAATCACGCGTAAGATACTCCTTGTATTTCGTGTATAACGCTCAGTGCCGTCTGACGCGCCCACATGTCGGCTGCAAGAATCTGCTCCAGACTCGACGCCTCGGTGTTGATATGCATCGCCACAACCTTACCTATAATCCGGGGTATATCAAGAAATGCGATTTTTCCCTGAAGGAATGCTTCCACCGCAAGCTCGTTGGCGGCATTCAAAACAGCAGGTGTTGTGCCACCCCGCCGGATGGCATCGTAGGCAAGACCGAGACAGGGGAAACACTGGCTATTGGGTACAGCAAAATTCAATTGACTGAGGCGGCAGAGGTCAAGAGCCGGCAAATTCAGGGTCAACCTTTCCGGGTAGGTCAGGGCATAGGCAATCGGCGTTTTCATATCCGGGATGCCGAGCTGCGCGATGAGCGCGCCATCAACATACTCCACCATGGAATGAACGATACTTTCAGGATGGATATGAACGGCAATATCATCTACCGGGACATCAAAAAGCCAGTGGGCCTCGATGACTTCAAGCCCTTTGTTCATCATGGTTGCAGAATCAATCGTGATCTTTCGCCCCATGGTCCAGTTGGGATGGGCCAGAGCATCTTGCGGAGTCACATCTTGCAGGTCATCGAGTGACCAGTTGCGAAACGGTCCACCGGATGCTGTCAGTATCAAGCGCCGCACATCGCTTTTACGGTGACCTTCGAGTGACTGAAATATTGCTGAATGCTCGCTATCAACCGGAAAGAGCCGGCAACCGGACCTGGCGACGGCAGCCATAACCAGTTCCCCGGCTATGACGAGGGTCTCTTTGTTGGCGAGAGCCACATCCCTGCCTGCTTCAATCGCAGCAAGAGTCGGTTCAAGACCTGCGGCACCTACAATTGCCGAAACGACCATATCAGCAGGTGACCCGGCGGCACATTCAATAAGACCTTCCGTGCCACAGAGGACACGGGGACCAACGGCACCGATACGTTCCTTCAGGCGATGCGCATTTTCCTGGTCCGGTACGGCAACAACCTCCGGACAAAAACGTACTATCTGCTCCTCAAGCAAGGCCAGATTGCGCCCGGCGGTCAGGGCAACAACCCGAAAGTGGTTCGGGTATTCTGCAACGATCTCCAGGGTACTCACACCTATGGAACCGGTGGAACCAAGGATGGCCAATCGTTTCATGCAAACACCCATACTGCATAATAATATGTCACAGGGAAAGCGAACAGCAAGCTGTCGAGGCGATCAAGGAGACCTCCGTGTCCTGGAACAAGTGCACCAGAATCTTTCACGCCGAAGCTTCGTTTCAGCAGGGATTCAACCAGGTCGCCGAGTTGACTGAATGCGCCGACGCCAACACCGAGGAGGAGGACATCGGCGCTGCTCAGTTCCGTAAAGAACCAGAGTTTGCAGATCGCAGCTCCCAGCACACTGCCCACAAGGCCACCAAGTGAACCCTCGATAGTCTTTTTCGGGCTAACGGCTTCGTAAAGACGATGCCGCCCCCACTTCCTGCCAACGAAATATGCCAGGGTGTCACTTGCCATGACCACGAACAGGACAAGGAAAATCCAGTCTCGCCCTGCAGGCAAAGTACGCAAAAGAACAGCATGAGACAATAGCAGCGGGATGTACAGCAAGCCAAGCAGGCTGACAGCCAGGTCACGACTTACGGCCTGCATATCCTGGCAACGAAAGAGATATAGCAGAAAAATAAAAAAGCATGGCAGGACAATGCTCAATAGTAGAAAAGGTGCACTGGGAGCATAGGACAGGCCAACGCAGCAAAGTACGCCGGCAGCAACGGAAAAGGATCCTTCCAGGCGACGCTGCTTCGGCAGAGCCATCCGATAAAATTCATGCAGGGCCAAGGCGCTGGCAATGAACAGCAGTCCGGCAAACAGGCCCTGATTGGCGTAAAGAATACAGAGGATCAGTAACGGCAGGGCAATCAGTGCGGTAACGATTCGTTGTTTAATGACGGTCCCCCCCGTCGCGGATGTTACTATCTCGCAGTTGTGCGCCGGTGAGACCGAAGCGTCGCTGGCGACGGCTGTACTCTTGTATCGCCTGCAGCAATTGGTCACGAGAGAAGTCCGGCCAGAGCGCTTCTGTAAAATAAAGCTCCGAATAAGCCACCTGCCAGAGCAGAAAATTACTGATACGCATCTCGCCACTGGTCCTGATCAACAGGTCCGGGTCAGGAATGGCATGGGTATCGAGTGCGGCTCCGATGTCTGCTTCAGTGAGCGCATCAGCCTGCAACTTGCCACTGGCAATCTCGCGACCGAGAGTCTGCATGGCCCGAGTCAATTCGTTACGTGAACCGTAAGAGAGCGCCAGGTTCAAAACCATACGGTCGTTGTCGGCTGTTTGTTTTACGATGTCTTTGAGGATCTTGCTGATTGTTTCCGGGAGACGGTCCAACTCTCCTATGGCCATGAGTCGGATGCCCCTCTTCTGAAGCTGGCTCAGCTCCTTTTTCAGGAAGCTGCCGAGCAACCCCATCAGCGCCTCGACTTCTTCTTGAGGGCGTCCCCAGTTTTCGGAGCTGAAGGCATAGAGAGTCAGGTAACGGATTCCCAACTCCATACATTCATCAACGATGCTCTGAACCGATTCCACACCTTTACGATGTCCCAGGATACGCGGCAAACGACGCTGTTCAGCCCAGCGGCCGTTGCCATCCATGATAATTGCAAGGTGTGTTGGTATCTGCATAAACAAGAGGTCCCGGGATGGAGGAATAACGGTTAAAATATCATAGACAAAACAAATTGGGCAACCATGTGATGCGTAACCAGCAGTGCTTGTCCTTTAACAGAAGAGGCGCCCTTAAGGCGCCCCCCTGTGTTAATCGACTATTGCATCGACCGGGCAGGCCTCTACACAGGCCCGGCAGTCTGTACACTCTTCGGTGATTGCATATATCTCGCCTGATTCAACAATGGCGCCGACCGGGCAGGATTCAACACAGGTCCCGCAGGCAATACACTCTTCGGTTATCTTCATAAATTAAAAAGCCTCCGTAACATTTTCTTGCGAAGATCAGATTTCCATCAGATCTTTTTCCTTCTCCGCGATCACTTTATCAACACGCGCAACATAGTCATCGGTCAAATCCTGGATTTCTTTCTCGCCGCGCTTCAGCTCATCCTCGGTGATGTCCTTATCCTTCTCAAGCTTTTTCAGGGCATCATTGCCTTCACGGCGGACATTTCGAACTGCAATTTTGGCTTCTTCACCCAGGCGTTTAACCTGCTTGACCATATCTCTACGACGGTCTTCTGTTAAAGGCGGGAACACCAGACGAATAAGCTGACCATCGGAAGAGGGATTCAAGCCGAGATCTGCCTTAAGAATGGCTTTTTCAATTTCACCGGTCAGACTCTTCTCCCAGGGTTGAATCGTGATCAGTCGCGGTTCCGGCACAGCCAGAGCTGCAACCTGGTTAAGCGGTGTCGGTGTACCGTAATAATCAACCCGGACATCATCGAGCAGAGCAAGAGAGGCGCGACCGGTCCTGACTTTGCTCAAGTCGCGTTTAAAGGATTCCAGGGCTTTAACCATCCCGGCACTGGTCTTGGCTTTGACATCAGCAATCATGGCATCATTCTCCTCTGACAATGGTTCCGATCTGCTCACCGCAGACAGCTCTTTTAATGTTACCGGTGCGGGTCAGATCAAACACGAGAATCGGCAGGTGATTATCCATACACAGGGACGTCGCCGTAGAGTCCATAACCTTCAGACCCTGCTTGAGCACATCCAGGTAAGTCAACTGGTCATACTTGACCGCCTCTTTATCTATGTTAGGGTCAGCATTGTACACACCATCAACCTTGGTTGCTTTGAGGATGATTTCAGCGCCTATTTCTACGGCACGCAAACTGGCGGCAGTATCAGTGGTAAAGAACGGGTTGCCCGTACCGGCACCAAAGATGACGACACGCCCTTTTTCAAGGTGACGGACTGCCCTGCGACGGATATATGGCTCAGCAATCTCCTGCATTTCAATCGCCGACTGGACTCTCGTGATGACACCGGCCTTTTCGAGAGCATCCTGCAGTGCAAGACTGTTCATAACGGTAGCCAGCATCCCCATGTAATCGGCACTGGCCCGATCCATGCCCACGGAGGAGGCGGCAACGCCACGGAAAATGTTGCCGCCACCGACAACAATGGCGATCTCCAGACCGAGGTCAACAATTTCCCGGATTTCCCTGGCAATCCCCCTGATGATATCCGGGTCGATACCATAGCCTAACTGTCCGGCCAAAGCTTCGCCGCTGAGTTTGAGCAATATTCGCTTGTAACAGGGTTTTTGTGCCATGGTCTCTCCGGTGGCTGAAGTTAGTCAGGTTACTTGGTCATCGAGGCGACTTCTGCGGCAAAATCATCTTCCTTCTTTTCGATTCCTTCGCCAAGCTGGAAGCGCACATAAGCAGAAAGAGCGACCTCGCCGCCGATTTCTTTGGCCAAAGACTCTACAACTTTACCAACCTTTTGATCAGTATCAATCACATAGACCTGCTCAAGAAGACAGGTTTCAGCAAAAAACTTGTTGATCTGCCCTTCGATGATCTTGTCGACGATACTTTCAGGTTTGCCGCTCTCAAGAGCCTTGGCGCGCATGATGTCTTTCTCGCGTTCCACAACTTCGGCAGGGACATCCTTGCGTTTCAGGTATTGAGGGTTGGCGGCGGCGACATGCATGGCCAGCAGGCGTGCGGTTTCGCTGACTCTGGGATCAGCATGCTTGTCGGAATCCAGTTGAACCAGCACGCCGATCTTGCCTGCACCGTGAATATAAGAAGCCGTAACACCCGAGTTGCTTTCCAGGCGTGCAAAACGGCGCACGTTCATGTTCTCACCGATCGTCGCAATCTGATGAGACAGTTCATCAGCTACGTTACGACCGCTTCCCGGGAAATCGAGAGCTTTCAATGCTTCAACATCAGCAGGATTCTGGTTGAGTACCACATCGGCGACACCATTAACGAACGCCTGGAACAGATCATTCTTGGCAACAAAGTCTGTTTCCGAATTGACTTCCACCAGAGCACCGCTGTGATCACTACCGGCAGCGGCAATCATGCCTTCCGCCGCTACCCGACCAGACTTTTTGGCCGCAGCAGAAAGACCTTTCTTGCGCAGCAGGTCGATCGCCTGTTCCATATCACCTTCAGCCTCACTCAGGGCTTTTTTGCAATCCATCATCCCGGCACCGGTTTGGGCACGCAGGTCACCTACCATCTTTGCTGTAATCGTTGTCACGGTAAAACCTCCTCTGGCCTACTATTATTCCGTATTGAGTTGCTCAATTGTCTGATAAAAAGGCGGCTGCAATGCAGACCGCCTTTAGCTTATCGATAAATATTTATGGGTTAAGCCTTTGCCGGAGCATCCGTCTCTACAGGGGTTTCTACGGGGGACCCTGCAGAAGATTCGGCAGGAGGCTCGACAGTAGCAGCGCTAGCCTTCTCGACGATAATTGGCTGCGGTCCTTCTTCAACAATTGGTTTGGACTGTTCAACCGGCTCTTCCTGATCGGCGCCTTCAGCGTCGTTGCGCAGTTTTTCCTGACGAGCAGCAGCGCCTTCAAGACAGGCTTCTGCCATCTTCGATGAAAAAAGGCGCAGGGCACGAATCGCATCGTCATTGCCGGGGATAATATAATCAATGCCTTCAGGATCGCAGTTGGTATCAACGACAGCGACTACCGGGATCCCTAATTTGCGAGCTTCCTTAACAGCAATTTCTTCCTTGTTCGGATCAACGATGAAGACAGCTGCCGGCAGACGGGTCATATTTTTGATACCACCAAGGCTTTTCTCAAGCTTGGCCTTCTCACGATCAAGTTGCAGAACTTCTTTTTTGAGCAGCAGGTCGTAAGTGCCATCTTCGGACATAACCTCAATCTTCTTGAGGCGATCGATACTCCGTTTGATCGTGGAAAAGTTTGTGAGCATACCACCTAGCCAACGGTTGTTGACATAGTACTGGTCGGCCCGGATGGCTTCTTCCATAATGGAATCCTGAGCCTGTTTCTTGGTCCCCACGAAAAGAATTTTGTCGCCATTCTCGGTGACGTCGCGGATAAAGCTGTAGGCGGTTCTGAAATAACGTACAGTTTTCTGCAGGTCAATAATGTAGATACCGTTGCGAGCTCCGAAAATATAAGGCTTCATTTTGGGATTCCAACGACGGGTCTGATGGCCGAAATGAACGCCGGCCTCCAACAACTGCTTCATGGTGATCTGAGACATCTACGAACTCCTTGTTTGTTAGGTTTTGCCGCCGCTTCCGTCATCCCCTGCAACCGACCTGACACCATGTCAGGCACCCGGTCCGGGTCAGAAAGCGTGTGAATTAAACAGCTCATCCATATAACACGCGATCATGCTCAACGCAAGGGCTTTTTCGCTACGAACAACGTTTACAAGCCATCTCTGACTGTACTATTATGCCGGATTATGTTCGGTAGCCAAATCAATCGCTATATCCTCAGGGAAGTTCTCTCACCCACTCTGCTCTGCATCGTGATCTTCACCACGGTCATGGTATTGGGGCGGGCCGTCAAGTTGGTCGACCTGATCATCAACAAAGGGGTCTCTCTATCGGATATCCTGATACTTCTAGCCACCCTGCTGCCAACGTTCTTCTCGATATCGCTGCCACTCGCCTTTCTCATGGGCATCATGATCGGACTGGGACGCATGTCTGCCGATAGCGAAATTGTGGCGCTCAAGTCAGCAGGAATCGGCCTGGCGAGTATCTCTGTACCCGTGTTTAAGCTGGCCCTCATCTTTGCCTTGTTGACCGGCGCAACCAACATCTGGGTCAAGCCCTGGGGCTATCGTGCTTTTGCAACCAAGAGCTTTGAAATCGTGCGGCAAAAAGCAGTCATCGGTTTTCAACCGCGAGTCTTCATGAGCCAGTTCAATGGCCTGGTGCTATACGCGAATGAAATCGACGACCGAACGGACCAGATGCAGGGACTCTTTATCGTTGAGAACAAGCCGGAATCAACGTCCTGGGTCTTTGCCGACAGTGGCAACATCCTTACAGACGATAAATCAGAAACAGTAACGATTCGCCTGCATGACGGCGTCATCCACCGTCAGCAACCCGGCTCTGCCGACAACTACCAGTTGATCCACTTCAGCAGTTATGATGTTCAGCCTGAAATATCGCCAATGGACAGTCCGGAAACGCAAAAAGACTTCAAACCAAAAGAACTGCCCATCGGCAAACTCTGGAGCGATATCTCAAGCGAAGTGGAGCCATCAAAGGTCCAGGATCTGCAGGCCGAACTCCATATGAGGCTAACTTCACCGCTGGCACCGCTACTTTTTGTTTTATTCGGGCTGCCGTTCAGCATGCAATCACACCGTTCCGGTCGCAGTGGGGGCTTTGTCATGGGCCTGATTATTTTCCTTGGCTACTATTTCATGCTGTCGCTGGCCCTCACTCTGACCAAGGACGCATCTGCACCGCCCTGGCTGACCTTCTGGACAGCTCATCTGCTGCTGGGAGGTGCCGGGATTTTTTTCCTCCGCCAGGCGTCTCTGGAGCAACCGAACCTCCTGGTCTTCTGGCTTGACCAGACACTACGTACTCTGCAGAAACGGGCTCGCAAGCATGTCGATTCTTGATCGTTATATCTTAAACGCTTTTTCCAGGAATCTTGCTCTGGTTCTGCTGATTCTGGTCTCACTCTATGGTCTGGTTGAATTTCTGGAGAACGTCGACGACTTTATAGAATATCAAGCCGAGCTGAGATACTATCTTCTCTACCCTGTGTACCATTTACCGGTCATCATCACCAACACCTTGCCGATGGCAGTACTCCTTGCAACGTTTACAACTATCGGTGCTTTTTCCCGATCTAATCAGTTGACCGCCATGCTCTGTGGCGGCATCAGCTTCAGCCGGCTCAGCCGTTCCCTCTTTCTGGGCAGCCTGATTCTTGTTGTATTTCTCATTGCTGCAAACCTCTGGCTGGTTCCCTGGTCGTCCCGCGAATCAAATTATATCAAGCGCACCGAAATCAAGGGGAAGGCCTATCAGGACGTCTCCGGCGAAGACCTCTATTTCCGCGAAGGCAACAGCATTATCAGCATCAACCACGCTTTCCCTGCGAGAGGTATCGTCTTTGGCATTACAATTGTAGAATTCAACGACAAATTCATGCCGGTCAAACGTATCCAGGCGGAAAAAGCAGAACACGTGAGTAATAACCAATGGCAGCTCAAAGAGGCTGTAACCTGGAGTTTTATTCCTGAGACCAGGGCGCTTGCGTCTTTTGATCGACAAATGGAACTGCTGATCGATCTTAAGCGGCGACCATCCGAGATGCTGCGACTGTGGGAACGACCGGAGGACATGACTATCGGCGATCTGCTTTCTTTTACGGAAAAACTGGAAAAAGAGGGTTATGACCCAAAAGCATATCAGGTGGAAGCACACATGCGATTTGCCCGGGCTGCAGTCCCTGTCATCATGGTCCTGGTCGGTATTCCCTTTGCGTTGCAACGCGGCCGCAATGCCAGTTTCTCTCTCGGTATTGTCCTCAGCCTGATTATCTTTGTCGTCTATTTTATCTTTTACGCTGTGTTTGCGGTCTTTGGCACAATCGCTGTGCTGCCGCCAGTGATTGCAGCCTGGGCGGCGAACATCCTGATGGCCCTGCTCGGTACATGGTTCTTTTTAAGAGTCCGGGCCTGAAAAAAATCCTTGCCACGATGGAAAAAGGGGGCCAGATAATTCCGGCCCCCTTTTTCCGTTAACGTATGCGTTGAGTTTTTAATAGCGATAAGAGTCAGGCTTATAGGGGCCCTCCACTGGAACACCGATGTAACCAGCCTGCTCTGCGCTAAGTATCGTCAATTTTGCACCAAGCTTGCCCAGATGCAAGCGAGCCACCTTCTCATCAAGGCTCTTCGGCAGCACGTAGACTTGGTTCTCGAAGTTGTCTGTATGTGTGAAGAGTTCGATCTGTGCCATCACCTGGTTGGTGAAACTGTTCGACATCACGAAAGAGGGATGGCCGGTGGCGCAGCCGAGATTGAGCAATCGTCCTTCGGCCAGGATAATAACCGCATGACCATCTGAAAAGACCCACTGATCAACCTGGTTGCCGTGCTCGCGGGGATTTTTGATGTTGATCTTTTCGATCCCGGGCACCTTCGCCAGGGCAGCCATCTCGATCTCATTATCAAAATGGCCGATATTGCCGACGATAGCGTTGTGTTTCATCTGAGCCATATGCTCAACGCGAATCACATCCTTATTGCCGGTGGTGGTCACAAAGATATCGGCCGTGGCCACCACATCCTCGAGAGTCGTGACCTGGTAGCCTTCCATCAAGGCCTGCAGAGCACAGATCGGATCAATTTCCGCCACGATCACCCGTGCTCCCTGGCCACGCAGCGACTGACAGCAGCCCTTGCCGACGTCACCGTAACCGCAGACCACGGCAACCTTACCGGAGAGCATGACATCAGTCGCCCGCATGATACCGTCGACCAGGCTGTGGCGACAGCCGTAGACATTGTCGAACTTGCTCTTGGTAACCGAGTCGTTGACGTTCATCGCCGGGAAAGGCAGCTTGCCCTCTTTCTGCAAGCTGTAAAGGCGATGCACTCCGGTTGTGGTCTCTTCGGTCACACCCTTGATCGAATCACACACAGCAACCCAATCGACGGTTTTGCTATCGATTGACTGTTGCAGACACTTGATCATCTCGACCCAGTCCTCCGGATCGTCATGCGTATAGTCCGGAATCCCTTGCGTCTGCCATTCGGCTCCGTAAAGCACCATCATGGTCGCATCGCCACCATCATCGAGAATCATGTTCGGCAACTCACCGTTCGGCCAGTGCAAAGCCTTTTCAGTGCACCACCAATATTCCTCGAGGGTCTCGCCTTTCCAGGCGAACACCGGTACGCCTTTGGGGTTTTCACAAGTTCCTTCGCGGCCGACGGCAACGGCTGCAGCGGCCTGATCCTGGGTCGAGAAAATATTACAAGAGGCCCAGCGTACCTGCGCACCGAGATCAAGCAGGGTTTCAATCAGCACGGCGGTCTGAATTGTCATGTGCAGGGAACCGGTGATGCGGGCACCTTGAAGCGGCTTCTGGTTGCCATATTCCTCACGCAGCGCCATCAACCCCGGCATTTCAACCTCAGCCAGGTCAATCTCCTTGCGGCCCCAGGCGGCCAGGGAAAGATCCATTACTTTAAAATCATGCTTGTCTGTCATTTAATCTCCTCCATTGCGTTTTATGATGATTATCTGATACGGGCAGTCAACAACGAAACAGTCTGTTGACTGGCAGAATCTCCAAATTCCTGATAAGAGGTCAGCAGCAGGTCAGCTTCGGCAAGCCAATCTTCAAGTTCATTTTGTTTAAAGCCAAGCCATTGATCCGCCAAACGCTCGCGCGTCCAATCGTGTTCATGGCGCGTCAGATCAGCCACCACTAACAAACCTTCGCGTTCGAGAATACGGTGAATCTCTCTGAGAACCTCAACGGGTTGCTCCGCATGGTGCAGAACCTGGTTCATCACAACCGTTTGCACCGAACCATCGGCAAAAGGCAAATGCTTCATTTCAGCCAGGCGGACTTCTACTTTATTCTGAAGATGATAGTGCGCTACTTTTTTTCTGGCCAGGGCAACCATCGAAGGTGAATGATCAAGTCCGACTGTCTGCTCACCCTTCTGAGCCAGCAGAGGCAGCAGCCTGCCGGTACCGACACCAATCTCGACAATCAGGCCACCGACCGGCAGCTGGGCAAGCAGATTGTTTTGGTAATCAGGCAGGTTCAGAAGTTCAACATGCATGCGATCCCAATCGTGAGCATGATCATTAAAAAAAACCTGGCTGCGATGACGCCTTTCCGCCATAACTTGCAACACGCCGATTGAATCGCGCTCTTGACCTTGAATACCAGCGAGTCGAGTCTCAATAAACGGCCAGATGTCGCTGAACAGGCCCTCCCCGGCAGACATCCGGTAGTAATGCCAGGTTCCCTGCTTCTCTATGTGCAGCAAACCAGCCTCACTCAAAAGCTTTAAATGTCTGGATATTCTCGACTGGCCCATTTCAAGGATCTGCATAAGATCCTGAACTGTGAAATCCCCTTGGCGCAGGATGCGCAAGAGTCGCAGACGGGTGCTGTCAGCCAGAGCTTT
Organism: Desulfuromonadales bacterium; assembly: GCA_051305875.1. Lineage (GTDB taxonomy): Bacteria > Desulfobacterota > Desulfuromonadia > Desulfuromonadales > BM103 > M0040. The sequence continues at coordinate 23,929 of JBPPMD010000112.1, read as the reverse complement.
AAATAGATTCAGCATATATCAACATTACCAATCTCCATATATCCGGTTTTCTTGATATAGCATATCACTTCATTTGGCAAGGTAAATGCGTAGCGAACGCGAGATTAATCGCGATGGGTAGCTCCATCATAAAGCTGCCAGGCAAACCAGAGCCTGACCAGCAACGCTGTCATGACATAACCGACGTAATGGTTCGTCAACGGATCAAACCATCGATCAAACCAGCTCAACCATTTGCTGTCCTGCTGCAGTGGGTCAACGCCCCTTACGGAAAGCATTACGGCAGTCCAGAGCCAGACCGATCTGCCATGCCTGGCTGCGTACGTATTGACCGGTTGCCAGCCAGATTGCCCACCTGCTGCGCAGGGGCATTTCCCTGAAAAGCTCTCTGAGCAAAAGGAAAAAAGGTGACAACTGCAGCTGTTGGGCATGATCCTGTCGGCGATAGATATCCGGTGCTTTTTGAAAGAACTCCAACCAGCCGATGGCCAGGAAATTCATTATTAACGCATTGAGTGTCTGGCGAGCCTTCATCCCTTCAGCCTGAAACCGTCGGGCAGAAGTTTCTATCTCTTCCGGCAGAAGCAACCATTGGCCGTGAATGCGGATGTCTTCCGCCAAACAGGTGTCTTCCATAACCGGCAGGTCTTCTCGGAACGGACCGATTCTGTTAAAGAATGCTTTCGTCAGCAACAGCCCCTGATCACCGTGGATACATCCGGGCCGCCCAAGCCGTGCCTTGATTTGATAAAAAAACAGGCCGAAATTATTTTTGTCGGGAGGATCAAAACACAGTGCGAAACGCCCGGACGAAGAGTCTGAAGCGTCGCGCTGCTGGTGCATACGCATGCAATCAAGAGCCTTTTGCAGCTGATTCACATCAGTCAAGCGACTGTCGGCATGCAGGAAAAGCAGCCATTCGGCATTTGCCAGGAAAACGCCGGCATTCAGTTGCCGTCCGCGCCCGGGCGGGCCAACATGGCATCTTCCTGACAATCGACCCGAGGAAAACAAGGTGTTAGCGAGCTGGCAGGTTGCATCGAGCGAACCACCATCAGTCACGATGACTTCAAAGGAGACCCCCTGCTGACGAACAAGGTCATCAAGTAGCAGAGGCAAAGCCTCTGCCTCGTTAAGGGTGGGAATAATAATGGAAAGGTCAGGTTCCGGCATAATCAACAGTCTTGAACTTGGCAAACGCAAATAGGCGGACCGCTCACACGATCCGCCCATGACAGTCAGCAGTCAGATGACGACGCGATCAGAGTCCGGCGCGCTTCTGCAACGATGCGATTCGATCGGTCCGTTCCCAGGTGAAGTCCGGCAGTTCACGACCGAAGTGTCCATAGGCAGCGGTTTTAAGATAAATCGGGCGCAACAGGTCAAGGGTTTCAATGATAGCGCGGGGACGCATATCAAATTCTTCACGAGCGATTTTAGCAATCTGGTTGGACGGTATCTTGCCGGTACCAAACGTATTGATCATCACTGAAACCGGTTCGGCAACGCCAATTGCGTAAGCCAACTGGACTTCACATTTATCAGCCAGACCGGAGGCGACAATATTCTTGGCAACATAACGCGCCATGTACGAGGCGCTGCGGTCAACCTTGGAAGGATCCTTGCCGGAAAAAGCGCCACCGCCGTGGGAGCCTTGTCCACCATAGGTGTCGACAATAATCTTGCGTCCGGTCAGGCCACAGTCACCCATAGGCCCGCCGACAACAAAGCGGCCGGTCGGGTTGATGAAATACTTGGTGTTTTCATCGAGAAGCTCGGCGGGAATCACCTTGCGTACAACTTCTTCAATGATCCCTTCCTTGAGGTTTTCATAAGTGACATCCGGTCTGTGCTGTGAAGAGACGACCACGGTATCAACCCGGATCGGCTTGTCATTGATGTACTGGATCGACACCTGAGATTTGCTGTCAGGCCGCAGAAATGGTAGTAGCCCGCTCTTGCGCACATCAGCCAGACGCTTGGTCAACTTATGAGCAAAGGTAATCGGCATCGGCATCAGTTCGGGCGTTTCGTTGCAGGCATAACCGAACATCAGCCCCTGATCACCGGCGCCCTGTTCCGCAAACAGCCCCTCGCCTTCAGTCACGCCCTGGGAAATGTCGGGAGACTGACGGTCGATGGACGTCAAAACCGCACAGGTTTCGTAATCAAACCCCATGGAGGAATCATCGTAGCCGATCTCCTTGATGGTTTCACGGACGATGACCGGCATATCGACATATGCACTTGTGGTGATCTCACCGGCGATCATTGCCATACCGGTTGTAACCAGAGTTTCACAGGCAACCCTGGCCTGCGGGTCCTGGGCAATGATTGCATCGAGGATAGCATCGGAAATCTGATCGGCAACCTTGTCAGGATGTCCCTCGGAAACCGACTCTGAGGTAAAGAGAAAATCTGTCATAGCCATAGAATCATACTCCTTGAAATTCATTATTAATGAGTCGGAACGTTAATTGTTTCTGACGGTACTGTCAAGTCCGACAGGCTGCTTAGTACCCTGTAACCCATAATCTTTCGCACCTTGCTTGTTCTTTGCCGCGTCAGCTACGTTCTGATTTCAGCTGCTTAGCTACGGCTAGGCACCAGAAATCGCGCCTTGCTGACACGGCAAAGCCCTACGCAATCCATCGAAATCATATAGGTTACAGGGTACTAGAAGTGTTTCTCAGAAAAAACCTGCGGATAACGCTGGTTCATTTCCTTTTCCAGGGCTGCGGAGATTTCTGCTGCCGTTGATAAAGACAAGAGGTGATCAAGAATTTGCTTGGCCTCCGGTATTTTGATCTGGCGGATAATGCGTTTGACCCGCGAGATATTCATCGCATTCATTGATAATTCCCGGAATCCAAGCGCAACCAGGACCAGCGAGTAGAGATCCTCTCCGGCCATTTCGCCACACATGCCAACATCTATGCCGGCATTCTTTGCCGCACGGCAGACTTGATGCAGCGCCTGCAGCACAGCCGGATGCGTCGGCTCATAGAGATAAGCGACGTGTTCATTGCCACGATCAATTGCCAGGCAATATTGTATCAAGTCGTTAGTTCCGACCGAGAAAAAATCGACTTCTTTTGCCAGCAGATCTGCGATCAGTACAGCGGCCGGCGTTTCTATCATAATACCGATTTCAACATTTTCACCACAGGCAATGCCTGCCGAAAGCAGGTCCTGGCGTTCTCTCTCGACAAACTGCTTGCATTCACGCACTTCGGCTACCCCCGAAATCATCGGGAACATGATGCGAATCGGACCGAACACACCAGCCCTGAGGATTGCTCGCAGCTGGATCCTGAACAGATTGACTTCTTTGAGTGAAAAACGTACAGCACGCAGTCCCATGGCCGGGTTGACCTCATCAGCGAGGTTAAAATCGGGCACAAACTTATCACCACCGACATCAAGGGTTCTGATAGTAACCGGGAAAGGTGCCATCTGCTCCACAGCCGCGCTATAGATGGCAAGCTGCTCCTCTTCGGAGGGCGGGCCTTCTCCCGACATGTAGAGATACTCGGTACGAAACAGGCCGATCCCCTGGGCTCCCTGTTCCCGTGCCGCGGTTATTTCACCTACAAAGTCGATGTTGCTGCGCAGGGCCATAGGGCAGTTGTCCCTGGTTATGGCCGGCAGGCTGCGGAACTGGACGAGCTCAGACTCCAGGTAGTCGTAGTGCTGTTTCTTTATTAAATACTCACGAAAAGTTTCTGCCGACGGCCTAAGGATTACGGTGCCAGTGCTGCCATCGATGATCATCGGCGTACCATCCGGCACCAGCGAGGTCACGGTCTCTAATCCAACCACTGCAGGGATGCCGAGCGAGCGCGCCAGGATTGCGGTATGCGAAGTACGGCCGCCGACATCAGTCACGAACCCGATCACCTTTGACCTGTCGATCTGAACAGTATCTGCAGGGGAGAGATCGTGGGCGACGACAATGACCTGATCCTTGACGTCTGCCAGTGATTCATGGGTTCCACCAAGCAGATTGCGCATCAAACGGTCACCGATCGAATCGATATCCGAACGCCGTTCCCGCAGATACTCGTCGCTGATCCTCTCGAACATCTGCCGCAGCTTGCGCAGCACCCTGTTCAGGGCACCTTCGGCGTTGATCAGTTCCTCACGAATCAGTCTGAGCGTCTCCCCGATCAGCATCTCATCATCAAGAATCAGCAAATGAGTATCGATAATATAGAGATGTTCAAAAAGTTCTTTGCTGCCAGCCTGGTCTTTGACTTCAAGCAACTGGCTTTTGGACTTGTTGACAGCATCCTTGAACGCTGCTATTTCCGGGCCGACCTCTGCCGGAAGAATTCGACGTTCAATGACAGTCATGCGGTCGCGATTGACCCTATGACTCCTTGAGATTGCAATCCCGGGCGCTGCAGCGATACCGACGAGGATAGTATCCTCGGTTATATCAATCTTCACCGAAGCCGTCATTGATCAAAGTCCCGATTACTTTCATTGCTTCTTCAGCGTCTTTACCCGACACCGTTACGTTTATGAGTGATCCTTTAGGAGCCGCCAACATCAGCAAGCCCATAATGCTCTTGCCGTTTACTTCATCACCGTCTTTTTCGACAGTCACATCCGACAGGAACCGGTTGGCGGTCTGAACCAGCTGAGCCGCTGCCCGGGCATGCAGTCCCAGGCGATTCACGATTTTGAATTTTGAACTTTCTATCGGCATATATCCCTTCTCTCAGAACAGCAGCGCCAGCAACAACAGGCTGGACGTTGTTAATAACACAAGAAACAGGCTCGTTACCCCTTTATGAGCCAACCAGGCAAAAAGCAGAACAATCGGCAATAGGACAAAGCCCCAAATCGCAGAAAGCTCCTGGTGCTCACATCCTTTAAAGGCCAGGTACGCGCAAAGCACGCCAATAAGCACAGTCGTTGACTCTTTGAGCCGGATCGCCAAATCCGGCAGGCGACATTTCTGTATGGTTTCGATGGCTCTCAATTCCTGAACATAACCGAGCACAAGTCCAATGCCACGAAACAGCAGGTGAGGCACATTAAACAGCACCAGAAAAACCAGCGGAGCCCAGAGGGAACCCTGGCTCGCAATCAGCAATCCGATCAAAGCCGCCAGAGGGCGGATACCGCCCCAGAAGAGCGCATCACCCATCGCGGCAAGTGGTGCCATGACCATGTTTTTATATGTTTCAGCATCAACTGCAGGTTCTTCACCCGAAATGCTGAGCGTTTCCAATCGCAGAGTCGTTCCTGCAACCAGCGGCGCAAAATAGGGGTGGGTATTGAAATAGTCGCAATGTCGCTGACGGACATCAACAGGAATCTGCGCACCGTAGATATGGCGCAATCCCGGAAGTATCAAATAGAAAAAACCCAGGTTTTGCAGCTTGTCGAAGTTCCAGCTGGCCTGCAGCAGAAAGGATCGGAGATATATGCGCAGGAATATCAGCCAGGAAAAGCGTATCTCTTTCATAACCTCATCTCAACCAGAGGACCAGCATGGTCCCGGTAAACGCGGCGCAAAACAGGGAAATGCTGCGATTGACATTGATCGTCCCGAGGAGTGACGCCGCTCCGACCAGAATCAGGCTGTATTGCAGACTCAAGCCAGCTTCACGCACCGCCCCGATAAGCAGGGGAGCCACGGAATAGAGGACAAAGCTGCCCACCAGAACAATAATTACTGCAGTGGCCAGACTCGCCAGGGCAAAGCTGGCAAGACCGATTAGATGATAACGTTCGAAACTGACTATGCTGCCCGTCATGAGAGCGTTGTGACCGTTGACAGCAAGGCGGTCATTGACATGACGCGCCAGACGTTCAAAAACCTGGCCGAACTTGCCTAAAGGGATCGCAATCAGTACAGACAGAATCACTAGCGGCATGCCATTCAAGTCAAGCAAGTGCCCCATACTTACAGCCAGGACAGTCGCACCTACCGCTACCTGTGTATCATCCGGAGGAATCGCTGCTCCAACCGGCAACCTGCCGAGCCAGAGTAATTCGAGCAACATGCCGACCTCCATGCCGACCATAGGATTACCGAGAGCCCACCCGGTCAGAGGCGCGGCAACCAGCGGCCGGGAAATCATGATTTGCACCAGGGCAACCCGATCCAGTCCGGTCAGCATGGCCACCAGACCGGCCAGCAGGTAGTCACCGACGACCATTTAACGACCTCCGGAACGAATCAGCTTATGCCAGTTCTGCTCTCGATCTGCGGGCACACATTGGGAAACGATGGTGACTCCTTGATCCTCGACCTTCTGCAAAGTATCAATATCCTGCTGATCAAGAGCAATTGTACAGGTATAGCGATTCTTGCCTGCGCTTGAATGCATGTTGCCGAGGTTGAGTTTTGCATAAGATACGCCGAGCTGGCGGGCTTTCAGGGCATCATCAGAACTGGTAAAAAGCAACAGGACCCGCTTTTTGAGCAGTTCGGCGGATTTGAGGATACATGCCGTCTCCTCCAACGTACCGATAATCAGTTTGATTGAACTCGGGATTGCGGCCTGCATAACCATGCGCTGAAAAGAGGCCGCCGCGACTTCATCGTTGGCGACGACAATGCAATCGGCATCGACATAGGGGACCCAGGCTTCCAGGACCTGTCCATGTACCAGACGGCTGTCGATACGCGCCAGAACAATACTCATTACAAACAGCTCCTATCGCTGCAGGTATTCACTGGCCAGGATAATGCTCTGTTGACCATACGACTTGAGAATTCCCGCCAATTCATCCAGACCAAGGCTCTCCTGGCTATTGAAAAACTTGAGCAGCATAGGCAGGTTGACACCGGTCAGGACATCCACTGCCTGTGGTTCCAGAAAAGTCATGCTGACATTAGCGGGAGTACCGCCAAACATGTCGGTTACGATAATGACGCCGTTGCCATCTGTCCCAACCTCGGCAACAGCGGCCGCTATGGCATCCCGGATATCTTCCATAGAGTTATCCTGGTTAATGCTGACTGACCTGGCATTTCGGACCGGGCCAATAATCATCTGCGTCGACTCCAGAAGCTCTGCACCGAGGTTGCCATGAGTCGCAACGACCACACCAATCATAGAATCATTCCTTGACGATATCCCTGTGCTTCACCTGTACAACACTTCCGGTGCCGAGCAGGTAAGGCCTCAGATCTTCTGCGATAGCGACACTGCGATGGCAGCCACCGGTACAGCCGATGCCAATCGTCAGGCTGGCCTTGCCCTCCTGACGATAACGCGGCAGCAGGAAGAAAAGCAGATCCTTGAGCTTGACGATAAAAGTCTTGTAGTCTGGCTGACTCAGAACGAAGCTGCTGACCGCCGGGTCCAGCCCGGTCCTGGGACGTAATTCTTCTACGAAATGCGGGTTATTGAGAAATCGCACATCAAAAACCAGGTCTGCACCCAGAGGCAGGCCATTTCTAAAGCCGAAAGACTGCACCTGCACCTGTAATTGCCCTTCAGAATCTTCCGTTCCAAGGACACAAACCAGGACTCGCTGGCGAAGTTGATGAACACTCAGTCCGGAAGAATCAAGAATGATCGTAGCCAGTCTGCGCAGTTCTGACATGACTTCGCGTTCATGACCAATGGCGGCAAGAGTCCCTTCTTCCTGCACCAGAGGATGACGGCGGCGTGTCTCTGAAAAGCGTTTGATCAGGTCATGGTCCGAGGCTTCAAAAAACAGCACATCGACGTCGTGTCCTTCAGCTTTGATGCGCCGTAGGACTTCGTGGCAATCGCCTAAGAAACCGGAACTTCTGGCATCAACGACAGCGGCAACTTTGGGGTAGCCATGTCCTGTCAACGCGAGAAAATCTGGAAGCATGACCAAGGGAAGATTATCGATGACAAAGAAACCGGCATCTTCAAGGGCCCTGGCGCCAGTACTTTTACCGGATCCCGACAGCCCGGTGATGATAACCAGCTGCCGTTTCATTCCAGGTTATCCCCGATGATGGACTGAGCGTGGATTCTGGCAGTTTCAGCCATGCGCTGCTCCAAACGCTCTTCAAATTCTACCGCACTGTGATAACCCATCTCCTTGAGCAACTGGTTGCGGGCCGCAACCTCAACGATGGTCGTAATATTCCGGCCCTGACGCACCGGAATTGTCTGTAGGGGCAATTTCACCCCAAGCAGTTCATAGCTGCTCTCTTCCAGACCGAGGCGGTCGTATTCGTGGCCATCCTGCCATTCCACGAGTTCGATAGCCAGATCGATTTTTTTGCGCTCACGAATAGCAGCTACGCCAAACAAATGTTTAATATTGATGATGCCCAGACCACGGATCTCCATATGGTAATGCAACAGGTCACTACATTCGCCAAAGAGAACTGCCGGCAATTTCAGACGGACCTTAATGACATCATCAGCGACCAGTCGATGTCCACGGATGATCAGATCAAGAGCGCATTCGCTTTTGCCGACGCCGCTCTTGCCGAGCAGGAGTACACCAACGCCGAGCACATCGACAAGCACTCCATGCACATTGGTCTGAGCGAGCAGGCGCTCTTCCAGATACTGGGTCAACAGAGAGATGAAGGTTGAGCTTTGATGATGACTGCGCAGCAGCGGAATATTGTGCTTCTCCACTGCGAGCCGGAGGCTTTCGGGCGGGGTCAAATTTTTGGTGATGATAAAGCAGCAGATATCAAGTGCGCAGAGCCGGGCGATGTGCTCTTCAGCCTTGCTGCGGTCCTGCAGCAATAATTCCGAGAGATAACTCAGCTCGGAGGCGCCGAGTATCTGAATGCGATCGGGATGGAGATTCTTGGTATAACCGGCCAGTGCCAAACCAGGTTTTTGGATTCTTGGGATCTGTACAAAACGGTTCAGGCCACGCTCGCCGGCCAAAAGCTCCAGGTCAAGCCCGGCCTCCGTCTCGGACAATAGTTCTGCAATACTCAGACGAGGCATAGATTCTACCGTTTACAACTGCTCTTCCTCTTCAGCGATTATGCGATGGATTTCTTCGCTGTCGACCGCTGACTGCAGACGCTCTCGCACAGAGGTACTTTTCAGCAGCTTGGAAATGCGGGCCAGAGTCTTCAAATGAATGCCAACCGATTCCTCAGGAGCAACCAGCAGGAAAAAAAGGTGCGCCGGTTTGCCATCCATTGAGTCAAAATCAACCCCTTGACGACTCAGACCAAAAGAAATCATAAGACGATCTATATCTTTCAATTTACCGTGAGGTATAGCGACACCATCGCCAATGCCCGTGGACCCAAGCCGCTCCCGCTCCATAAGGACTTTAAGGATATCATCCCTGACCAGACTCGGATCCGCTTTCAAAAGAGCATCGGTCAATTCGGCAAGAACTTCTTTTTTTCCCGTACCATCCAGTTCTGCGACGATTGCCGCAGGATCAAGCAACTCCGAAATTTTCATTTCACGATTAACCTGGTTATTTATAAATAAAAGTAAGTGGAACTACGGCAGACGGTCACATTGAACGTCTGCCGTATAAAGATAGCCCTAGGCCTGAGGGACAATCAAGCCATAATTACCATCTTTGCGACGATAGACCACATTAATCTCTTCGGATGAGGCATCTGTGAAAACCAGAAACTCCTTCTCCAGCAGGTCCATCTGCATGACGGCTTCATCCACAGACATCGGCTTCACGTGAAAACTGTCTGACTTGATAATGCTTGGCTCGGGATGAGCTTCATCGATACTCTCAGCGGTATAAACGGTTTTCTCCACACGCCGTTCCCGCCCGCTGAGTGGCTTGTGCATTTTAATTTTATCTTTATAGCGCTTCAATTGACGTTCGAGCTTATCCAGCACCCCGTCAACCGCAGCGTACATATCTGCGGTTTCATCGGTCGCTTTGATGGTTATCCCTTTAGCCGAAAGGGAAACCTCAGCTTTGTGACGGATTTTCTTTTCCACTGAGAGAACCACCTGGGCTTCAACGGGTTCATCAATATATTTTTTGACCTTTGGCAGTTTGTCTTCAACATAGTTACGTAACGGTTCGCTGCTTTCCATATGTCGAAAGGTCACATTAATCCGCATAATTTTCATACCTCCTTGTAAATGTTTATGAAAAAGAACGTGATGTTACAATTATACCGGCTAGCGTGCATAAAACCATGACAAGGTCAAAACAAACGCTTGCGCTGGGTGGAAGAGCCTACGCCCAGCATTTCCCGGTACTTGGTTACAGTGCGACGCGCGATATCGATTCCCTTACCATGCAGGATATCAACAATCTTCTGGTCTGAATACGGCTTGCGGGTATTCTCCTCGGCAATAATTTCCTTAATTTTGCTTTTAACGCTCTCCGACGCGACTGAGTCTCCCTCGGTTGTACTGATGCCGCTATTGAAAAAGTACTTCAGTTCAAAAAGACCCTGTGGCGTCTGCACATACTTATTGGTCGTCACGCGACTGACAGTGGATTCATGCATTTCAATATCTTCAGCAACATCGCGCAATACCAGGGGTTTGAGATTTGCAACTCCCCGGTCAAAGAAATCCCGCTGGAATTTAACGATGCTCTTGGTGACCCGATAGATTGTCCGTTGCCGCTGATGAATACTTTTAATCAGCCAAAGGGCACCGCGCAACTTCTCCTGAATATATTCACCCGCTTTTTCATCGAGCTGCGCAGAGCCGGAGAGAGCATTGCGATAAAAGGAATTGATCCGCAGATTGGGCAAACCTTCGTCGTTGAGGACGACAATATACTCATCACTGACTTTGTACACGAAAATATCGGGGATGATGTAATGAACGTCTTCCTGGCCGTATTGACTACCCGGGCGAGGATCCAGACCGCTGATAAACTTGGCCGCAGCGAACACCTCATCCAATGGAATCTGGAGACTTCTGGCAATCACTTGGTAACGGCGATTTTCCAGCTCTTCGATATATTCCCTCAGGATGACGCCAACGATGTCCTCTGCCATCCCCAATTGCTCCACCTGTTTAAGGAGACATTCCTGGAGATTGCGACTGGCAACGCCGGGAGGATCGAAATCCTGAACTTCTTTCAGAATTTTTTCGACATGCCCTGCGTTGCAACCAGCCTGCACAGCCAGTTCTTCAACCGAAACCTGCAGATAACCATCATCATCCACGTTGCCGATAATCTCGCCGGCGATAGCTCTTTCCCGGCTTTCCAATCGGGAGAGATTCAGCTGCCACAAAAGGTGGTCAGACAGAGAAGGCTTTTTGGTCAGAAGGTTTTCAAAAGAGGGACGATCTTCATCATCCTCATAACTGTCTGCCGTGGAGCCGCCGAGGCTGTAGCTTTCCAGGTATGTCTTCCAATCAATATCCGCCATGCCATCGCGGTCGCCCTCAACCTCCTTGACATTGTCCTGAGCCTGCACTTCGGGAAGTTCGGCGATCAGCTCTTCAGCTGCCTGGCTTTTCTCTTCAAGGAGCTCCTGTCCTTCTTCCAGAACAGGATTCTCTTCGAGTTCTTCGCGCACAACATCCATCAGCTCCATGCGCGATAGCTGCAACAGCTTGATCGCCTGTTGCAGTTGGGGCGTCATAACCAATTGCTGACTGAGCTTGAGTTGTTGTCTGATTTCTAAGGCCATGTCACCATCATAAGGGAAAGTAGCGTCAAAAGGTCAAGTCAATAATACTGGCAAAAAACCAACCCTTCGCCAGCGGGTTCCGGCACTAAAGCCGAAATTTTTCTCCCAGATAAATCGCCCTGGCCTTTGCGCTCCGGGCAATTTGATCAGGCGCCCCATGCTCCAGGATGCAGCCTTCATTTAAAATATAAGCTCGATCGCACACTCCCAGGGTTTCACGGACGTTATGGTCAGAGATCAAGACACCGATTCGGCGTTGTTTCAGTTCATTAATGATTTCCTGGATATCAAGCACGGCGATCGGATCAATCCCGGCAAAAGGCTCGTCGAGCAAAATAAACCTGGGATCGAGGACCAGGGCGCGGGCGATCTCGACACGACGTCTTTCTCCACCGGAGAGTGCATAGCCGAAAGATTTTGCAACATGCGTCAGACGGAAGTCTTCGAGTAATTGATCCTTGCGTTTTTGCTGAACCTGCCTGGATTTTTCCACAGTCTCCAGAATTGCCAGAAGGTTCTGTTCAACCGACAGCTTACGAAAAACCGAAGCTTCCTGTGGGAGGTATGAAATCCCCATCCTGGCTCTCTGGTGCATAGGCAATGCGGTTAAATTCTCATCGTCAAGAAAGACTTCTCCGTGGTCCGGCCTGATCAGTCCGACCACCATATAGAAAGAGGTGGTTTTCCCGGCGCCATTCGGACCGAGCAGACCGACCACTTCACCTGACTTGATTTCAAGATCAACGGACGAAACCACCTGGCGCTGTTTATACGCCTTCGACAACCCACGTGCGGTCAGACGATGGCTCAAGGCTGCTTCTCCGTTTGTGGTGTGAAAATGGCATTCACTCTGCCATCGGCACCTCCAGTGACGACGCTGCGTTGATCGTTCAGGTAGATTGTGATCTCCTGGCCCTCAACAGAATTATCGCCATCGCTGACTTTCGGAGAACCCGTCAGAACAATGCGTTCTTCGACATGATAGAGGACCGCCTTTGCGCCAGTAGCAACCCGCGCTCCCTGGAGGATGCGCACCGAGCCTTCAGCAATAACTTTTTCTATCTCACGTTTCTCGCCGGTATACTCCACCGTAAGACGATCGCCGTAAATCGTGACGTCGTCCTGACTGGCGACAGCATTTCCTGAGAAAACGAGGGTTTGAGCCTGATCATCGGCTTCAAGACGATCTGCGGAGACCTCGACCGGGCCGCGGTTTTGCGACGCTAATCCGGTAACGGCAAGCACCGATAACGGCATAAGCAGCAAGAGGACGGATAAACACAGGGTAGCAATTTTCATCATAGGAACTATCATTCCCTCTGCCTGGAAGCAAGGACCCCTTTTACATCTGCATTCAGCTGCAAGCGTTCCTGTTTTAAATAAAACACCAGCCCAGTGCCTTGCAGACGCAAGCCCTCTGCAACCAGACGTACATGGTCATCTGTTGTTGCAGTCTGCGTTGTGTGATCGTAATCAAGGTGGTCAGTGTACAGTGTGTAACCGGCAGAATTCTTCAAAATAACATTGTCACGCAATTTAACCTGCTGATAATCCTCGCTGACTTCACCACCGCCAGCCTGTAAAGAGCCTTTCGTTTCGCCTTGCTCGTCATAAAAGTTCAATTGCGGGCTGATGAGTCCCAGAATTCCCGACGCTGACTTGCGTTCAACCTGTTGAGCCACTAAACGCCAGCGGGCCCTACCCTCTTCAATGTGCGTATAATCAATGTCCTGTAAGGAGACATCGACCCCCTCCGGCAAAGCCTTCACCAGAGCCTGCAATTGAGCTTCCGGCCGATATCGCAGGGAGATAACAACCAGCAGAGCAAGCGCAAGCCCCAGGGCCAGGAGCAGAAGAAGATTGCGGGGTTTGTTGAATTTACTCATTGTTGGAAGTCAGTATAGCACCCCGGGAGGTTTACTGTAAAGCGCCATATAATAAGTTGGCATGAGAATTGTATAACAGGCTAATCTTCGAAATAATGATGTGCCACAGTTGGCCAACGGCCGGTTTCCTTGAGCAGAAAATCACAGACTTCCCTGACGGCACCTCGTCCTCCCGGCCGTTCGGTGACCATGTCGGCGAAGGGCTTCACATCGTCGACGGCGTCAGCCACGGTCACGGCAAAACCGACCTGTCTCATGACAGGCAAATCGACTATGTCATCACCGATATAAGCAACTTCTTCCGGGGCAAGGGCCAGCTTTTGCAGAATCTCGTTGAACGGCAGGCGCTTGTCTTTGGCTCCCTGATAAACCAGTTCAATCCCCAGTTCCGCAGCCCTGCGGACAACGATTGTCGACTGACGGCCGGTAATGATGCCAACCCGTATTCCTGCCCGCTGCAACAGCTTGAGACCATGACCATCTTTTACATCGAAGGCCTTGGTTTCGCCACCATCGCTGTCATAGATAATTCGACCGTCAGTCATGACACCGTCGACATCAAGCAGCAACAGCTTGATCCTGGATAGATCGACAGCCATCAGATGACCCCTGCCTTGAGCAGGTCATGCAGGTGGATAATCCCGATCGGTTTCTGATCCTCTTCCGAGTCAAAAACAAATAAGGAGGTAATCTGGTGTTCCTCCATGCGCTGCAGGGATTTGGCTGCCAGGTTGGTGCGCAGAATACGCTTCGGCTTGCCGGCCATGAGCTCTCCGATAGGACGATTGAGGACCTCGATACCCTGCTCAATCTTGCGTCGCAAGTCACCATCAGTAAAGACGCCGACCAGGTTTCCCCGGTCATCAATAACCCCGGTAATCCCCAACTTTTTACTGGAGATCACATACAGAGCATCTTTCAATGGAGTATTTACGTTAACTGTAGGTACATCTTCACCCACATGCATCAGGTCTTCAACACGTAGCAGCAGGCGCTTGCCCAGGGCGCCTCCGGGATGGTACAGAGCAAAATCCTCTTCCCGGAAACCTCTCTGTAAAAGCAAAGCAACAGCCAGGGCATCGCCCATGGCCAGGGTGACTGTGGTACTCGCTGTCGGGGCCAGCTGCAATGGACAGGCCTCCTCCTTGATGGAGATGTCAAGAAACACATCGCCGGCTCGTGCCAGAGTACTGGTGGGATTCCCGGTCATTGAAATCAACGGCAGCCCCATGCGCTTGATCGTCGGCAATATGCGGGCGATCTCTTCTGTCTCACCGGAATTGGAGACCGCAATGACGACATCGCCCTTCATCAGCATTCCCAGATCACCGTGAACACCTTCAGCAGGATGCAGAAAGATTGTCGGTGTTCCTGTAGAAGCCATGGTCGCCGCCATTTTCTGACAGATCAAACCGGATTTGCCCATCCCGGTTACGACCACGCGACCGGAACATGCCAGGACCATCTCTACCGCCATGGCGAAGTTATCATCCAAGCGTGCTGCCAGAGCTGCAACAGCTTCGGCTTCTATCTGAATAACCTTGCGGGCGGCATCTAAAATTTCTGTGTGTTTGGTCATTATCACCTGACTATTTTATCGAGAGCCAGCATCTGACGCAGCAGCGCTTCAACTGCATCCAGGTGCAGGCTGTTCGGCCCATCACATAAAGCCTTTGCGGGATTTTCATGAACTTCCCAGAAAAGGGCATCGACTCCGGTAGCTACGGCGGCACGAGAAAGTGGTGCAACAAATTCACGCTGGCCGGAGGATTTCGAACCTGCACCGCCAGGCAACTGCACCGAATGGGTGGCGTCGAAAACAACCGGATAGCCGGTCTGACGCATAATGACCAGCGAACGCATGTCAGTCACCAGGTTGTTGTAACCGAAGCTGGCGCCGCGCTCTGTAAGAAGAACCTGATCATTGCCCGTAGAGAGAACCTTGCCGATAGCATTCTCCATATCCCACGGCGCCTGGAACTGACCTTTCTTGATATTGACAATGCGGCCGGTTTCACCGGCGGCAACCAGCAGATCGGTCTGCCGCGAGAGGAAAGCCGGAATCTGTATGACATCCAGAACGTCAGCAGCAGGCTTGACCTGAGAAATATCATGGACATCGGAAAGAACCGGCAGACCGGTTTCTTCCTTAACGGCACGCAGGATCTTCAGACCTGCATCCATACCGGGACCGCGATAGGATTCAACCGAGGTTCGATTGGCTTTGTCATAAGAAGCCTTGAAAATCAGGCCAACCCCGACGCGCGCGGCAATCTCCTGCAAAGCTCTGGCGAGGGTCAGGGTATGATCTTTATTCTCAATAACACAGGGGCCGGCGATCAAAACCAGTGGATTGGCGCCGCCGATATTGACCGGGCCGACAGAAAGGACTTTACTCATTGATTCTCCCGCTCTTGCCGGGCCTTGAAGCAGGCCCCGACAAAGGATTCAAAGAGAGGGTGAGGTGCCATTGGCCGTGATTTGAATTCCGGATGGAACTGGCAGCCGAGGAACCATGGATGATCGGCAATCTCAATGACTTCGACCAGATCTTCTTCCAGGTAAAGACCGGAGAGTACCAGACCGCATTTTTCAAGTGCTTTGCGGTAGGCATTGTTGAACTCATAACGGTGACGATGACGTTCCCCCACATCCTTCTGGCCGTAGATCCTGCGGGCCAGGGTCTTGTCTTTCAATGAACACGGGTAGGCTCCCAGGCGCATGGTGCCGCCCTTGCCCTTGACTGATTTCTGTTTTTCCATAATGTGGATCACAGGGTTCCTGGCGTCTTCTTTGAATTCGCTGGAATAGGCCTCTTCGATATTACATACCGAACGGGCGAACTCGACAACGGCCATCTGCATACCGAGACAGATGCCGAAGAAAGGAATTTTGTTCTCACGGGCATGCCGGATTGCCGCAATTTTGCCTTCGCTGCCGCGCTCTCCAAAGCCGCCGGGGACAAGAATACCGTCGATATCGTCGAATGTCGTGCCGATACCGTGACGTTCAAGAGCTTCCGAATCAACATATTTCAGTTGCACCCGGCAGTTGTTGCCAATCCCGCCGTGAGTCAACGCCTCGGCAAGCGACTTATAGCTCTCGGTCAGGTCAATATATTTGCCAACAATCGCGATCGTGGTCACCCCGGCCGGCTCTTTGACCCGCCTGACAATCCGTTCCCAGGCACTCAAATCAGGGTTCTTTGTCCAGATATTCAAAAAATCCACAATCCTTTCGTCGAGCCCCTGTTCATGGAAGGCCAGCGGTACTTCGTAAATTGTCTCAACGTCCCGGGCGGTAATAACCGATTCTTCGCGAACATTGCAGAAAAGGGCTATTTTCCCCTTCATATCGCGCGGTAGCTCACGATCGCAGCGGCAGAGCAAGATATCCGGCTGGATGCCGATCTGGCGCAGTTCTTTGACACTGTGCTGAGTCGGCTTGGTTTTCAACTCACCGGCCGTCTGAATATACGGCACCAGAGTCAGGTGGACATAGAGAACATTCTCGGGGCCGAGATCACTGCGGAACTGGCGAATGGCTTCAAGAAAAGGCAGAGATTCAATATCTCCGACCGTACCGCCAATCTCGACGATGGCAAGATCGACCCCTTTGGCGTTCTCCAGGATTTTTCCTTTGATCTCGTTGGTAATATGGGGAATGACCTGAACGGTTCCACCCAGATAATCACCACGGCGTTCCTTGCGGATAACGGAATCGTAAATCTGACCGGTCGTAAAATTGGACTTCTTGGTCAGGTTTGCCGTGGTGTAACGTTCATAATGTCCAAGATCCAGGTCAGTTTCTGCACCGTCATCAGTCACAAAGACTTCGCCATGCTGAAAGGGACTCATCGTACCCGGATCGACATTGATATAGGGATCCAGCTTCTGCATGGAAACGCGCAACCCGCGCGCTTCCATAAGAGCGCCGATGGATGCAGCCGCCAGGCCTTTGCCGAGAGAGGAAACGACGCCGCCGGTAATGAATATGAACTTGGTCTTCATAGGGTCTCCTGACAGAAAATCTTTAACAATGCAACACAGACAATTTAAGCAACGGATGTTACACTTCCGGAGCTTAAATGAAAACCCCTTATTACTGAAAGTTTAAGGGCGCAGAAGAGGCAAGAATCACCCTTACCTGTTCCAGATCCTCCGGTGTATCAACCCCCTGACCCGCCAGACTGGTTTCTGCCACGCGGATGCGGTAGCCGTGTTCAAGGGCACGCAGCTGTTCAAGACATTCCAGGGACTCCAGCGGGGTCGTCTTGAGATGCGGATATTGCAGCAAAAACTCACGTCGGTAGACATACAGGCCAATATGCTTGGCGGTCGCCAGTTCACCCCAGCGTTGGTCAAGTGCTTCATTGAAATCACGTGGATAGGGTATCGGCGCCCTGGAAAAGTAGAGCGCGAAGCCGAGCTGGTCAGTCACCACCTTGACGACATTCGGATTCCGGTATTCCTCTATAGAAGTCAGGGGTGTCTTGAGTGTTCCCATGGGGATCGAGTCGTCAGCCAGCAGCGGCGCCACGGCTGCCTGAATCATGGCAGGATCAATCAGAGGTTCATCACCCTGCACATTCACGATCAGTTCATCATCGAGACCTGCGGCGATTTCTGCCAGCCGGTCGGTACCGGTCAGATGATCGGATCGAGTCATTGTTACGTCGCCGCCGAAGGACTCTACTGCACGGGCAATACGGTCATCATCAGTGGCGACGATGACCCGGCCAACGGATTCACAAAGAGCGGAACGTTCATAGACCCACTGTATCATCGGCTTGCCGCACAAGTCGGCAAGCGGTTTTCCGGGGAACCGGGTTGAAGCATAGCGTGCCGGGATAACAACTGTAACACCCATGTTAATCAAGCTCCTGAATGTAATTAATTTTCGTCCGGATACGGCCCTTTTCCGCAATCTCTGAGTCAATCGGCGGATTTGATTGTGCGGCGCAAAGGACTACGCCTCCGCTCAAACCCCTGATTTCCTTGACCTTGCTAGAGGTCATCACGACTCATGCTGCCGTTAACCAGGCGCCATAGATTCAATGCGTTCAGATCACATAACGCTTCAGGCAGCAGCTCCTGTGGAAAGTTCTGATAACAGACAGGACGCAGAAATCGCTTCACGGCATAGTGGCCTACCGAGGTGCTTCTGCTGTCGGTCGTCGCTGGATAGGGGCCGCCATGATGCATCGAGGCACACACTTCAACCCCTGTTGGAAAACTGTTTATAAGCAGACGTCCTGCTTTGCGTTCAAGAATCTCCAACAAATCACGAGAGCCCAGCAGTTCATCGTGCGTGCCGTGTACAGAGGCTGTCAACTGGCCCTGAAGCCTCTCCGCTGTCCTCAACATCTCGCCTCTGGAATCACATACGACAACCATCGCAGAGGGGCCGAAGACTTCCTCAGCAAGTGCAGGGTTGTCAAGCAAGGTCTTCGCATCGGTCCGCAACAGGGCAGGAGCAGCCAGACACCCGCCCGGCAAAGGAGACGGCCAGTCGGAGCGCTCAACACCGTCAACAGACGACAGCTTGTTCAGACCCGCCAGAAAATTTTGTTTTATGCCGTCATGTAACATAACTGCCGGTGGCTTTGCGGCAAGACAGCTTTCGACCTCGTGCAGGAAGATCTCTGTTGCGCCATCCTTGATTACCAGGACCAGCCCCGGTGCGGTACAGAACTGTCCGACACCGAGGGTCAACGATTCAACCAGCGCAGCAGCCAGCGACGCCCCCCTGTCTTCAACAATTTTTGGCAGAAAGAAGACCGGGTTGACGCTGCCCATTTCGGCATAGACCGGCACAGGTTCCGTTCGCGAGCAGGCCAGATCAAAGAGTGCCCGCCCACCTGCAAGCGATCCGGTAAAAGCAACCGCCCTGATCAAAGGATGTTGCACTAAAGCTGCGCCCACATTTGTATTTTTCGCCTGCAGCAGTGAAAAAACTCCCTGCGGGACGTGGTTCTTGCGAATCGCCCGCATTACTGCGCGGCCAGTGAGTTCGGACGTCCCCGGGTGTGCCGGATGACCCTTGACGACGACCGGACAACCCGCCGCCAGCGCCGAGGCAGTGTCACCACCAGCCACAGAAAACGCCAGGGGAAAGTTGCTTGCGCCAAAGACCGCAATCGGACCGAGCGGAATCTGCATTGCCCGGAGATCCGGCTTCGGCACCGGTACCCGTTGCGGTTGGCCGAGGTCGATGCGCGCCTCAAGATGAAAGCCTGAACGCACCTGTTGAGCAAAAAGCTGCAACTGGTTGACAGTGCGCACCAGTTCCCCTTCGAGCCTGGTTCGGGGGAGCGCCGTCTCTTCATGCGCACGGGCAATCAACTCAGCACCAGCTGCCATCAGCTGTTCGCCAATGTTCTCCAGGAAGGTTGCTCGCCGCGACGACGGCAATTTACGGTACAGTTCGAATGCCTCTGCGGCCGCGCAGACAGCGCTGTTGACATCGTCACAGGTCGCTTCGCTGATTTGTGGTTCAAGGACAGCCCCGGTGGCGGGATTCACTGCAGCAAACTGCCTCCGGTTACCAGTCGGACGGAATTCCGAACCGATGATCTGTCCTCCGCTGAGATTCATGAGCGAACTCCTTAAAGCAATGCAGCAATAATGCAAAGGCTGAAAACGTTAAATGTGCAGGTGCGGAATCAGGTTAACAACATGCTTACGCGCTGCTCTGCCGCTTCACGAGCTTCCGCAATGATGCGCTTGAGCAGGACAGCACAGCTGGGTATGTCGTTAATCAGCCCGATAACCATACCGGCCGTCCATAGGCCACCATCAATATCACCGACTTCCAGGACTTGCTTGCGACCACGCGTACCGGCGACCAAAGGTTGAATTTCAGCAAAGTCGGTATTGCCATGCCGTGATTCTATGGCGAGAACTTCCCTGGCAACCTTGTTGTCAAAGACGCGTGCGGTGTTATTCAGTGTTCTCAGGATCAAGGTGGTCTGACGTTCGTCTGCATCAACTATTGCCTGCTTTACGTTGTCATGTACGGGTGCCTCCAGAGTCGCCACAAAGCGTGTCCCCATATTGATGCCCTCGGCACCCAGGGCAAAAACCGCCGCCATCTGATAGCCGTTGGCGATACCTCCCGAGGCAAGTATAGGGATAGACAGCCTGGCAGCAACTGCAGGGATAAGCACCAGATTTGTGACGTCATCTTCGCCGGGATGCCCGGCACATTCAAAACCGTCGACACTGACGACATCACACCCGATCGCCTGCGCTTTCAACGCGTGGCGGACCGAGGTGCACTTATGGATAACCTTCACGCCAGCCGCTTTGAAAGCAGCCATAAACGGCTGTGGATTGCGACCGGCGGTTTCGACAATCTTCACACCACTCTCAATAATCGCCTGCACAAACTCTGCGTAAGGCGGGGTATTGATGGACGGCAGGATCGTCACGTTGACACCGAAGGGCTTGCTGGTCATCTCTCGACAGCGAGCCACCTCTTTTCTCAAGGCCTCAGGTGTTGCCTGATTCAGGGCGGTGATAATGCCCAGGCCTCCGGCGTTGGATACCGCAGCAGCCAGATCGGCAGTCCCGACCCACATCATACCACCCTGGACAATCGGATATTCGATGCCAAACAACTCGGTAATTCTCGTCTTCATCGTTCATAGCCTCAATCAAGGGCTCTGCATTCCAGGTGAAGGGTGCAGGCAACACTGTCCTATAACTTTTGCGCCGCCATCAGATCTTGCGGATCATCCCTTCCTGGGCCACAGATGCGACCAGTTTGCCCTCGCGGCTGAAGAGATTGCCACGACTGAAACCTCGTCCGCGGGATGCGCTCGGGCTGTCCATGCTATACAGCAGCCACTCGTCCATGCGGAAGTCGCGATGAAACCACATGGCGTGATCAAGGCTTGCCGCACGAATCGTACTCTGATAGAAGGTCAGGGCGTGAGGCAGCAAGGCCGTACCGAGCAGGGAAAAGTCGGAAGCATAAGCGAGAAGAACCTTATGCATCGCCGGATCGTCTGGAAAAACTCCATTGGCGCGCATCCAGAGGCTCCGATACGGTGGACATGCTTCAGGATGGAGAGGATGCGTTGGCTGGACGGGACGAAATTCGATGGGACGTTGCCACGAAAGGAACCGGCTTAATTTGTCGGGAACATCCGCAAATGTCTGCCTGGCAAGTTCCGTCATGTTGGGCAAGCCGTCCGGACCTGGCACCTCGGGCATCGCGAATTGATGTTCGATCCCCTCCTCTCTCACCTGGAAGGATGCCGCCATGTTAAAGATCGGCTTACCTCTCTGCATCGCCACAACTCTGCGGGTCGCATAACTGTTGCCGTCGCGGGTCTGTTCCACCTCATAAACAACAGGTGCATGCTTGTCGCCAGGGCGAAGAAAATACGCATGCAGCGAATGCACATCGCGACCTTCAACAGTCTGGCTGGCGGCATAGAGAGCCTGGCCCAGGACCTGCCCGCCAAACACGTTCGGGCCGCCTATGTCGCGACTGTCACCGCGATACAGGTTTTCTTCGAGGCGTTCCAGCGTCAAATGTTTGAGTAAATCATGCCCGATATCAGTCATTGCAGCTATTTTATTTGATTAACCAAATTGAGTACAGGGGAATAAGGGGGATTCTTAAAAACAGGGAGCTAAAGATGAGACGTTAATCGTTCCAGTAGATTCGCAGTTGTCTGACGCCAAACTGCCTTGCCTTCTGAACATCCGTGCCCATGTAGATGTCAATCCGTTTTGTGTGGCGTGATGCTGTTTTGTCGAGGACGACGAATTCACCCTCCATTCCCTCGATTCGCAGGGTAGTTCCCCTCGTAAGTCCCGCTTCGATAAGGTCGCGGGAAACCGCTACGGCTTTCATGCCGGGATTGAGCCGATCTCCCCAAGCAGCAATTGACGGATTCAAATCGGTCTGCGAGGGCACCGAGTTGAATGCATTAGCGGTAACAACCATTGACCGCTCTGCGGATTCCGCGGCGCACACAGCAGCGCACAGGGAAATCCCCAGCATCAGAGTCAGGAGGAATATGCTTACTCTCATTGATGAACCTGCCCCAAAAAAAGATGCTCTCAAACTAGCACATGAAGGATCGCAAATCAAAAGGGTGTTAATGCAGTAAGTCGTCTTATTGAAATTTGCAGGTCACGGAGAGGTTAAATTGGCGGCCCGGATCTTGCGAACCCTGATATTTAACAAAAAAAGCCCCACAGATCAGGAGGAGGACTGTGGGGCAACGGGTTTTGGTTTCTCTTAGGAGGTAAGAGATGAAGACGATGTTCTGTTATTGATATCTTACCGTTGTAGTCAGATATGTCAAGAGTAAAAATGGAAAAAATGGACCACGCCCATCCCTTCTGCAATATTGCGGACGAAGGTCAAAACTAGGATGTCTCTGAATTTGTGTCAGAAGGTTTGGCCGGTCAAAATATGGAAGGTGTGAAATCATCTGAAAATTTTCACCTGTGCAGTACCCCTGTTAACAACTGCAATCCCGTGAACAAAGTCTCACACGCTGCGAACCGAACCGGGCTCATCACTCTTTGCCGAATGCAGCCAGAAAGTCTTTAAGCGTCAGAGGATTATTTGATTTAATCTTGCCGCTCATAAAATCGCCCATCCCCGGGCGGTAGCCGTCATTCCAGATCTTGAGAAAAAAATCACTGCCCGTTTTACAGACGCAATCAACCTCTTCAATCGTTTTGCCATCCTCAACACGACAAGCCTCCGGAGTTAGCACCACCGTTTTTTTAATGTCATCGATCGAAAAGTAAAAGCTGGTTTCCGCATCGATTACACCGGATGAGTAGCTGTCTTCCAGGCTGGAAAAAATAGCTTCAATCATGATTTGGTTCCTCTCCTTCTGCGTTAAATCAAGGTGCTTTAACGCGCGTCAAAGTGCCTGTATCTTTTCGGTGAGAGACGGTACGAATTCCTTCAGGTCGGCCACGATCAGAACATCAGCAACTTCCCCTATAGGTGCATCTTTGTCCGTGTTGATGGCTACGATGAATTCTGACTTCTTCATACCGGCCAGATGCTGGATCGCCCCGGAAATGCCGCAGGCAACATACAACTTTGGCGAGACGGTCTGGCCGGTGGTGCCGACCTGGCGACCGTGATCGGCCCAATTGGAATCAACCACCGGGCGACTGGCGCCATACTCCCCTTTGAGGGCCTTGGCCAGCGCTTCGACCATCGCCAGGTTTTCCGGCTTGCCGATACCGCGACCGGCACTGACGATCACCCCGGCCTTTGACAGATCAACGCCACCGGCTTCGGCTTCCTCGTAGCCACAGAACTCCACCTGGGCCGCAGTGTCTGTGTCGATCGGTACAACAGTCGGACTGCCGCTCGGTTCATCCTCCAGACCGAAAGCGCCACCCTGCAGAGTGAGCACCATCTGTGCGGTTTTCGCTTTGACCGCACGTCTCAGCTTGGCATTACAGACAGGAACAATCGGGACACCATC
>JBPPMD010000195.1:0-5186 GCA_051305875.1 Desulfuromonadales bacterium | reverse complement strand
GGCCCGATAAGGTTTAAGACAATAGGAACCGTCGAGCCACCGATATCGATTATGGTTTCGGCGCCGGGGTCGCTGTGGCAGCCGATACAGTCAGTTTTTAACAAATTGACTAGAGGCTGAGTGCTTTCTATCTTCTGTCCGGAGCTGTCACGGGTAAAGGCAACAGGGGAGCCTTGCTCGCTGTTATGCATGGAATGGCAAACTGAACAGATTCCCTTGACCGCCGCTTGGCAAAGGGCGGGCAGGATCAGACTAACAGCCAGAATCCACAGCACAGCCCATCCATTGCGAAGCTTCATGTTTTTCTCCTACTGCCTGTAGATTTCTACCCGGCCATTGCCTTCATCAACCACACAAAGCTGACCCCAGGGATCGAAACGCAACTGGCTGGGAGAATAGACCTTGCCGACAGCCTGGCCCGTTCCGAGAAAACGATAGTTGAATTGGCCTTGCGCGCTATAGACCAGGACACTGTTCTGATGACGATCAAGGACATAGAGGGAACCGGAATCCCCGATGGCCAGCGAGACTGGAAAATCGAGCTCGTCTCCAAGGTTGATTACTTCAGCTATCGTACCATCGCTGTTAAAACGGTAGATCTTCTTATCTCTGGGCTCTATTGCCACAACCGAATCTCCGTCAAGGACAAAATCAGCCATTCCCGACGGGCAGTCAGAGCAACCGAAGCGTTGTTCAACTGACAGGTCTGCAGCTAAACGAAGTACCATGCCGCTGGAACGATCAAGAACGTAAAGCTTCTCTCCAGAGGCAGCAATCCGATGAGGAAACACTATTCGGCCGCCGTCTTTCAGGATGTTGGCTTCGATTTTTTTGGCCGCTACATCAATGAGAGTGAGGCTGTTGCGACCTTTTTCCACCACCCAGAGCTGTCCATTATCAAGTCGCACCATATCGAAAGGAGACTTCAACTGCTCATTTGCAGTGAACGCCCTGATAAGCTCGCCGTCTCGACTGAAAGAGACCAGACGGTTCCGGCCAGTATCGACGACATAATAGCGTTCCGACTCCCTGTCGAAAGCAATAGCGGACGGCATGTACATACTGTCTCCAACCGCGTCGACCCGCAGACTCATCTGCCATTGCCAGGAAGATTGTTGTGCTGAAACCATTGTCGGCAGCAGAATCAGAGTTACGAACACAAACAATCTTGTCAAATAAGATAATGCTCTTGTCTGTTTCATCTTAACATCCCCAGTTGTTCGAGATTTTTGCATCTTCACACCTCTTGCCTGTTAAGCAACTCAACATCCTGCTCCTTGTGCCGTTAGTATTCTGCATGGCATTGGACACACAGAGCCTTTTTACGCTCGAACCTGGTATGGTAATCATTGTCAGTGCCTTTGCTGGCATGACAACTCGCGCAGGTCAACATCTGGCCGGTGCGTGGGTCAAATATGCCTTCGCCGATGGGATGGGTAAACGAACCATGCAGACCATGGCAATCATTGCAGACATCATTGACAGGTCCTTTGAACATTGCCGGGTGGTTGGAACCATGGGGCGCATGACAGTCGTTGCAGGCGTCTGTCTTCTGATGTTTGTGTACTGCTGTATCATATCGTTCCAAGGTTGCGTCGTGGCACGTACCACAGACATCACGTTCTTTCCCTTTGAGCAGTCGCTTATCATCACCGGCATGCGGGGAATGGCAGGCAATACAGCCGTTATCTTCGAAACGAACCAGGTGATTGTGGGATGAAGCCATCTGTTTACTGACCTCCGGATGGCATTCAAGACAGGTACCTATCCGGACCGGCACACCTTTGCCGGCGTGGCAGTCCTGGCAACCATCTGCATAGGGTGCATGCAGGAAGTTGCGGACTAAAGCCTTACGGTCGCTGCCATGGGGATTGTGACAGGAACTGCAGTTACCCAGTTCAGCCGGATAATTGCGATGTTTCTGCTGCACCGACGCAAGCGGATGGCAACCAAGGCAAAGCGCCTCGGGCGCCTTGACGAGGAGATTGGCATAAGGCGACTGATGCGGCTGATGACAGGAAGCGCACTGTCCCTGGGCGTAAGGTGCGTGAGTATTCTTAAACTTTTTAGGTAGTTCGGTGTGGCAGCTGAAACAGGTTTCAGATGGACGATCGTTGAGAAGTCCTGCCAGGTCCGAGGCGTGAGGATTGTGACAGCTCAGGCACTCTCCTTTTATGACCGGGCTATGCACGTTGCCCTGGCTGTGGTCTTCAGCTGCCTCGCCATGACATGAGTAACACAGGTCTTTCACCTGAACCTGAAGCATACCGCTGAAGCGGGACACATGAGGATTGTGGCAAGACAGACAATCTCCATCAGCAGCAGGCTGATGATTCACCCGTTTCTGAAAAGCGGCACGCTCATGGCAGGAGAAACAGTCAATAGCGGCCTCTGATAGTCCTGGAGATGAAAACAGGAGAAACAGAGACGCGGACAAAATCAATGCAGATCGCAGAAAATATGACAAGATCATTATAGCGCCCTCCCTTCATGACACGGGGTGCAGTTATCTGGCGAGAACGGTCCATGACTTACGGGATAAAGAAGATTCTTCTCCGGGCCGCCATGGGGATCATGACAGGAGGTGCACGATTCTGGCCCGGGCTTGATACCCTGATGGGCGGCGACAAACCGTTCGTTGTCCTGTTCGTGGCATTGTGCGCAAAGTTTACCGGTTGTGACCGTGGTCAGTCCGGCATTGTCGGAACCGTGTGCATTGTGGCAAGTGGTGCAATCCTTTGCAGCGGGCGGATGCAAAGCACCATCCCGCCAATATTTAGCCACCTCGCCATGACACTCGAGGCAAAGCGCCGGCAAGCCTTTGCTCAGATAGCCGCTATGGGGTGACCCATGTCCGCTGTGGCAGGCAACGCATTGTTTTTTAGCCACCGGCTCATGTTGGACTTTATAGCGAGACACATCAAGTTCGATCTCCGCATGACAATTCAGGCAGACCTGACCTGGCTGGTTCTTGATAAGATTTTTCTGATCGGTGCCGTGAGGTTCGTGACAGGTGCTACATTCGCCCCCGGCGAAAGGCGAATGAGCGAATTTTTCAGCTTTTTTCGCGACCAGGTCCTCATGACACGACAAGCAGAGTGCCCCATCGTTTGCTGCAACCTTGAGCAGTCCGGGTATGTCACCACCATGGGCTGCATGACAGGCCGAGCATTCTCCGCGGGCAAACGGCCGGTGTTGGCTGAGAAGTCCCTTTGCAGCTTGGGTTTCCCGATGACAGGAGAAACAAAGAGTCGCCTCTTTTTCGGTCAGTAACTTGTCGTTTTTGGACTCATGCGAGGCATGGCATTCGAGGCAAAGCCCTTCCTTGGCCGGGACATGCGACACTTGTGTGTCTGCATAGTCTTTCCGTTCATGACAGGTGAAACAAAGGGTGGGAGAATCATTCTTGAGCAACGCCTCTTTGACCGACGCGTGACCACCATGGCAGGTCAGGCACTCGCCTTTACCCACAGGCTCATGCACACTTTTGACATTTGCCTTTTTCTGGCCCTGGTCATGGCAATTCAGACAGACCCGGGTCGGCGCCTCAGCGAGCATGCCGGCATACTCACTGGCATGCTCAGCGTGACACACCTGACAGTCACCCTCCTTGACCGGTTCATGCTGTGCTGCCCCCGGGACATCTTCATGACAAGTCAGACAGAGACCTTTATCAGAGGACTTTAAGCTGATAACGGCTCCTTTCACCTGGTGACAGTCGTTGCATGCGCCGTTTCGAACCGGGGGATGGACCACTTCCCTGAGTAGTCCCGGGTCCGTGGAACTGTGTTGGGCATGGCAATCGATGCACCTGGTTGTAACCGGGTAGTTCTGATGGGCTGCATTGAACCCGGAACTGCCGACCTCATGACAGGAAGCACACAGTTCGCCACTTGGCATGTTCAGCAAACCCGCGTTATCCGACATGTGGGATTCGTGGCAGGACGCACAGCCATCTTGCACCGGGGCATGAACATTGGCCCGGGTAAAGAGCCCGGCATTATGGCAGTCAAAACAAAGTTTTTCGGCGGCGGCATTAAGAAGCTTCGGGTACACGGAGTTGTGCACGGCATGGCAGGCTCCGCACTCGCCAGCCTCTACCGGCTGGTGCACCGAGGCTTTTTTGGAGGATTCCGCAAAATTGTTGTGACAAGACAGGCAAATGTAAGGCACTGGTTGCCGCATCTGCACCGTTGGCACTTTGCCATGGGGGAGATGGCACACCTCGCAGTTCTTCTCTTTGACCGGTTGATGGACAACCCCGGACTGGAAGTTTTCTGCCATCTCCGGGTGGCATTGGGCACAAGTCCTTCGTTCCTGAGGCTGTTTCTTCTGAGTGGCAGGCCCGCAACTTGCGACAAGGGCAAGAACTGCCAGGCTGATGAGACCGAATTTCAATATAGACAGGATTGATCTAGAATTCATCACAAACCTCCAAGTTCCTTCTGAATGGTTTTCCATTGCTGCTTCCGGACTTCAATCTCCGAATCGGACTTGAGCTTCTCCAGGTAGGCGCTGCGCGCCTGCTCAATTTTCTTCTTCCAGAGACCGGAACGGATTGATTCTTTCGCACTCTTCAGGGGGATTCGAGCTTCGGGGATTCGTTCAATCAAGTGTGCTATCACCCGAACACCCTGGGCGCTGAAGATCTGGCTCGTTTCACCGTCAGCCAGGTTACTGACCATCGGCTTGACTTCGGGGTCAAGGTGATTGGCGGGAACATCCAGGAACTTGGCTTGCAGTTCGAGTTGCTTGAGAACGTCCTCAAATTTTTTGCCGACGGCGACATCGGCCCAAATCTGGTTAAGTGGAGCCTCGGTCTCATCGATGAGATACAGCTTGACTCGGGTCGGCACCGTGTAGCGGCCAATGTGCTCTTCGTATTCCTGTTTTATTTCTTCATCAGTGACTTTCGCTTCGGGAACGAAAAGGCGTTGCTCAAGCGACAACACCAGTCTGTGGTTGTAATTGAATTCGTACTCCCACTTAAAGGGTTCCTGCTCTTCATAATGCCGATCCAGAGACTCCCAGTTGGTAACACTCTGGCCGATAATATTGTCTGCGGTTTCTTTCTTCAAGTCGATTGCCTTTTCAGCATCAGCGCCTGCGTGAGCGGATGTTGGGCGACTGGCCATGAGCCGGCGAATAACAGCGATAAATTCTTTTTCCGAAACATTCTCGCGGTT
>JBPPMD010000018.1:0-4312 GCA_051305875.1 Desulfuromonadales bacterium | reverse complement strand
CTGGAAGAAGACTCCGCTGTCAATTTCACTGTCTCCGGTCACACTGATTCAACGGGTCCGGAAGTCTACAACCAGGGGCTCTCCGAGCGGCGTGCTGCTTCGATTAAAAACTGGCTTGTCAGCAATGGCGTTTCTGCAGCTCGCCTTGAGGCCGTTGGCTATGGGGAGACCCAGCCGAAGTATGACAACACAACCAGGGAAGGCCGCAAGCTCAACCGGCGCGTTGAGCTTCAGTCAAAGTAATTTGGGTGTTCGCACCTGATTGTGAACTTTAGCCTCGCCCGGCCAGGTGCTTATAAGCACCTGGCCGGTTAATCAAGGTCGTATGAATCAGACAGACGGTATTGAAGAGGTACGAAATGAAACCATACACGTTGATAGGTATCATCCTGATTGTGGTCGCAGTCGCGGCTTTTGGGTACCAGGGCATCAGCTACACGAGCAGAGAGAAAGTCATCGACCTCGGGCCCCTGCAAATGACGGCGGAAAAGACCAATACGATTCCGCTGTCACCGATTGTGGGCGTAGTTGCACTGATTGGCGGTCTGGTGCTGCTGATTGGTGGAAGCAGGAAAAGCTGATCGCGATATGCTTTAGCTCAACGCATCACGGACGATGCAAAGCACGGGGACGCAAGAGTCCTGAGTTGTATTAACGGTAGTCATAGCAAAGGAGAACATCATGGGATTCGTAATCGCTGTACTGGTAGTCGTGATTCTCGTTATCGTCATATTGAGACTGACCTGAGAACCTGTCGGATTATACGGGGCGAAGCGAAAATACGGTTCACGGATAGTCCGACAGTATCCTCACCCGCCCGCGAGGCTGGCGGTGCATCATAAGGCTCTTGCACCGCCGGCTTTACTGCAGGCTTTGCTGTGACCCGGAATGTGAGCATGCACGTTTTCAGCGTCCGGTGTCGGGCTTCGGCGTGTCGTACTCTTGCCTTTAAGCGGCATCCACAAAAGCTGCGACAAAACTTATGCAAATCGAAATCCACAATCTGACAAAACTTTATGATCAAAACAGAGGTCTGTCGCCAATCAGCTTAACAATACAAAAAGGCGAGATGGTCGCGATTGTCGGTCACAACGGTGCTGGCAAATCCACTCTCCTGAAAATGCTGGCGAACTGGATTGTCCCGGACAGCGGTCAAGTGACGATTGACGGGGTTGATCTGAGGGACAGAAGGGCTGTCGTCAGGAAAGTGGGGTTTGTTCCGGAAGTGCCCAATCTTTTCGATTTCTTCAGTGTTGAATATAATCTCAAGCTGTTCGCGTCGCTCTTTCAGGCACCCTTGCTGAGGGTGGAAGAAGTCTTGACGGAATTCAATCTGCTGCCCTTCCGAAAAAATAAAATACAGGCCTTGTCAAAAGGTTTGAAGCAAAGGGTGAACATCGGACGCGCTCTGTTGGCGGACCCGCCGGTGGTGCTTTGTGATGAACCGACCTCGGGCCTCGACTTTGAGATGACAAATGAACTCTACCGGTTGTTGCACACATTGCATGCCGCCGGCAAAACCATCCTTTTTACTTCCCATCGCCCTGAAGAGATAAAAAGCCTTGCAACGCGCATCCTGGTGCTGCACAAAGGCAACCTGGTTTTCGATGGACCTCCTCAGGAATATTTTCAATCTGCAGTTCATGAAAAACTGTATGCCTTATGATGAGAAATATTCTTGCCCTCGTATTGAATGATTTAGCCGTCGCCCTGAAAAACAAAACGTTTTATCTGGTTCTTTTTATACCCTTCTTTGTTTTTATGACTCTAAAATTGATCGACCAGGCCAGCGTAGAAGTGAGCCAAATAAAGATCGGTTTCATTGAGGATTACGCTTATGCACCGCAACTGCTGAATAACGTCAATGCTGCTGAAAAAAATATCGCAGTTACCTGGGTTGCAAGTGAAAAAGAAGGTGTCCGCCTCTTAAAAGAGAAAACGCTGGACGGGGTTTTACTGGGCAATAAAAAAGATCCCGAACGAACCACCCTCCTGGTTTTAAAAAGAGAATCTCTGCAAACCCTTGCCATCATCGAAGTTTTTTCCGCTTTGCAGAAAGCGGTGGAGGGGAACCCTTCAAGCTGGATTTCCGACATCGAAACGCTTCACGCCGGAGGCGTACAAAGGCAGACTTTGCCGACCTGGATCCTGATGGTCGTCCTGCTCGTCGGCTTTCTTATCCTGCCTGCGCAAGTCGCCGAAGAAAAAGAGAAAAAACTGCTACTGGCCCTGCTGCAGACGCCCATTAGTGAAGCCCAATGGCTGATTGCCAAGGTGGTCATGGGAATGGTGCTGGCCATGATCGCCACCTTGTTCTTCCACCTGCTGGGCGGCTTCGCTGTGGCGGATTTGTTTGGTTATATCGTCTTCATTGCCGCCGGTAGCTTTTGCTTCAGCGCCTACGGGATTTTCCTGGGATTCCTCTGCAGCAATCAGGCAAGCGCCAGAACCCTGGGTGTTATCTTTTACTTGCCGCACCTGCTTCCTTCCGCGCTGTCTGATTTTTCACAACAATTGACAGCCGTTGCGCCGTTTCTGCCATCCTACCAATTTTATGAGCCTCTTAAATCCGTTCTGCTGGAAGACGGCCGGATAGCCAGCATGCCTTTTGAAATGATCTATCTGTGGCTTGTGGGTGCGTTCACCTTTTACCTCGCCTATGTATTGATGAAAAGACGCTGGTTGATGTGAACATCACAGCAATCATCACTTCAAAAGGATAAAACGACGACCTGGAAATCAAGGTCACCGCGCAAGCGCAGTGATTACGGGGCCGGCAGTGCGGGCCTGCACAATTTTACAGGTCGTCTCTGGCATGATCGTTGCGTTTGGATATAATTAACACACACTACTTTAAGGAGCATGACAATGCTGGGAACAATTTTGATCGTCGTCATAATTTTGCTGCTGCTCGGGGCAATTCCTGCCTGGCCCCATAGCCGCAACTGGGGTTATCTGCCGAGTGGAGGATTTGGCTTGATTTTGTTGATTCTCCTTATCCTGATGCTGCTTGGCCGGATTTAGCCGGTTCGCTGATATCGCATATCGAAGATCGGAGGTGAATAAAGTATATGCCATTAATTGAAGTTGTCGTAGTTCTGATTGTGGTCGGTATGGCTCTATGGGTCATCAACCGCTTCATCCCCATGGCGGGATCCATAAAAACGATCTTGAATGCCGTTGTGGTCATTGTCGTCATCTTGTGGCTCCTGAATATTTTTGGAATCATCAGTAACTTCCCCAGGATCCACATGGGCTGATGATGCTTTGCGTGCGCCTCATGCCTTTCCACATCGATGACGGCATCGGTCTGGACACGCCGGACCGGCCCGTCATGCGGCATGGCGGGAAGATAACACCCGATGAAAATCTGCGTCGCCGAATAGCTTGGCGCCAGTCAAAAGGAGAGTGACCATGGCATATTGTTTCAGTAAAAAGCTTGATTCAAGCTTTGAAGGAGCCATCGCGAACGTCACGGCAGAATTAACGGAGGAAGGGTTCGGGATTCTTACCGAAATTGATGTCAGAGCTACACTTAAAAAGAAATTAGACGTTGATTTCCGTAACTACACCATTCTTGGCGCCTGCAACCCGGCCTATGCCTACCAGGCATTACAGGCAGAACCCAGGATAGGCACTATGCTGCCATGCAATGTCATTGTTCAGGAACTGCAGGATGGAAAAATCGAAGTCGCTGCAGTAGATCCGCTTGCTTCCATGCAAGCGATTCAAAACCCGGAGTTGCAGAGCATCGCCGAACAGATCCAGTTGAAGCTCAAAAAGGTCATCGAGCAATTGTGATGCATTCGAAAAATGCATGAACGGGCTTTCGCGAACATTCCGGTCTGATTATTCCCGTTGTTCAAATTGAGCTCTGACCTCGAGTTCACGAAAAACCCAATGTCGGTTATTTGCCTTGCTTAAATTTGACTGCGATAGGAGGCTGTCGGACTATCCATGAACCGGCTGCAAGTTCGGCTGTTCGGCCCATATTTCAGCTCCTTTTTGCTCTATAGCTACAGCTATAGACCTGTAAACGAGCTAAAAGCTGTTCTCAACCACCCAAATTTTCGCTTCGGTCCGTATAATCCGACAGCCACCTGGATTGGCAGTGAAACCGACCGGGATCCTCTTTGCCGGCCGGCACCTCTTCTTGACAAGCATTTAGGAAATGATAGGTTTTTCTAAGGTGTGTCCATCCGGAAACTCCGGGTGGCACGACCGCAGTTTTCCTTCCTGAATCTGATGATTATGAATGATCATGAGCATGCATACGGAATCATCACTTCTATCATCGGCAGCGTGGTGGAGG
>JBPPMD010000017.1:0-6096 GCA_051305875.1 Desulfuromonadales bacterium | reverse complement strand
AGGCAGCAACGGCAGGAACAGCGCAAGCTGGCGCGGCAGCTCGACTCCGCGCGCTGCCGGCGTCTTCTGGATGAGTGGCGAGCCTTCCTCGAGAGCCCGGTGGATGAGTCCTCCTGGCCGGAAAATGCCTCGCGACCGATCCTCGAAATCGCCAACCGCAAGAGCTGGAAGACCTATCGCCTGGTCCTCGAGGAGGGGCTGGCGATGAAAGCAGACTCCCCGGCGGTTGCCCTTCATGAGCTGCGCATCAGCTGCAAGAAGCTGCGTTACCTGATGGAATTTTTCCAGAGCCTCCATCCGGCGGATGTGATCAGCAAACAGATCAAGGCCCTCAAGGGGCTGCAGGATTCTTTGGGGGATTTCCATGACCTCGAAGTCCAGGCCGACGCCCTGAGAGATTTCGGCCATGCAATGCAGGCCGAACAGCCCGACCTGGCAGGAGAAGTGTTCATGGCCATGGGCGTACTGATCGATTCCCTGTATAAATGCCAGGTTATTGAGCGGCAGAATTTTTTCAAACGTTTTGCCCGGTTCGCGCGACCCGGCAACCAAAAGACCTGTCATGAACTGTTCAAACCGTTGCCAGGAGAGAAAAAGACCCCGTGAAAATACTCGCTACCTACAACATCAAGGGGGGCGTCGGCAAGACTGCCTCGGCAGTGAACCTGGCCTGGATGGACGCCCAGGCCTATGCCGCGCTCTGGCTGGAAGTGTGGGCCCGCATCGAGGGGAGGGTGGCTTGGGAGTAGAGATCGAACGCAAATTTCTGGTCCGTGGCACCGATTGGAAAACAGGCTTGTCCGGAACCGAGTATCGCCAGGGCTACCTGACCAGCGACCCGGAACGAACTGTGCGGATACGACTGGCCGGGGAGTTGGGTTACCTGACGATCAAGGGGGCTTCGGTGGGCGCCTCCCGCCTGGAATTCGAATATGCCATCCCTGCCGGGGAGGCCGTGCAGATGCTCGAGCGACTCTGCCGCAAGCCATTGATCGATAAGATTCGCTATAGGGTTCCCCATGCCGGCATGGTCTGGGATGTCGACGAGTTCTTAGGCGATAATGCAGGCCTGGTTCTGGCTGAAATCGAGCTCGAGCATGAAGATCAGGCGGTCGAGCTGCCCCCCTGGGCCGGAGAGGAAGTTACCGGCGACAGCCGGTTTTATAACGCCAGCCTTGCTGAGTATCCGCTGGCGGCCTGGCCCGCCGGAAGTCTGCCGTGAAATACCTCACATTGATGCGTCATGCCAAGTCCAGTTGGAAGGATCCTGCATGTGATGATTTCGACCGACCGCTGAACAAGCGCGGTCGGCAGGATGCGCCGCTCATCGGCGGGCGCCTGGCCATGCTTGGCGAATTCCCCGAGGTCATCATCTCCAGCCCGGCCAAACGGGCCCGTAGTACTACAGAATCGGTCGCGGCCGCTTTGCCTTACCAAACTTCGGTGATCCGCTATGAACCGTGCATCTACGAGGCCGGGCTCGGAACCCTCGTTGAACTGGTGAGCCAGCTTGATGACGACTGGCAAAATGTAATGCTGGTGGGGCACAATCCCGGCCTGACCGACCTGGCGAACGCGCTTGCGCCCTGCAAACTCGACAATATCGTCACCTGCGGCGTAGTGAAATTGGCTTTCCGCGTCGACTCATGGCGGGATATCCAGTTCAATAGCGGACGTCTGCTGTTCTACGATTATCCCGGCGCCGGGGAGTGATCCGTTGACAGACACTTATCGAGGGCTAAAATTCACGGGAAGTTTACCGACGGTCAACCGGTTTCTGGCAAGGCGCGGCGACGCAGGCCTAGCAGGGCTTAAGTCGAGAAGCCGTAACGCAGCCAGGGACCAAAAGCACTGCAATTAGAAGGAATGAATTAGCCGCACGGGACACTAACCTTCCAAGATAAGGAGTCTGACATGTCTACATCGCTTCTCGAAGTCAAGGGAATTGGGCCGGCAACGGTCCCCCTGCTGGCAGAACTGGGCATCAAGTCCGCCGAAGATCTGGCCGCTGCCAGTCTGGCAACCATCGTGGCCGTGCCGAAATTCAGTGAGATTCGTGCAAACCGGGTGATCGCTGCGGCCAAAGCGGTGGTTGAAGGTGCGCCCGCCGCATTTGCTACAGAACCCTTGCAAAAGACTGCGGCGGTAAAGAAGCCTGCTAAGAAGAAGCCGACCCAAAAGGGGCAGATCAAGAAGAAAGACGACAAGAAGAAAGACGACAAGAAGAAAGACGACAAGAAAAAAGACGACAAGAAAAAAGACGACAAGAAAAAAGACGACAAGAAGAAAGACGGCAAGAAGAAAGACGGCAAGAAGAAAGACGGCAAGAAGAAGGACGGCAAGAAGAAAGACGGCAAGAAGAAGGACGGCAAGAAGAAGTGACCTCTGAGCGATACCGGAAATTACAAGAGCCGCCCCAATGGGGGCGGCTCTTGTCGTAAAAGATCGCAGGGGCCGATGAGGTCACAGACGTGACCAGCGCCCCGCTCATCGCGCCGGTAAAGCGTTTGCACGGCATCCGGGCCAGGCACGCTCCGCCTTAAAATAATTACAACCATGATGGAAAAAATGCCGTGGTTCTATAAAATTAACGAAGGCGTTCTCTCAAAAGGGAGGTCCTCATGTTCGAAGCGGCAGAATTGGGCCATGTCATCGACGAACAAAGTTTTGTCGAGCAGGTGCCGAAGTTGCGTGAAAATCTGCTCGACGCCCAGTTTGATCTGGTGGAGTCGAGCCGGTTCGAGGTTGTGATCATCATTGCCGGCATGGACGGTGCGGGCAAAGGAGATGTGGTCCACATGCTCAACGAGTGGATGGACCCGCGACACATTCAGACCCATGCCCCTGGCGTACGGACCGAGGTCGACCGGGAAAGACCGCCGATGTGGCGTTATTGGCGGGCATTGCCTGCCAAGGGCAAAATCGGTATTTTTTTCGACGCGCTCTACAGTGAGGCAATTTCGGCGCGTGTTTACAAGCACATCAATAACTCGGAACTCGACCAGGCCCTTGATCGCATCAGCCGTTTCGAGAAGATGCTGGTTGACGAGGGGGCTCTGGTTCTAAAATTCTGGCTGCACCTGTCAGAAAAACTCCAGAAGCAGCGTTTTAAGACCCTCGAGAAAAACCCGCAAACCCGTTGGCGGGTGTCCCCTACGGACTGGGACCATCACAAGCACTATGCACAATTTCACCGGGTGGCTGAACGGGCCCTGCGTCAGACCAGTTCTACCGATGCGCCCTGGACCATTGTCGAGGGTTATGATTTTCGTTATCGCAATCTGACCGTGGCGAACACCCTTTTGCAAGCCTTGCTGCATCGCCTGCAGCAGCCCCGGACTCAAGTCCCGTCGCAGCAGGTCCCGCCGGAGACACCGGCAAACGATGAAGTCAATGTCATCAATACTCTTGACCTGACCCAGAGCCTTGGCAAAAAGGAATACCGTAAAGCCCTGCTGAAATGGCAAGGACGTTTAAACCTTTTGACCCGCAAGAAAAAATTTGCCGGGATGTCGGTGATCATCGTCTTCGAAGGCAACGACGCCGCCGGCAAGGGGGGCAGCATACGCCGGGTTGTCAATGCTCTCGATGCCCGCCAGTATCAGGTCGTGCAGGTTTCCGCACCGACCGACGAAGAGATGGCACATCCCTATTTGTGGCGTTTCTGGCGGCATCTTCCCGGCAGGGGGAGAATCCAGATTTTCGATCGCTCCTGGTATGGCAGGGTCCTCGTGGAGCGCGTCGAAGGGCTTTGCCGGGAGGAGGACTGGATGCGCGCCTATGGCGAGATCAATGACTTCGAGGAACAGATGATTCGCAACCGTACTATCGTCGTCAAGTTCTGGCTGGCCATCAGTAAAGAAGAGCAATCACGTCGCTTCAAGGCACGTGAAGCCATCCCCTTCAAGCGCTTCAAGGCCACCGCCGAGGATTGGCGTAATCGTGATAAATGGCAAGAGTACGAAGATGCCGTTTGCGATATGGTCGAGCGCACCAGCACGGAGATCGCGCCGTGGGTCCTGGTCTCCGCCAACGACAAGCGTTATGCCCGCATCATGGTATTGAAAACCCTGTGCCATTGCATCGAAAACCACCTCCGGCAGAGATAAGATCCTTCAGCGGTCAGATCACCCTGGTCAGAAGCGCGCGCAACTGGCCGAGGTTGCCAGAAAACTCACAAGAGCCACCCCGTTCGGGGCGGCTCTTGTCATAAGCAGCCGGGGGACATAATCTTGATGCGGAACTGAATTCACATCCTGTGGATTTGGGAGTACAAACATAGGGAATTCCCCGTACATCATTGACAAACACCGCTTTTCTGATCAAATAAAGTCAAGCAGCGTCAGGTTAAAAAACTTCATTTCGTGTTCTCTTTCGGCTCGATGAATGGATCGAAGCAAAGGAGATTCCCGATGCAGGATCCAGTCTCAAGCCGGTCGGATTCACCCCTCAATTACCAGGAGCTCTACCTGCGTACCCCGGTGATGATGCACTCCATCGATTCATCCGGTCGGCTGGTCACTGTAAGCGATTTCTGGCTCGAAGTGCTTGGTTATAGCCGCGAGGAGGTCATCGGACGACTGCTCATCGATTTTTTTACCGAATCATCCCGCATTTTCGCCAAAGAAATCGCGCTGCCCAGGTTTTTTCGACTCGGCAAGGTAAAGGAAGTCCCCTACCAGATGGTCAAGAAAAACGGCGAGGTGCTCGACGTGCTGGTCTCGGCCAGCTCTGAATGTTTCGCGGATGGCGCCGTCTGCTACAGCATGGCCGGCATAGTCGATGTCACCCAACGCAAGAAGGCCGAGGCAGAAGCTCAACGTCTGGCGCATTTCGATTCCTTGACCGGACTGCCAAATCGTTACCTGCTTATGGACCGCCTGGAACATGCCTTGGCCCAGGCTGACCGCGAGGGGCACAAGGTCGGTGTCATGTTTGTCGATCTTGACCGGTTCAAATGGGTCAACGACACTCTTGGCCATGCCGCCGGCGACACCCTGCTGAAAATGGTGGCGGCACGTCTGCAGGGATGCGTTCGCAAGGCAGACACGGTGGCCCGGTTCGGTGGTGATGAATTTGTCGTGCTGCTCTACGGATTCGACGACGAAGATGAACCCAGTTCCTTTGCCCGGCGTTTCCTCGATGCACTCAGCGAGCAGATTATTCTGCAGGGGATCGAGCTTTCTAACAGTGCCAGCATCGGCATTGCTCTTTATCCCTTGGATGGCAGGGACGCGGGCAGCCTGCTGCGTAATGCCGACACTGCCATGTATAGGGCGAAGGAGTTGGGGCGAAACACATACAAGTTCTTTTCCCCCGGGATGAATGCCCGGGTCACGGAAAAGCTGGGCATGGAAAATCGCTTACGCAATGCCATGAAGGCGGGGGAACTGTTTCTCGAGTATCAGCCGCAACTCGATCTGCGCAACTGTCGGGTAACAGGTTTCGAGGCTTTGGTGCGTTGGTGTGATCCACAGGAAGGGCTGATCCCGCCGGCCAGGTTCATCCCGATTGCAGAGGAAACCGGATTGATCTACCCCCTCGGCGAATGGATTCTGCGCTCCGCTTGTGAGCAGGCGCGTGCATGGCAGCGTTCCGGCTACCAGTCGGTGCGCGTCGCCGTCAATGTTTCCCCCAAACAGCTCCAGCGCTATGATTTCATAGAAATGGTCGAAACAATCCTGGCGGAGACCGGCCTGCCTGCGGACTGCCTGGAGATTGAAATGACGGAAAGCATGATCATGGCCAATATTCAGGAGGCCATCACTACGCTGACGGATCTCAAAGTGCGGCATATCCACCTGGCCATAGACGATTTTGGTACCGGCCACTCTTCTCTTGTCTATCTGAAGCATTTCCCTTTCGACCGGGTCAAGATCGCCAAGGAGTTTATCCATGCTATTCCCGATGATGTCGATGACATGGCCATAGTCCACGCCATCCTGGTAATGGCCAACATCCTCAAGCTCGACGTGATCGCTGAAGGGGTCGAGAAACGTTCTCAACTCGATTTTCTGCGAGGACGGCACTGCAACGACATGCAGGGGTTCTACTTCTCCCCGCCGATGTCTGCCGGGGAGATGACCGGTTTCCTCA
>JBPPMD010000016.1:0-7901 GCA_051305875.1 Desulfuromonadales bacterium | reverse complement strand
GCACCACTCAACAGCATGGTCAAGGTATTGGTCGAACAGTTGGGCAGTCAGCTGCACACTCTGCGCGATCCAACCCGGGGCGGGGTCGCTACCACTCTCAAGGAAATTGCTTTGCAATCCCGGGTCGAGATCACCCTGCAGGAGACAGCCCTGCCTGTTAATCCTGCCGTCAGCGGGGCGTGTGCCATTCTCGGTCTTGATCCGCTGTTTGTCGCCAACGAAGGCAAGTTGCTGGCATTTGTCGCTGCCGAGGCAGCTGGACTGGCTCTTGGTCTCATGCAGACCCATGAATACGGTAAGCAAGCAGCAATCATCGGCGAAGTGACCTCGACAGCCGCAGGCAAGATCCGGCTGCAGACAAGCATAGGCGGACTGCGTGCGATTGAAATGCTCGCCGGAGAACAACTGCCGCGCATTTGCTGATGACCCACCCGAATGTGGTGATTTGACCATTCGACGTGTAAAAAACACCTCTTTTTGCCGTATTGCTCCTAAAAACAACGTCTCTTCCATTAAAACAGCCTCATAAGCTTAATCATTCCAAACACATTCCCGCCCATACCCGATGTGATAATAAATGGCATAGCTGATGCATTGCAGTATATCGCCATCGCGGTAATCCGCCTCCATGCAACCTTTGTGAAAGGAGTTCCTTATGTTCAAACTCTCAGCCATAATTGGTAGTCTGGTTTTTTTCTGCAGCAGCTGGTTCTCAGGTTTCTCCATACCTCGCCTTGTGCAAGGTCCGGGTGACTACCTGGTGATGCCGCTGCTCGGCTACTTTCTGATCATCGTGGCAGCCCAGGTAGCCGCCCGAGTCCTTCCGGAACAGACGCGATAAATCAAAACAGGAAAGGGCGGCATAAGATAACTGTCTAGGAGGCCGTCAGACTATCTATGACCGGCTGCAAATTCGGCTGTTTGGCCCATATTTCAGCTCCTTTTTGCTCTATAGCTACGGCTATGGAGCTGCAAACGAGCTAAAATCTGTTCTCAAACATCCAAATTTTCGCTTCGGTCCGTATAGTCCGACAGCTTCCTGGAAATAACGATGAAAGGCAGAAACATGAAAAAATTATTGCGTATTAATATGGCGAGCCAAACAACTTGCAGTGAAGTCGTCGATGGGAGTTTGCAGCTCTCCGGAGGTCGTAGCCTGATCGCCAGAATTCTTCATGAAGAGGTGGATGCCAAATCCGATCCCCTGGGTCCCGAGAACAAGCTTATCGTTTGCCCCGGGCTCCTCGCCGATACGGTGGCTCCATGCTCCGGACGGATTTCCGTGGGTGGCAAAAGCCCGCTGACCAAGACGATCAAAGAAGCCAATGCCGGTGGAACCATGGCGAAAAGAATGGCCGCGCTCGACCTGCACGGCCTGGTGCTGGAAGGCCAGCCGCAAGCAAACGACTGGTTTGTCCTGGTGATAGACGCATCAGGGGTCGACTTTTTGCCGGCCCGGCCTTACCTCGGGATGAACAACTACCAACTGGGCGAAGAACTGAGGAAAGCGTTGGGAAGCGATATCTCCATCGCTTCGATCGGCTTGGCCGGCGAACGAGGTTACCTCAACTCCTCGATTCAATTTACCGACCTCGATGGACACCCTTCGCGGGCAGCCGCCCGTGGTGGCCTTGGTGCGCTGATGGGCTCCAAGGGGGTGAAGGCTATCGTTTTCAAGGATGTTAAAAAAACCGATTGGCAGTATGCGGACAGGGAAAAATTTGTTTCTGCCAACAAGGCTTTTAGCAAATCCATTCTGGCGCACCCTTTTTCGGGACAGGGTCTGCCGGCTTTGGGCACCGCTCTTCTGGTCAACGTGACCAACGAGATGGGCATCCTGCCGACTCACAATTTCAGCAAGGGCCGCTGGGAGCATGCCGAGGAAGTCAGCGGTGAACGGATCGCAGAGCTGCAGGCCGAGCGGGGCGGCAAGATGTCCCATATCTGTCATCGCGGCTGCGTGATCAGGTGTTCCCAAGACTATAACGACAAGGACGGCAATTACCTGACCTCGGGGTTTGAGTATGAAACCATCGGGCTGTTCGGACCCAATTGTGGTATCAGGGACATCGATGTGATTGCCAGGCTCGATAAGCTCTGTGATGATCTGGGCGTCGATACCATGGACGCCGGTTGTGCTATCGGCATGTGCATGGAAGCCGGTTTGATCGAATTCGGAGACGCAGAAGGCGCTTTGCGTCTTGCTCAGGAGATGGTTGAAGGCACCGAACTGGGGCGCATCCTCGGCAACGGAACCGAAGCCACCGGCCGCCACCTCGGGGTCAAGCGGATTCCCACGGTCAAGGGGCAGGCCATGGCGGCGTATGATCCCCGGGGTCTGAAGGGACTTGGCGTGACCTACGCGACAAGCCCCATGGGCGCTGATCATACCGCCGGCAACTCCATCGGCGACCACTCCCTTGACGGTACCTGCAAAGATGGTCAGGTCGATCTTTCGAGAAATCTGCAGGTCATCATGACCGTGTTTGACTCTCTGGGTTTGTGTATCTTTTCCGGAATCTGTTGTGAGGATCCAGAAGCTCTCGGCCACCTGGTTGATATGACATCGGCAAAGTTCGGCGGAGAGTGGAATGTTGACCGTCTCATGGGCATCGGCGTGCAGACACTGATTCTGGAGAAGCAGTTCAATCGGGCGGCCGGTTTTTCCGCGAAGGATGACCGGTTGCCGGATTTCATGTATACAGAGTCGCTGGAATCTGTCGCTGCCAGTTTCGATATCTCTGATGAAGAGCTGGCAAAGACCCTTTATTTTGGTGAGCCTGTGTAAAAAAAACCAGGGTTTCACCGGAGGTCACGACGCACCATGAAGGTTACGGTCAAGATTTTTGCGACGTTCAGGAACGGTCGTTTCAAACAAGACCAAAGGGACTATCCTGATGGCGTTAGCTGCCGGCAGGTGGTTGCCGATGTCGGCGTCCGCGAGGACGAACTCGGTATGGTCCTGGTGAATGGACGCCATGCGTCTTTGGATCAGGCCTTAAATGATGGCGACACCCTCTCCATCTTTCCCCTGCTTGGCGGAGGTTGAATTGGAGGCGCTGTCCCGATTTTGTACGAAAAATCTGCATGAATGGCCTGCTGCCTGCGAATGGAAATATTTCAAAAAGCTAAGTGCAGCAGAGGAGTTTGGTGTCCGCTATTGACGACCGCCACCTTCTTGATGAGATCGTACTGCATGAAAGCAGGCGTGTTTTAAGTAGCGAGAAGACATGGAGGAGGTTCTGATTTAACGGGGCAAAGGCTGTCGTTTCATGCTAAGGAAGAGTCCACCGGCCAAGATCAAAGCGCCTCCTGTGAACGCCAGCGTTCCCAAAGGTTCATTGAATAGCCATAATCCAAACACGGCAGAAAAGACCACCTCAGAGGTGGAAATCACTCCTACCTGGGGAGAAGGCAGATAAGCAAGCGCTTTAATACAGGCGAGATAGGCGATAGCTGTAAGCACGACGACCGCAGACAGTCCGGCCCATCCCTGGACGGGCAGATGACCGCTTGAGGTGACCGGCCATAATGCCGGCAGAGCGCAGACGACACAACCGACAAGACTGATATAGAAAAACGGGACCAATGGATTGTTCTCGCTGACGACCCGGCGAATCAGAGTCATGGATAAGCCATAATTGAAGGCCGCCAATAATCCCAGCACATGGCCAATGGACAATCTGGCATCCACCTTATCCGGCCAAAGCACCAGAACCGCTCCGATCAAGCCGACAGCAATGCCGCCCCAGTCTCCCTTTGACAATCGGTCGCCGCTTATCACCGGCGAAATCAGGGCGGCAAA
This sequence comes from Desulfuromonadales bacterium, assembly GCA_051305875.1. Classification (GTDB taxonomy): domain Bacteria; phylum Desulfobacterota; class Desulfuromonadia; order Desulfuromonadales; family BM103; genus M0040. The sequence goes on along the minus strand of JBPPMD010000016.1, from coordinate 4,096 downwards.
CAGCGGGTAGAGATAAAGTAACACCAGAGCCTCGAACAGAGGTAGTAGTAAAATGGCCGACATCAGACAGACGACGTTGATGACGCTGGTTACCCCTGCGAGGAGAAGGGTCTTGCGACCCCTGCCCCAAAGACTGATACCATTGAATCGGGCCAGCATCAGCATGGCGACTACCCCGAACACCGATCGAGCGAAGACCATTTGCCAGACAGTCAGATAGGGTCCACAGTAACGGATTGTCACATTCAACAAAGCGAATGCAAATGCCGAACCTGTGGCAAAACCAAATCCAGCCAGGCGTGACCCGGACACATTTAAACTCTTGCTCAATCTTTTAGTCACCTGTGGCAAAGAGGGAAAAAGGGGAGAACCTCTGTCATGATCTGAACTCGGATGCTCCCACCGAGCGAAAATATGAACGCATCAATCAAACTCCGGCGATACAGTCGATCTCGACATTCAGCCCCGAATCCAGCCCTTTGACTGCCATGCATATTCTGGCGGGAGGGTTGTGCGGAAAGAATTTCTTGTAGATGGCATTCATCCGGTCTTTATCTTCCCAATCAGAAAGATAGACATTGCATTTCAGGACCTTTTCGAGTCCGGATCCGGCGGCTTCAAGAATGTATCCGATGTGGTTCAGTATCCGTTCTGTTTGTGCTTCGATACTGCCCTTGATCGGTTGATGAGTGACCGGATCGTCAGATGTCTGACCGGAAACAAAAACCAGGTTGCCATATTTGATGGCTTGGGAATAGGCCCCTGGCTCAGGTGCTTTTGCTGAATAAATCACTTCTTTTTCCATGAGACTCTCCTCTTTAGCACGACTGGCATTGATGTTTTATTTAGTTTTCGTCCGTAAACGGCCCTTTTCCAGACGGTCACTATTTGATGCATTCGCAAAAACTCATGGGATGGCTAAGCAAAAATTTCATCCTACAAGGCTTGGTGTTTTTTCAGGGGCGAAGGCATACATATGGTATGTCGAGGTCCTGAAAAAACGCCATAACGCCGTAGGGTGGACTTTTTGCTTAGCCATCACTATTTAATGAAAAGTTTACGCGGGAAGTCGATAAATGTGTCGCAGCCCTGTTCTGTTATTACAATCGGTTCGGTGCATTCAAAGCCGAAGGTGTCGAGCCAGATTCCCGGCATGAAATGGATTGTCATGTTCGGCTTTAATACGGTCTTGTCACCGGGTCTCAGGCTGATGGTGTGCTCGCCCCAGTCTGGGGGGTAATTCAGTCCGAAGGCATATCCGACCCTCGATTCCTTGACCACACGGCTGCCTGAGATCGACTCGCGCCATTTTGCTTCCACGTCTTCTGCCGTCACCCCGGGGCGGATAAACTCCAGAACCCGGTTCAAACCTTCAATAGCGACCTCGGCCACGTTCTGCAGTTCTTTAGGCGGCTCACCAATCATAACCGTGCGGGCCAAGGGCATGTTGTAATGATGTTTGGCTCCACCCAGTTCGAGGAGAACGATATCACCATGTTCATACCGTCTGTCAGTCCAGCTCAGATGAGCGGTCGATGTGCGTATCCCTGAGGGCATGATCGGTGCGATCGCAGGGTAATCGCCGGTAAAGTCGGCGGTTCCACAGATCTGTGCTTTATAAACCTCCCCGGCTACATCACCTTCGCGCACGCCAATGCCGATGCCGTCAATCGCTTTCTGCATGACCTGCTCGGTGATGCGGGCGGCCATGCGCAGGTAATCGAGTTCTTTTGCCGATTTTATGCAACGCACCCAGCGGACGATGTCATCGCCATCAAGGATGGCAGCATGAGGCAACGAGCGGCGCAGCGTATCGAGGCAGCGGCCGGTAAAGTAGTAGCTGTCCATTTCTACAGCGAGACGTCGCTTTGCGTATCCACGCTCGTTGAGGATGTCAGCAGCAAACTCCATGGGATGGGAAAGCTTCGATTGCACATAATTGTCGCGGTAACCGTAGATGTTTTCCTTATCCAGCCAGGTGGTCAGACCCGCCCCATTGCTGTCCTGTGCCCTACCGAACCAAATCGGTTCTTCCTGATCGATCAGGATCAGGACTCCCTGGTGGACATAGAAAGACCAGCCGTCATAGCCGGTCAGGTAGTTCATGTTGCCCGGATCGGTGATCAGCAGGGCTTCCACCCCGGAGCGTCCCATGGCCTCTTTGGTGTTTTTGAGCCGTTGCTGATATTCCGCAAGTTCGAATGGGAGATGCTGGGGTGGACTGAAATCAGGCATACTCTCTCCATGCAATTTCGGTTAAAAGTCTTGGATCGACATTCCCGCCACTGACGACTACTGCCAGATTCTTACCCAGGTGTGAAGTCTTGTCGGCCAGCAGGGCGGCGATACCGACCGCGCCAGCACCTTCAATGACCTGTCGGTGAGTATCGAATGCGTAGAACATTCCCGCGGCGATTTCCTTTTCGGAGACAAGAATGACCTCGTCAACCAGGTCCCTGACCATAGGGAAAGTGTAACAGTTATCGAGTCCTATCCCTCCCAGCAGAGCATCGCCAAGACTGTCCTTTTCCTCAATCTCCACCGGCAGGCCAGCCTGCAGGCTGGCCTGCATGGGACATGAGACCTCGAGTCCTACGCCGATGATTTTGATCGCGGGTGAGCTCGCCTTCATCGCCAGAGCGATTCCGGCAAGCAGTCCCCCCCCTGAAAGCGGAATGAGAAGGCTGTCCACATCGGGGAGGTCTTCCAGAATCTCAATGCCGATTGTTCCCTGTCCCGCAATGACATGTGGATCATCAAAGGGTTTGACCATGATCAAACCTTCTGTTCGCTCCAGTTCCAGGGCCTTGAGGTAAGCCTCGTCCTGACTCTGACCGGACAGGACCACTTCTCCTCCCAGAGCCTCCATCGCTTCCACCCGGTACCGAGGGACCCGGTGGGACATGCAGATCACGGAACGAATGCCCAGTTGTGCTGCAACATAGGCGACAGCACGACCATGGTTGCCGGTAGAAAAGGCGAGTACTCCCCGTTGGCGTTCTTCCGAAGTGAGAGATAGCAACTTGTTTGCCGCACCGCGGATTTTGAATGAACCGGTTTGTTGCAGATTCTCCAGCTTGAGGAAGACTTCACTCCCCATGGCAGCGCTCAAAGGGCTAGAGTGGAGCAGTGGAGTTTTTTGGGCAAAGCCGTTGCATCGTTGTCTGGCTAGAAAGACATCGCGCAGGAAAAGTCCGGGTTTATCCATTGAATCGGTCGCTCCTTTGCTTGAGGAAAACGCCATTGGTAATCATTCCAGTTACAACTGGCTGCGTGTCATAAAAACACTGATCGGTGATCGCCGCATGATTTTTTCTGCGGTACTGCCGACAAAGATGTGCTTTAAATTAGATCTCCCGTGGGAACCCGCAAATACCAGATCGTAGTTACCGCTCTCTATCTCATAGAGACAGTTAATATAGGGAATCCCTTTGCGTGTTTTGGTTTTATAATTGAGATCTTTCAATCCGGGGATTTTTTCTTCCAGTGCAGCAAACATGTCTTTTGCATGCCTTTCGAGTTTATCCTCCACATTACGATATTCTGAATCTGACAAGATAAAACTGAGGTTACTTTCATCTTGAACCACATGCAAGATGGTCAACTGTGAGCCAAATTTTTCAGCAAACTTGACCGCGTCCTGTAGTGCAGCATCAGAATCTTTGGAAAAATCGGTTAAAACCAGCACATTTTGATAGTCCATAATATCTCCCGGGTTTTTTCAGTAGTTCGCCACAGTGTACTAGTTTCCCATGGCCAGGTTCGGAATGAACAGGGCGATACTCGGGAACATCATCAAAATAATCGTTGCCAGGATCAGAATGAGCAGAAACGGCAGCGAATGGCCGATTACCTCAAGATAATGTCGTCGGAATATCAATTGTGCGGTAAAGATATCGCAACCGAACGGCGGCGTCGCGGAACCGATGGCGCATTGGAGGGTGACCAAGGTTCCGAGCAAAATAGGATTGACTCCGGCGCTGACAACATACGGTTGGAAAATAGGACTCAGAACAAAAATGGCCACAATCGGGTCAACGAACATGCAGGCGACAAAGTAAACAATGACTGTAATCAGCATTACGCGAAGCATTGA